>CAKQLT010000126.1:0-1651 GCA_934254715.1 uncultured Clostridia bacterium | reverse complement strand
AAGTTACAGTGTAAATCGGCATATAAACCTTGCAAATGTTAAAAATCGATATTATAATATCCATATCAAGATTAAGAGGTAAATCGTTATGCTTTTGACAACGATGATAATCCGTACGCTCTTGTGCAAGCCTAAAGAAATAGACGCGGGCGAGTATAAGGCGAGAGATTTCGACAAGAACCTTATCGCAAAGCACCTTTCCGAGGCCGTTCAAATTCCCACCGTATCTATGGTCGGCGAATTCGAGGGTGTAGACAAGCCGTTTTTGGACTACCACGCGTGGCTCGAAAAGACTTATCCGCTCGTACATAAGGCGGCGCAAAAGACCGTCATAAACAATTACAGCCTCGTATTCAAGTTTACGGGCAAGGATTCGACGTTGCTTCCCGGCGCGTTTTTGGCGCACCAAGACGTCGTTCCCGCACCCAAAGAGGGTTGGGATTACGAGCCGTTCGGCGGAACGATAGACGACGGATTCATATGGGGTCGCGGAACGCAAGATATGAAGGGCACGATGATTTCCCTTTTGGAAGCCGCCGAGAAACTGTTGTCGGAAGGCTGGCAACCCGAGCGCGACGTGTATTTCTGCTTCGGTCACGACGAGGAAGCGTGGACGGAAGAAGGCGCGGCGCATATTTGTGAATGGTTCAAAAAACAGAATATCCGCCTCGAATACATAGTTGACGAGGGCGGTACGATTATCGACGGCAAGATGATAGGCGAGGACAAGTTGTTCGGACTTATCGCAACTTGCGAAAAGGGCAATATGAATATGACTTTGACCGTCGAAAAGGCGGGCGGTCACGCTTCCAACCCCTCGAAACCGTCGGCGGCGGCAATTATGGGCAAGGCACTCGTCAAACTCGACAAGCACCCGATGCCGAGCAAATGGACGCCCGCGACGAAGCAAACGTTCAAACTCATTGCGCCGCACGTCAAATTCCCGTTCAGATTCATACTTGTCAATAGGGATATTTTGAGTCCGTTGCTCAAATTCGTGTTCAAAAAAATACCGCTCACGAACTCGCTCATTTCGACGACGTTCGCACAAACGATGTTGCACGGAAGCGACGCCGAAAACGTCATTCCGCCCAAGGTTACGGCAAATATCAACACGAGAATCATCACTGGCGTAACGAGCGACGAAGTGCTCGAATACACTCAAAAACTTCTCGGCAAAAACGTCAAAGTCGAAAGACACGGCAAGGGTACGGAAGCGACTGCGGTTTCGCCCATCGACGTAAAACCGTGGCACGATTTGAACGTTGCAATCAAGCAAATTTTCCCGACGATGGTCACCGCGCCGTATATGTTTATCGCAAACAGCGACAGCCGCTATTACGGCGACGTATGCGACAACATTTATCGTTTCACGCCGTTCTTGATGACGTTGGACGACCAAAAACGTATTCACGCAATCAACGAGCGCGTGAGTATCGACGCAATGGAAACCGCAACCAAATTCTTTGCGCAATGCCTCGAAGTTATGAACAAATAACGAGTTTATCGTATCGTTTTGCACATCTAAACGTGCAAATTGCAAAAGCAACCGTATTTTGACGGTTGCTTTTTCTTTGTAGCCTTTAGCGACAATAAAACCACCACTTGAAGTGGTGGAATAAAAATCTTTAGATAAAAGAATCCGCCTATG
>CAKQLT010000125.1:0-1673 GCA_934254715.1 uncultured Clostridia bacterium | reverse complement strand
GAACACGACCGCGAATTTTGCGTCGCTGCCCAAAACTTTGGCTTGTCTTGCGATTTGCGCCGCAAGTTCTGCGTGAGGCATACCCGACATCGAGAACACGGGAAGTTTTTGACCTCTGACGAGCGTGTTCAAGCCGTCGATTGCGCTGATACCCGTTTGAATAAACTCGTTGGGATAGTCGCGCGCGACGGGGTTTATCGGTTGACCGTTGATGTCGAGTTTCATTTCGGGAATAATGGGCGCGCCGCCGTCGCGGGGTCTGCCCATACCGTCGAAAACTCTGCCGAGCATATCTTCGCTTACGCCGAGTTCGATGCCGTGTCCCAAAAATCTCGCTTTTGCGGAAGCCATTTTGATGCCTTGCGAGGCCTCGAACAACTGAACGAGTGCCTTGTCGCGATTGATTTCGAGCACCTTGCCGCTTCTGATTTCGCCGTTTTCTTGTCTGATTTCGACAAGTTCGTTATATTTTACGCCCTCAACGCCCTCGACGAGCATAAGCGGGCCGACAATCTCTCTTATGGTGTTGTATTCTTTTAACATCAAATGCCTCCTTCGTCGGTGAGAGCGCGCATTTCGCTCTTGATTTCGGCAAGAATTTCGTCGAATTTCGACATTTCGCTTTCGGGAATATACTTCGCTCTGCCGATTTGCTCTCTTACGCCGAGTTCGAGAATATCCTCGATGTCAACGTTCTTTTCGAGCGCGTCCTTTGCAAGTTCGTCAAATTCGAGAATGAGACGAAGCATATATTCTTGCTTGCGCAATGACGAGAACGTGTCCACTTCGTGGAAAGCGTTTTGGTGCAAATAGTCCTCTCTTATGGACTTTGCCGTTTCCATCGTGAGTCTGTTTTCGGGCGAGAGCGCGTCCATACCGACGAGCCTTACGATTTCGTCGAGTTGCGCTTCCTCTTGAAGTATGCGCATACACTTTGCACGCAATCTCATCCATTCCTCGTCGACGTTGTCGGTGTACCACTCGCCGAGACGCTCTGCGTAAAGCGAATAACTCGTAAGCCAGTCAACGGCGGGGAAATGGCGTTTGTACGCAAGCGAGGCACTGAGCCCCCAGAACACTTTGACGATACGCAAAGTCGCTTGCGATACGGGTTCGGAAAGGTCGCCGCCGGGGGGCGAAACCGCGCCGATTGCCGTAATCGAACCGACGACGTTTTCTTGTCCCAAAACTTTGACGATCCCCGCGCGTTCGTAAAATTCCGCAAGACGGGAACTAAGGTATGCGGGATAGCCTTCTTCACCGGGCATTTCCTCGAGACGACCGCTCATTTCTCTGAGCGCTTCCGCCCAACGAGAGGTGGAATCCGCCATAATTGCGACGGAATAGCCCATATCTCTGAAGTATTCCGCAATGGTGATACCCGTGTAAATGGACGCTTCGCGCGCCGCAACGGGCATATCCGACGTGTTTGCGATAAGCACGGTGCGCTTCATAAGCGGTTGACCGCTCTTGGGGTCGATAAGAGTCGGGAACTCGTTGAGAACGTCCGTCATCTCGTTGCCGCGCTCGCCGCAGCCTACGTATACGATTATGTCCGCGTCCGCCCACTTCGCAAGTTGGTGCTGAACGACGGTTTTGCCGCTTCCGAACGGTCCGGGAACTGCCGCAACGCCGCCCTTTGCAATCGGGAACAGCGTGTCGATAACTCTTTG
>CAKQLT010000124.1:0-1907 GCA_934254715.1 uncultured Clostridia bacterium | reverse complement strand
CTTTGCACGTCTCCTTCATAGCGCATACGGGACATTTCCGTGATGAGTTTTTTCTCGCGATCGGCGTCTTCGTGCTTTTGCTCAACGAGTTTCGCCTGCGCTTCGAGTCTTTGCTCCGTGGCTTTTTTCGCGTTGAGTTTCTGCTGTTCGAGTCGCACCTGATACGGAGATTTCGCAAGTTCCGGTCTCGGAGCGGACGGCATAATCTTTTCGCCGTCGGTTGCGCGCGCACGCTCGATTGCCGCTTTGCGCAAATCTTCGAGTTCGGCGTCTTCGGCTTTCTTTTTGGAATCGAGCACCTTTTGAAGTTTTTTGAGATACTCTTCTTTCGCCTTGCCCGTCGGGTCTTTCAAACCAAGGAATTCGTTTGTTACCCAACGAGAGAGCTTGGACACCGCTCTGCCCGTCATGAGTTTCACGCCGTCGCGCTTGAATCTCGCAAGTTGTCCGGGCGTGTCAACGCCTTCCATGACGAAACCGACCTTGTTAGCCTTGCAATAATTCACAAGCATTGCAAGCACTCTTTTTTTCTTGTCGCTTGCGTCGAAATACGCCGACTCGCATCTAAGATAATCGAAATTGAACTGCGCGAATACGTCGAGAGAATTGTATTCTTCACCGAAAGCCGACGCACAAATCTTGTATCCCGCCTTGCGCAAACGGTTGTATCTCGCAATGCCCGATTCGTCAAGTTTCGTGAGAGTGCTGACGAAAAACGAAATTACGAGATTCGTCTTTTTGTATCCGCAATCTTTGAGCGTCTGCATCAAAACGTCGAAATCCTTGTCGTTGTCCAAAAAGCGAACGGATATCGGCATGCAATAAACGATGTTGTCGGGGATAAGGAAATTCTCGCGCATAACGAGATCGTAATTGCGAAGTTCTTCGAGCGCGATGATATTGAGTTCGTTTATACGAACAGAATTTTCCGCAATATAAAAATAATTGCATACGCTCATTCTGCCCAAATATCTGTCGTTGAGCACTTGGAACGCATCGACGAAAACGACCTTCTTGTTCTTCGTTGCGTAATCGACTACGCCGCGGAAGAAGAAGTCAATCGGCTTGTATAACGTCCTTTTTGCGTATGCAGTAGTGTTCATTTTCCCACCCGTAATGCGCACGCGCACGTAGCGCACGCACATATAACTTTCTCAATACTGAATAATTTTATCATACGAAAAGGGTTTTGGCAATAGGTTTGCGCTCAAAAGTCCAGATATTACAACAAAATGTATGATTTCGAGCAGTACGCATTGTTATGTGGCGCGTTTTTCACCTGTTTTCTTAAAAAGCGAATGATTGAAAACAAAAAACCGCAATTATTATTTGTCGAAAACAAAAAAACACTCTCCGCATGTTGCGTGAAAGTGTTTTGGTGCCGAAAATCGGGGTCGAACCGATACGATGTTTCCATCGAGGGATTTTAAGTCCCTTGCGTCTGCCTATTCCGCCATTCCGGCAAAGTTGAAAAAAATTTATATTAAACGCAATTTCCCCTTTCGTCATCTGTTTCCCCTATCGCCGTTCCCCCTTAAAAGGGAACCCACGGCGACTGCGTAGCAGGGGGACACACTCGGTCGAGACATAACTTGCGTCATTTCATTTATTATGCCACTCGTTCGCAAGCGAAAAAACAACACTCGCTTGCTCACTTGTACTATACATCAAGTCCGACGCTCGATACGGCCGCCGCCTTGCGGCTCCGATTCCGCCATTCCGGCATAAAAAAGATTAAGTGCATCGTTATCTTATAGATATTTTGCGAGAGTTATTGTAACACAAGGCTTCAAGTTTGTAAATAAAAACAAGCGACAATATCGTCGCTTGTTTTTTGGAGGCATCACCCAGACTTGAACTGGGGGTGAGGATTTTGCAGACCCTTGCCTTACCTCTTGGCTATGATG
>CAKQLT010000123.1:0-1918 GCA_934254715.1 uncultured Clostridia bacterium | reverse complement strand
CACTCGCGCGGAATTGCGGTTTGAGTTTTTGTCCGTCTTATTTTGAGAGTAAAGAGGGCTTGCGCGGTTAGTGATTGCGAAAACAAGTGCGGTGTCAAGCAATAAACTATATTTGTTGCTTTCACCGCAACGCCGTTTGAGCAATGGGTCGCCGCCTTGCGGCTCGTGTTCCGTCTGCGAATTTGCACATTCCGTGTATAAGAACGCCTTGAATATGCCAACCGCATAAAAACTTTTCTCGTTTTTTCCTTACCTCTTTTCTCGCTTGACAACATTCGATACAAACTGTAAAATAATATAGTGCTGTCTTTTATTTGTATATATTTTATATATTTAATCGATAGGCTTAAAATCTTTAATCTAAAAGGGTAGATTATGAAAAAACGTATCATTGCAAGCGTGCTTGCGCTCACGTTGATTGCAACTTGTGTGTTTGCTCTTGCGGCGTGCAACGATAAGGGCAACGATCAAGACGTTCCCACGTCGTTTGAAATGCCGGTGGGCGCACGTCCCGATTATTCGGCTATCGAATCGTTTGCGGCAAACAAGGCGATTATCGACAAAGGCGTTGCCGAAAGCGCGAAAGCGGACGACGACGAAACCAAAGACCAAGACGCAATCAAAGCCGCGGTTATGGCTCTTTACACGTCCGCAAACGAAAGCAGAATCAACACCCCGTTGTCGCTTGTGGTGCAAGAGAGCGACGCAGGCATCGAGATGGCGAAAGTCATAATGCACTCGTTCAATCTTCGCAACGGCGACAAGTGGTACTATCAACTCGCAACGAGCGTGCAACCTGCGTCCGACGACCCGCTTTACAAAGTTATGGCGGCGGCAGCGGCGGCGTTTGCAGGATATTTGAAAGTCGCATACACCAACGGTGACGGCAACTATTGGTTCTTTGCGGGCAAGGGTGTGGCGTATTCGTGCGATTGTTCCGTTCCGACTTTTCCGTATGCGAAATTCGAGATTCAGGAAAAGGACCATCCGTTCGAAAGCCCGCTCACGCTTGACGAGTTCAACAACAAAGTTCACGTTTTGAGCAACTCGATTCACGAAATCAACAATATGGACTTCTGCGCCGAGATAATCGCCGACAATGCGACGATAAAACTCGAAAACGGACTGTATACGGTGGATTTTGCAATTGATATGGATTCGGACACCGCACTTCTCGAAAAGTGGTTTGCAAAGCCGCAAGAGGATATGAAAGAGGGCGGACAAAAAATCAATCACTACAATTCCTACACCGCAACCCTTCAAATGTGGGACAACGGCTACGCAAAGTATTTTGAATCCCACGCGGACAGAGACGCAGGTACGGCAAGCGGCAAACCCGTTGACAAATACAGTTACGTCTGGACGGAAAGCGAAATCCTTAAACTCGTCGGACAAGATGTCAATATTAAAGAAAAGGACAAACATTCTCGCATCGAAACAATCGATCAATACATCGAAGTGTACAGCGATCCCGACTACGTGAACACCATTCAACTCGGTTTCTTTGACATTTTCGGAATCGTCGTAGGTTGCATTGCGGCAGTGATAATCGTTATCGTCGTGACTATCGAAGTGCTCGTCAAGAAAGGCAAACTTCCCAAACTCGCCGCAAAGCGTGAAAAGGCAAAGCAAAAACGCCTTGCAAAGAAAGCGGCAAAGGACGAAAAGAAAATCGCGTTGATTGACGACGCAAACGCCGAAAACGCACAAAGCGCGGACGGTGAAAACACGGACAAAGAATAAACGAATTTAATAAAGCACCCCTCTCGTAATATAGAGAGGGGTGCTTTTTTTCTACAAGAGTGAACGGCGTGAATCTTAAAATCACACGTCACCCCTTCCCTTCGGGCTTTGGACTTCGGCGTTTGCAAAGCAATCCGCCTCGTTCGCTTTGGCTACAACACATTCACCGGATGTG
>CAKQLT010000122.1:0-2125 GCA_934254715.1 uncultured Clostridia bacterium | reverse complement strand
TCGTAGAACCGCCCACGATAATCACGTCTTTTGCTTGCTTGTTCCAACCCAGTTGCTTGAAGAAAAGGGAAATGTCTTTCGTGGTTGCGGTGAGGAAAAGTCTGTCCTCTGCCTGAATGACGAAATCGCCGCCCGGAATGATTGCTTTGCCGTTTCTTTGCGCGGCGCAAATGAGGACTTTCGCCTTGTATTTGCTGCCGAGTTTTTTGAGTTCCAGCCCCACGAGGTCGGAATCGCCGCTTACGCGAAATTCCACGAGTTCAACCTTACCGTTTGAAAATTCGTTGACTTTGATTGCGGAAGGGAAGCGAAGCATACGGCTTATTTCCAGCGCGGCTTCGTACTGCGGATTGACCAAAAGGCTTATGCCGAGGTCGTTTTCGTTGCCGAACAATTCGAGATATTCGGGCTTGGAAACGCGCGCGATAGTCTTTTTCGCGCCCAGTCTTTTTGCGATGATACAGCAAAGGATATTCAATTCGTCGTGGTTTGTCGCGCCGATGAAAAGTTCCGCAAAAGCAACGTTCGCTTCTTTGAGTACGTCCGCGCTCGCGCTGTTGCCGATAACGCCCTTGACGTCAAACTGATTGACGGCTTTTTCCACCTTGTCGCCGTTGAGGTCCACCACGACTACGTTGTGACCTTCGTCCGCAAGTTCTTGCATTAGGGTAGTTCCGACTGCGCCCAAACCGCTGATAATAATGTCCATCAGATTCCTCTTTGTTTGAGAATTATATTGATTATATCACTTATAAATGATAATAACAACTATAAAATGCAAACTTCGTTTTAGTCGCATATTCGTGTCGTTATGATTTTCGGCGTTGCGTATCGTTTGCCGAAAAACAAGAATCCGACGATTGCTCGTCGGATTCTTGTCAAAGTATGTTTTTTAATCTGCTTATTCCACCGATTGCGTATCTTCTGCAATCTGTTCGGCTTCTTTTTCCGCTTCTTCGAGGGCGGTTTCTTCGCTTTCGACTTCCGCTTTTTCGGAATTTGCGGTTTCGTCTGCCGTTACGTTTTCGCCGTTTTGTTCGAGTTCGACGTCGGACACTGCGATTTGCTCGAGGTGTTCTTGTTCCTCTTTGAGTTTTGCTTTCTTCTTTTCACGCACCACTTGAAGCACGCCGAAGATTGCGCAGAGCGCGATGCCCACGAACAAGTATGCAGAGCCTACGCCGAGCGACGGTGCGGCAAATCCCAAAATGAGAGAGAACGCAACGATGATGACGAGCGGGAACACTGCGAGTTTGATGTTTTTGACGACGTATTTTCCGCCGAGCGAACCGAAAAGAGCGTATACGACGCAAGTGAACGCAGGCGTAATCCACGGCGTGTTTTGAATTGCCGTTTCGACGTTGCTGACCGCGAGTATAAGCACGAAAATCGCGATAATCACGGTCGTGACGAGGGTGCTCGTCGCAACCGAGAGAGTGGACACGACTTCGTTTTCTTCCGTGCCGAGTTTAGTGCCGCAAATCTCTTGCGCTTTGACAACGCAAGGGATTTTGAGGTTTGAAAGGTTGCCCGTGATGAACGCAAGATACGCGCTGTTCACGCCGAGCATAGGCGAGTATATAATCGGCTCGAAAATGCCCGAAAGGAAGTTGATTATAAACGGAATGAGAACGGCGGACGTGCCCATAACCGTCATATCGGGTTTTACGTCGTAATAGAGGCAAATCGTTGTCGGCACGGCAAAGAAAATAACGAGTGACAATGCCATCCAAATTTTGCCTATTATGTGCGATTTGAGGTTGTAATCCATTGTGACTTTAACTTTGTTAGACATAATCGCACCCCCTTACAGAATCATAGCAAAGGCATTTTTTGCCGCCTCTGCCGCTTCGCTTGTCGAACCGGACAAATCCGTCGAGAGAGCCCAGCCGTACTTGTTTGCGCAAAAACTTATAATGCCCACGACGAACATCGCGATGAGCATAGAAAGCGGTGTGGAAAAACTGTCGAGCCACTTCCAGTTCGCCTTGTTGATAAGCACGTCGCAAACGTACATACACGCCATTGCGACCAAAACCGCGATAAAGTTGTAGTAGCCGTCGATGAAGGTCACGTTCTTTGCGAGAGTTTCGATGCTCATTGCAAGGTAGCCGATGACCATACC
>CAKQLT010000121.1:0-2167 GCA_934254715.1 uncultured Clostridia bacterium | reverse complement strand
GGATATTCTTGTCGGCGTTACAATAACGTTCGAGGAAGCGGCGTTCGGCACGCAAAAGACCGTCAACGTCAAGAGAGTGGAAAACTGTCCCGACTGCAAAGGTACGGGCGCAAAGGACGGCACGGCGTTCAAGGTTTGTACGCAATGCAACGGCACGGGCAGAGTCACCACCACTCAACGTACGCCGTTCGGTCAGGTCAGCACGCAAGGCGTTTGCCCCACCTGTCACGGCACGGGCAAGATTATCACTGAAAAGTGTCCGACTTGCGGTGGTGTAGGTCGCTTTGAAAAGGTGCGTGAAGTCAAGGTCAACATTCCCGCAGGTATCGATTCGGGACAAAGAATCAGATACGACAACGAAGGTCACGCAGGCTCGAACGGCGGCGAAAAGGGCGGCTTGTACGTTGAAGTCAGAGTCGCGCCGCACAAACTCTTTTCCAGAAACGGATTTGACGTGTTGCTCGAAGTGCCTATTTCAATCGTGGACGCAACGCTCGGCACGACTATCGAAGTGCCTACGCTTTACGGCAATAAAGAGGTCAAAATCCCCGAAGGTACGCAAAGCGGAACGGTGTTTACGATTAAGAATTACGGCATAAAGAAACTCAAAGGCACGGGCAAGGGCGATATGTTCGTCAAGGTCGTCGTAGAAGTTCCAAAGAGCGTGAGCAAGGAACAAAAAGAGTTCCTCAAACGCTTCGACCAGATTTCCGACCAGAAGAAACAATATCCGCTCAAAAAAGCGTACGACGAAAAGACAAAATAAGACAAACCACACAAAAGCGGCAATCTAAGCCGCTTAAATGCGAGAGTATAACGAATGAAATACAAAACGATAACGGTTTTTACAAACCATAACGACGCCGACCTCATCTCGTCAGCAATGTTTGACGCAGGTGCGGGCGGTGTTTCTATTTTGGACAAACAAGACTTCCTCGACCTCGTAAAAAGCGACGTTATCTGGGACTACGTCGACGAAAGCGTTTTAAGTCAAAGCGAAGTTGTCAAGGTTTCCACGATGTACGAGCCCACCGACGCGGATTTTCTTGCCGCGCTCGAAGCGAATCTCGAAGAAATGAAGAAAAACGGCGTGCAATTCGGCGAAATACTGCTTGGCGAAATCGACGCCGCCGACTACGAAAACGAGTGGAAAAAGTACTATAATCCCATAAAAACGAAGAATATAACCATAGTTCCCACTTGGATAGAGTATAAGGCGAGCGAGGTCGAAAAGATTATGCGCCTCGACCCGGGAATGGCGTTCGGCACCGGTTCGCACGCAACGACGAGAATGTGCCTCGAACTTATGGACGTCGAGGGCAAAGACGTCATCGACGTGGGGTGCGGAAGCGGCATTTTGGGCATTGCGGCAAAGATTTGCGGCGCAAAAAGCGTGTATATGTGCGACATCGACGAACAAGCGGTGGAATTTGCAAAACGCAACGCCGAACTCAACAAAGTGGACGCAACCATAGAAAAAGCCGATTTGCTCGAAGGCGACCAACAAGCGGACTTCATATTCGCAAACATCACCGCCGACATACTTATGCGCTTTTCAAAGAGCATAGGCAAGCATTTGCGCCAAAACGGAACTATCGTGTTGTCGGGTATAATTGACACGAGACTCGACGAAGTGATACAATGTTACGAAGAAGCGGGCTACGAAATTGTCGAGCGTATGGCAATGGACGACTGGCGCGCGCTCAAACTCGTACGAAAACAAAATTAATCCGATTAGAATATGGAAATCAGAAGATTTTTTGTCAATCCGCAAGACATTTGCGCAAACGGTGAAATCGTCGTTTTTGGCGACGAGTTTTTGCATATGACGAAAGTTCTTCGCTACAAAACGGGTTACAAAGCGATAGTGTGCGCAAACGACGGCATAGAAAGATACTGCACGATAAAGCAAATCGACCGCGACAGAGCGATTTTGTCGGTTGACGACGAGAAAGTGCAAGATAAAAAGAGGGTGCACGTCACGCTGTTTGCAGGGCTTTTGAAGAACAATAAACTCGATTTTGCAATTCAAAAGGCGGTCGAACTCGGAATAGACGAAGTTCGTCCGTTCTTGTCAAGTAATACGGCGGAAACCAAATTCGCAAAGGACAGAGCGGACAAAATCGCGCTCGAAGCCGCAAAACAGTGCGGTTCGGCATATCTTACC
>CAKQLT010000120.1:0-2253 GCA_934254715.1 uncultured Clostridia bacterium | reverse complement strand
ATGTGTTGTAGCCAAAGCGAACGAGGCGGATTGCCTCGCAAACGCCGAAGTCCAAACACGTGAGGAAGGGGGAAGCTTCAATTAAGAGTTCACGCCGTCAAACTTTTGTAGAGGAATAAAATAGGAGTTATTATGTTTGAAAAAGAATTAACAAATGCGCTTGCCGTCGAAGGTCTTTCGGCGCAAGACGTCGAATCTGCTCTCGAAACGCCGAAAGAAGCGAAAATGGGCGATATTTGCTTGCCGTGCTTTAAGTTTGCACGCACTATGCGACTTGCGCCGCCCGTTATCGCAAACAAACTTTTGCCTTACGTTCAGGCTCTCGATTTCGTGGAAAAAGTCGAGGTCGTGGGCGGCTATCTCAACGTGTTCTTTGACAGAAACACGCTTGCGAAAAAGGCTCTCGAAAGCGCGACTGACGAAAACGTCGGCGCAAGCGACGAGGGCGCAGGCAAAACCATTTGTATCGATTATAGTTCGGTCAACATCGCAAAGCCTTTCCACATCGGACATCTCGGCACGACCGTCATCGGCGGCGCGCTCTATCGTATTTTTGAACATCTCGGCTACAAGGTCGTCGGCATAAACCACCTCGGCGACTGGGGTACGCAATTCGGAAAACTCATCGTCGCAACTCGTAAATGGTCTTCTCTTGAAGAAGTTGCGGAAAACGACGAATACTTCCTCAACAAACTCTACGTCCGTTATCACAAAGAGGCGGAAGAACACCCCGAAATGGACGACGAGGCTCGCGCTTGGTTCAAGCGTATCGAGGATGGCGACGAGGAAGCGACAAAGTATTTCGACGTATTCAAAAAGGTCACGATGACCGCCGTCGGAAAGATTTACGACCGTTTGAAAATCAAGTTCGACAGTTACGCGGGCGAGAGTTTCTACAACGACAAAATGGAAGCGTGCCTCGACATATTGAGAGAGAAAAACTTGCTTGTCGAAAGCGACGGCGCACAAGTGGTAAACCTCGACGCATACGATATGCCCCCGTGCCTTTTGGTCAAGGCGGACGGCGCGACTCTTTACGCAACGCGCGACATCGCCGCGGCGTATTATCGCAAGAAAACGTACGACTTCTACAAATGCCTCTACGTTGTCGCATATCAGCAGAATCTGCACTTTAAGCAACTGTTTCAGGTGCTTAAACTAATGGATTTTGCGGGTGCGAACGATATGGAACACGTCGCATACGGTATGGTTTCTATGGAAGACGGTTCTATGTCCACTCGTTCGGGGCGTGTTATCTGGCTTCAAGAAGTGCTTGACAAAGCGGTCGAAAAAGCAAGAAAAATCATCGAAGAAAAGAATCCGAACGCACCCAACAAAGACGAAATCGCAGAGAGCGTCGGCGTAGGCGCGGTGGTGTTCTCGTCCCTTTGGAACAACCGCATAAAAGACATCGTATTTTCGTACGACAAGGTGCTTAATTTCGACGGCGAAACCGCACCTTACGTTCAATACACCTACGCTCGTTGCGCAAGCGCGCTTCGCAAGGGCGGCGACGTCGATTATTCAAACGTTGACTTGTCCGCAATAACTTCCGACGAGGGTTACGACGTCATAAAATCCGTCATCACTTTCGGCGATTCCGTACGCCTTGCCGCAAAACTTCGCGAGCCGTGCTACGTCACTCGACACATCGTCGACCTTGCCGAAAAGTTCAATCGTTTCTACATCGACCATCGCATACTCGTTGACGACGCACCCACTCGCAACGCACGTCTTGCTCTCACCAAAGCGGTGGGCAACGTGATAAAGTGTGGGTTGGGGTTGCTTGGTATTTCCGCCCCCGAAGAAATGTGAGTGTGCCAAACAGCGTCTAACTTTGTCAGAGGCATCCAACTGTCAACTCATTTACGATTAGTAAATTAGGGTTGCCATTTGGATGCCTCTTTCGCGTTATACATCTGTTTGGCGCGCTCGCATATGTAATGTCGCTATTGAGCGAATAACTGCGTCAACGCTCTTTTCGAAAAAAAGAGGGGCGTTTTTCTTCCTCTACAAGAGTAACCGTCGCGTACCCTAAATAACACATCACCCCTTCCCTTCGGGCTTTCCCCTATTGCTCAAACTTGCGCCATTTCTCTAAAAGATTGCACATCGTTCGCAAGAGGGGAAGTCGGCACTCACATAGAAAAGTATCGTTCTCTCATTATGCCACTCGTTCACGGGCGAAAAAAATCCACACTCGCCCGTTCACTTGTACTAATCGTCAAGTTCGGCGCTCATAGGCTCGCCGCC
>CAKQLT010000119.1:0-2277 GCA_934254715.1 uncultured Clostridia bacterium | reverse complement strand
CGCGCTCGGTGCTGCAGAGTACGCAAGACAAAAAGGCTTGGCACAAGCATAAGGGGGCATAATATGATTACAACCACGTTATCCGCATTGAGCGGCGGAGCAATCGCAGGTATCGTCATCGGAAGTATCGCCGCATTGTTGCTCGTATTCTTCCTTCTCACGTTCACCGTCTACTGGTTCAACCTCGATATGAAGTTCATCTACTGGTTTTACAAGAAGATGAAGGGTCACTACGATCATATGGAACGCACCCACAAGTTGTGATGTGCCAAATCGCGCCTAACTTCGGCAGAGGCATCCGCCTGCCAACTCATTTACGATTAGTAAATTAGGGTTGTCAGTTCGGATGCCTCTTTCTTGTTATGCATCGATTTGGCGCACCACAACGATTTCGCATTCAACAGCCGTTTAGCGCATTATAATACTTTTATAACTTATTATTGGAAATGTATAATTTCAAAAAAACTATACTTTCTGTCGGTAAAATCAATAATCCTTTCTGCCTGTCAGATAGTCCAAATCTTCCGAAAAATAATCGGCGATTTTACATAAATTTTCAATCCCGATTTCTCGTTGACACAGTATATATCGCGACAACGTTTGTTGCGGTATGCCTATCTTTTTCGCCACCGAACTTACGCTTTCGTTCTTTATCAATTCTTTCAATCGTTCGGCAAATTTTTCTGCGTACATACTTTTATTTTCCCTCGTTTTTATGAAATCTTACACCGAACGGTGTTGAATACTTGACACTACACCAAACGGTGTGATATTCTAATCGCAAGAAGAAATAGGCGGAAACATTATGAGAAAAAACAGATTTTGCGCTTTTATCGTTATTTTCGTTCTGCTTGCGGTTGTTTTGCCGATATTCACGGCTTGCGATTCAACACCGAGCGAAATTGAAATTTCGGATACCGAGTTCGTTTGTTTGGACGAAAGCACGGTGAAACTTACGGTCACAATCAAGAACAATACGAGCGGCTCGCTTACGGCTTCTTACAAAGCCGCAATTTATAGAATATCGGAAAATTCAAGAGAAATTATCGACACGCTTCAATCGAGCGCGGTGACTCTCGCTTCGGGCGAAAGCGGTGTAGTGTATTGCTATTTGCGCGAGTATGTGGGCAAATTCGACGATAAAAGAAAGTTTGAAGATTGTTATGATTACAAAATCACGAAGTGGAATATAAAAACCGCATAAACGCTGTTTATTATCCGCTTTTTTTAACGTGCCATAGGCACGTTTTTTTTATTAAAAACAAATTAATTTGATATATTGATAAAAATTTACTTTTTTTTGGGAAAAATTGATGTATAATGATAATAGGGGTGAGTGGGCTATATCGCCTTTTTGCCCGTATAATACGAAATATGTTCCGTATTCGGAACGAAAATTTTTATTAATAAAAGAGGTATGTTATGAAAAACATCGACTTGACAAAGTACGGTATCACCGGCACTACCGAAGTGGTCTACAACCCGTCCTACGAGATGCTTTTTGCAGAGGAAACGAATCCCTCTCTCACAGGCTACGAAAAAGGACAAGTCAGCGAACTCGGCGCAGTCAACGTTATGACCGGCGTTTACACGGGTCGCTCGCCCAAAGACAAATTCATCGTTGTTGACGACAATTCCAAAGACACCGTTTGGTGGACTTCCGACGAGTATAAGAACGACAATCACCCCGCGTCGCAAGAAGCGTGGAAAGCCGTCAAAGACATCGCTGTCAAGGAACTTTCAAACAAGAGATTGTTTGTCGTAGACGCATTCTGCGGCGCAAACAAAGATACGCGTATGGCAATCCGTTTCATCGTCGAGGTTGCTTGGCAAGCGCACTTTGTCAAAAATATGTTCATCAAACCGACCGAAGAAGAACTCGAAAACTTCGAGCCCGACTTCGTCGTTTACAACGCTTCCAAAGCGAAAGTGGAAAACTACAAGGAACTCGGTCTTAATTCCGAAACCGCAGTCGTATTCAATATCACGAGCCGCGAGCAAGTCATCATCAACACTTGGTACGGCGGTGAAATGAAGAAGGGTATGTTCTCTATGATGAACTACTATTTGCCCCTCAAAGGCATTGCGTCTATGCACTGCTCGGCAAACACCGATATGGAAGGCAAGAATACCGCAATCTTCTTCGGACTTTCCGGTACAGGCAAAACCACTCTTTCCACCGACCCCAAACGCCTTCTCATCGGCGACGACGAGCACGGCTGGGACGACAACGGCGTGTTCAACTTCGAGGGCGGTTGCTATGCAAAGGTCATCAAC
>CAKQLT010000118.1:0-2492 GCA_934254715.1 uncultured Clostridia bacterium | reverse complement strand
AGTTGAAAACGCAATTTTTTGCGCTTTTTATCGCCGTTTTTGGCTACGTTTTTGCTTTCGTCCGACAACTTTTGCCACCGCCTTCTTTGAATATTGCATATATTTTATGCTTTTTTAATATTATTGTCAATGAAATGTGCCACGCACGAAAGGGGTAATATGGATTTTTCCAAAACGTCGAATCAAAAAGCAATAGACCAAGCCGCAAAAACGGCGCAGAAAACGAGCCACAAAGTCGAACTCGACCACTTGCACGCAATGAGCGTGACGGGGGTTGAGGACGTGCCGACTTTCACCGACAGAACGATAGTGATTCGTCTAAAAGACGAAACTCTCACCGTAAGCGGACAGAATTTGAGCGTAAAAAACCTTGACGTAACCGAGGGCAAATTGCAAATCGAGGGTCAGGTCAACGCCCTCAAATATTCCGCTTCGAGCGCGCCTACGTCGTTTGCCAAACGCATTTTCAAATGACGTCTTTGTATCTCGGCGCAAACGCGAAAGCGCAAGCGATTTGCTTTGCGCTTTGTCTTGCGGCAGGCGTAGTCGCGGGCGTTTTTGCGTTGCTTTATTTCAAAAAAGGCGGCTTTTTCGAAAAAGTTCTCGTCGACTTTTTCGCAACCTGCGCACTCGGCGCGGGATTTATACTTTGCGTTGAATTTTTTATGCAAGGTTGCCCCTCGCTGTACGGCGTTGCGGCGTATGCGCTCGGCGCGTGCGTTTTGCCGCTTATTCGCTCGAAAATCGTCAAAAGAAAAAGGAAGAAACGGGGCGAATAGTGCCGAATCGTGTCTTGTTTTGCTCGACGACTTTCTTTTTGCGCGACTTGTGCTAACATAAGTCGAGGAGGCGGATATGAGCAACGTAAAACACAAAAACTGCGCCTTGAGAGAACTTGCCAAAAGTGCGAAATCGAGGCTTTGCGACAACAGATACGACAGCGAAAAGAGCGTGCCGCAAGGCGCGACGCCCGAACAAAAGGCGATATTTTTGAAACTGTGCCAAATGCAAAAAGAGGGCGAAACCGTCGTCAATCCCGTTGCGTGCTTTGCCGACCAAGAGAAGATGAAAACTCTGTCCCACGAGGACAGACAACGCTACATACTCACCGTCTGCGCCGATTACGTCAGTATGAAACGCTTCGTCGAAAACAAAGCGCGAAAAACGGGCTGATTTTAGCATTTTTTTGCAAAATTAGTCTTATACTTTTTCGCACAACGCAAAGTTTATCGTCTAAAAACGATACGATAAAGCGCGTTTCGTGCAAAAATCGAGCGATTAACGCCACCTTCACGCGCGTTTTCGCTCGAAATTTGTGCAAATTTTTGCTTTTCTATCATTGACTTTATCTTACGAAAATAATATAATATCGAAAGAATAGTTTTTTAAGGAGATGAACTATGTATACAAGATGTCCCAGTTGCAGAGCCGAAATCAGTTTCGAGCCGCCTGCGAATATGGAATCGCTTCCCGACGGCTATAAGCATCGTATCAAATGCCCCAGTTGCGGAGTGACCATCGGCGTTAAAATCAACAAAATAGACACAACTCCCGCCACGCTCGTTCAACAAGCGCCGGCATATACTCAACCCCAAACGAACTTTGAACCCGTTTACCCCAACGAAGAAGCCGCGGCAGCGCCTCAAACCAAAGTCAAGGCAAAACACAGCGGTATCGGCAGAAACGTCACGATGATGATTATGTCGCTTCTCTTTATCGCGTTGTCGGTGGTGGGTTACCTCGTCAATGTAAAAGTAATCAAAGTTGACGGTGGTTTGTACGGAATCGGATTCTTTGATGGTATTTCTTCGTGGAATTTGCTTATTCAAAACCCCAATGCTTTTGCAAGTTTGTTTAGCGATGTTGTCTTAGGTATTATCACAATAGTTTCTATGGTTCTGTTCACTCTTGCGGGTATCAACTTCATCGTCGCACTCGTTTCCGCTTGCGGCAAGAAGTACGGCAGAGCGTACAACCTCATTATGAGCATCATCTTGGCGGCAGGCGCAATCGTTATTCTGTTTGTTCCTATGTTGTACGCAAAAGACACTAATCATTTGAACTACTTGTTAGAACGGCAATGTGGAATCATTTCAATGTCTAGTAACACGGATTACTATACTATTTACACTGCACTTGAAAGTGGCGAAGCGCTTACATTTATGAGTTACATAAAAGATTATGTAATTGGAAAAGGATTGTATCTTCTTTTTGCCGGTCTTGGTCTTGGCTTGTTGCAACTCATTCTCGGCCTTTGCTTCTGCAAGTCCTTGAAAAGAAAGGACAAGAAAGTCAAATAATCGAGATTAACGCAAACGCAAAATCCATCGGCAACCGCCGATGGATTTTTTTACGCTCTTTCTTGCGCAATTTCTTTCTCTACAATAGTGCACGGCGAGAACTTTAATTAAAACGCCCCCTTCCTCACGTGTTTCCCCTACCGCCGTTCCCCCTCTGCATACTTTGAGGGAACCCACGGCGTCCGCTTCGCG
>CAKQLT010000117.1:0-2539 GCA_934254715.1 uncultured Clostridia bacterium | reverse complement strand
GAACGATGTGTAATCTTGCAGAGAATTGGCGCAAGTTTGAGCAATAGGGGAAAGCCCGAAGGGAAGGGGTGATGTGTCAAATAAATGATACACACATCGCTGAAATCTTGAACTTAAAAATTAAAATATAAGCCGGAATGGCGGAATAGGCAGACGCAAGGGACTTAAAATCCCTCGGTGGCAACATCGTATCGGTTCGACCCCGATTTTCGGCACCAAACACCTCGTTTTTCGAGGTGTTTTTGTTTTTCTGCGCCCAAAAGCAAAAATAATCATACAAAAGTGCCGATAAGATACCGCAAAAGATATTGCAAAGTCGTGCGCGCGATGTTATAATTATTGAGTATATAGGGAAAGTATCGTGTATGCGCACTGCGCGCACGCACGCAAGGTGAGCAATGAATTCTACGACATACGCAAAAAGAACGCTGTATAAGCCAATCGATTTCTTCTTCCGCGCGGTGGCAGACGTTTCGGGCAAGACGAAAAAGATTGCTTTCGTCGACGCGTTCCAGATTCTGAACGACCGCTATCTCGGCAGAATGAGCGTATGCAATTATTTCTACATCGCGGAAGGTTCGGTCAGAATCAACGAACTCAATATCATCGCTCTCGAAGAACTGGTCAATTACGACCTCGTTATGAAAGAGAACTTTCTCATTCCCGACGTCACATACAATCTTCCTTTGTCCACTCGCTTTTTGGAAAACGACAAGGATTTCGACATACTTTTGTCCACGCTCAAAGATTTGGGATACAAGAAAAACGGATTGATAATTTCCTTTTTCGTATCCTCGCTCGCAAAGTTGGACGAGGACGGAAAGGACAGATACAACCGTTTGCGCAAGGCGGGATACAAGGTTTGCGCGACGGCGTTCGGCGAGGACTACAACTCGCTCGACGTTTTTGCGGATTTCAATTTCGATTATCTCAGATGTGAAGCGCAATACTTCGACGCGGACAAGAACAAGAAAAAAGTTCTTGCTATGCTCGTAGGTTTCTGCAAAGCCAACAAGATAGGCTTCGTTATGGAAGGCGTTGACACGCCGAGCCAGTATGCGAGATTCAAGCGCGAGGGTGTAGGGTATATGACGGGCAGAGGCGTTTCCAAACTTTCGCGTTGGGTCACCAACGAACTTTTGCTTCTCAAAGACCCCGAAGGCGAGAAGAAAGAACAGTATCTCAAGAAACTTCAAAAGATTCTCGACGCAAAGGAAAAAGCCGAGCGTGACGAACTCGAAGCGTTGCGTAATGCGGCAATAGAAAAGGCAAAGGCAACCGACGGCGAAAAAGTTATGCCGTCCGCGCCTCGTCCCGAACTTGCAAAATCGCCCTATCAAGTGCGCCTCGAACAGCAAAAACTCAATGCGAAGAAAGCGACCGAGGAAAGATTGCAGATACAAGCAAAACTTGTCGAGCAAGACCCCAAAGAAGTCGAAGCGAGAGAAAAGAAACTCATCACCGAGATGTCGCGTATGCGTTACGAGGGCGACGTACAAAGCGCGCTTGCGCTGTCGTTCGCCTATCAAAAGAAAAGCGAACTCGGCATAGACAGACCTCTTGCGCAGCAGACCGCGCCCAAGTTCGAGGAAGCAAAGCCCGAACCCGAAGAAGAAAAGAAAGAAGTCGTGGTCGAGGAAAAAGAAAACAGCGTCGCCGCGCCGATACGTCCCGAAAAACCGTCGGGATTCGTCGCACCCAAGAAACCCAAAAAATCGAAAAAAATCAAAGCCGATTTTGAAAAGGAAGAAAAACTTTTCAACGAATATAAGTCGGACAGCCTTTTTGGCGGACTGGGAATGAATACGGGTATGCAAGGTTTCGGCGTGACGTTGCACATAGAAAACAAGGATAAGGACGAACCCGACCTCGTCGGCAGTTACAACGACAAAGGGCAGTGGGTCGACGAGGACGGAAACGTTTTCGACGGCTACTTCGACGTTGACGGCAACTGGGTGGAATACGAGCAATTTGACGTAAGCAAGGAAGGCTCGTACAACGAAAACGCGCAGTGGGTAGACAAAGACGGAAACGTCTACGACGGCTACTTCGACGAAGAAGGCAGATGGATAGACTATACCTACACCGACCCCAACGGCGAGATAGTCGACAACGGCTACTTCGACGATACGATAGGCAAGTGGGTGCCGTACGGCTACTTCGCAGGCGACGGCACATATCGCAAGTTTTGAGAATCAAAACTTGCGAAGTGATATTGCCTATGGCAGTTAAATTGTGCCTTCGGCACAGTGATATTTGCGCCTTGCGCAAATGAAATTGCACCGTTGGTGCAGTTGCGGAAGATTCAAATTATCTATATGTAGTTCCTGTTCATAGATGGAACACGAGCCGCAAGGCGGCGAGAAAGCGAACGCCGAGCTTGACGGAAAGTACAAGCGACTGCGCCGTTTGGGTGCGAAGCTGGCGCACAAAGCGCAGTGGCATAATGAGTGAAATGCCCCTATCTATGCGAGTGCTGAGTGTTGCCCCACGCGAAGCGGACGCCGTGGGTTCCCTCAAATTTATGCAGAGGGGGAAC
>CAKQLT010000116.1:0-2947 GCA_934254715.1 uncultured Clostridia bacterium | reverse complement strand
CACTACAACGGCGTTGCAAACGATCAGGATTTGTCCGACACCGCAGGTATGGCTCGTTGCGCACTCAATCCGCACACGATGCAATCCAAAAAATACAAGATCGTTCCCGCAACCAAATCCAAGAAGATCGCCGTCGTCGGCGGTGGTATCGGCGGTATGGAAGTTGCAAGAGTCGCAACCTTGCGCGGCCATAAAGTCACCATTTACGAGAAATCCAACGATCTCGGCGGCATTTTCGTAGCGGCGGCAGCACCGTCTTTCAAAGAGAAAGATAAAGAACTTATCGAGTGGTACAAAAAGCAAATCAAAGATTTGGGTATCGAAGTGAAGTACGGCGTCAAAGTTGACGACGTAAACAAACTCGACGCGGACGAAGTCGTCGTGGCAACGGGCGCAGTGGCAAGACGTTTCAACGTCCCCGGCGTTGAAAAGACCGTCGAAGCGTGCGATTTCTTGCTCGGAAACAAAGAAGTCGGCGACAACGTCGTTATCATCGGCGGTGGCTTGACCGGTTGCGAAATCGCATACGAATTGCAACTTCAAGGCAAACATCCCGCAATCGTCGAGATGAAGAACGACCTTATCGCAGTCAAGGGCGTATGCCTTGCAAACTCGTCCTATTTGAGAGAATACTTTGCGCTTCACAAAGTGCCCGTGTATCTTGAAACCAAACTCGTTTCGGTCACCGACAAAGGCGTTAAAGTTGCGTCCAAAGACGGCAAAGAATTTGAGATTCCTGCGGATTCCGTCATTATGTCCGTCGGTTACAAACCCGCACCCGTCGCGCAAGAGGGCAAACACGTCCACGTCGTCGGCGACAGCGCAAAAGTCGGCAACCTTCGCACTGTAATTTGGGGTGCTTGGGATGTTGCAATGAAACTGTAAGTGTAAAGCGCGCTATTTAGCGAATAACTTCGGCAGAGCCGTCCGTCCGTCAACTCATTTACGATTAGTAAATTAGGGTTGCCGTTCGGGCGGCTCTTTCTTGTTCTTCATCTAAATATCGCGCTTTACAAATATGTTTGGCTTTTGATTCAAGATGTGCCTTTCTTGTCTGACGCACAAATATCGCACTTAAATTAATAGTGATATAAACTGCGGCAACGCCGTCCGTCAACTCATTTACGCATAGTAAATTAGGGTTCGGGCGGCTCTTTCTTGTTCTTCATCTAAATATCGCGCTTTACAAATATGTTTGAGATTTGATTCAAGATGTGCCTTTCTTGTTTGGCGCTCAAATTGAAACCTTAGTTGTCGTAATGCGCAAAATGTTGTTGAAATAACGGCAAAATGTGATATAATATTCACATTAAATGAACGCACAGAGGTGTAGTGTATGAAAAAAACGACTATGCAAAAATATGCTCGTCTTATCGCTCAAAAGGGCGTAAACGTGCAGAAAAATCAAGAAGTAATTATCCGCGCAGGACTCGACCAACCCGAATTTGTAAAAATGGTTGCAGAGGAATGTTATCGCAAGGGCGCAAAGAAAGTTACGGTCGAGTGGGATTATCAACCGCTCACGAAAGTCAACTATCGCTATCGTTCGCTCAAATGTCTTTCCACGATGGACGAGTGGCAAGTCGAAAAACTCAGACATCAGGTTGACGCGCTTCCCGCGGTCATCTATATCGAATCGGAAGACCCCGACGGACTTAAAGGCGTGGACCAATCCAAAGTCGCAAAGGCTCAACGCGCGATTTATCCCATTGTAAAACCCCTTCGCGACAAAATGGACAATAAATATCAATGGTGTATTGCCGCAGTACCGGGTGAAGCGTGGGCAAAAAAGGTATTCCCGAACGAAAGAGTGGGCAAGGCTGTCGAAAAACTTTGGAACGCCATTCTTTACACGTCCAGAGCGGACGGTAACGACCCCGTTCAGGCTTGGAACGAGCATAACGCCGACCTCAAAGCAAGATACGATTATCTCAATTCGCTCGGCATAGAATCCTTGCATTATACGTCATCTAACGGCACTAATTTCACAGTAGGGCTTATTCCCGACGCACTCTTTCTCGGCGGAAGCGAGTTTACACTCGGCGGTGTAGAGTTCAATCCCAACATTCCGAGCGAGGAAGTTTTCACGTCGCCAATGAAGGGCAAGGCGGAAGGCATCGTATACGCAACTCGTCCGCTTTCTTATCGCGGCGAACTCATCGAGAATTTTTCCGTGCGCTTTGAAAACGGCAAAGCAGTCGAAGTACACGCCGAAAAGGGTGAGGAACTTCTCAAACAAATGATTTCTATGGACGAAAACGCCGCATATCTCGGTGAATGTGCTCTCGTTCCTTACGATTCGCCCATTCGGAATTCCGAAATAACCTTCCTCAACACCTTGTTCGACGAGAACGCTTGTTGTCACCTCGCACTCGGCCGCGGTTTCGAGAATTGCATCAAAGATTACGACAAATACACCCTCGAAGAATGTCGTCAAAAGGGTATCAACGATTCCATCATACACGTAGACTTTATGATCGGCTCGCAAGATCTTAACGTGACTGCGCATACGAGAGAGGGGGCGGATGTGGCCATTTTCCGCAACGGCAACTGGGCATTTTGAGAGACTGCCAAATAGCACCTAACTTTGTCAAAGACACCCACTCATCAATTCGTGTACGTCTATGTACACTAGGATTGCTGTTTGGGTGTCTCTTTCGCGTTATGTATCTATTTGGCAGTCTCTCAATCGCGCTATTTTTGGCGAATAACTGTGTCAAAGACCTTTTGCTTGTTCTTCATTTAAATATCGCGCTTAAAATGTATCGGCGATAGCAGTCTCTCAAGCGCGCTAAAACGGATACTTATTCAATGCGTACTTATTAACGGAATGTGCTCATTCGTAGACGGAACGCGAGCCGCAACGGCGGCGAGAAAAGCGAGCGTCGAGCTTGACGGAAAGTACAAGTGAACGGGCGAGTGTGGATTTTTTTCGCCCGTGAACGAG
>CAKQLT010000115.1:0-3012 GCA_934254715.1 uncultured Clostridia bacterium | reverse complement strand
CCGCACGCACACACGACGGTCACATCGTGGTAGTTGGGATGGATTCCTTCTTTCATTTTGTTTCTCCTAACTCGTTTTTTTACACCCACACGCGCCAGTAAGTTACGCGAATATGATATAAAGTTTCTTTATTATATAAGTTGCCCGTTAAAAAGTCAAGCGTTCGCAAAGCCTATTTTCTTTTTGCGGATTCTTTAATAATGCTTTAATACTTGCCAAATACACCGTCCTTTATTTTCCGTAAAAGCCGACCTAATTCGCCGCATAATCCGTCGCTTTATTCTTTCAAAAAGCAGACCGTATTTCAGCACTCGGACAAGGCTTTGAGAAGTTGATTTCTCGTGTCTTCGAGGTTCTTGTCGGTGAGTTTGCGCTCTTGTTTTTCGGACAGAATAGAGCCTTTAAGCACCACTTCGACGGGGTTTGCCGCAAACACGAAATAGTTGTCCGCGCAGAGCAAACACTCGTCTATTGCGTGAGTGACGAAAACGACCGTCTTTTTCGACTGTCGTTGCAGTGCGACGAACTTGTTTATGAGCCTTGCTTTCAGCGACGTGTCGAGTGCTTTGAACGGCTCGTCGAGCAAAAGCACGTCGCTCGGATAAAGGAACGCTCTTGCCATACTCGCCCTTTGCGCTTGTCCGCCGCTTATCTCGCTCGGAAGGCTTTTAAGCACGTCGGATATTTCGAGCGCTTCGGCGGTGGATTCAATCGTTTCTTTGCGTACGCGTTTATCCTTTACAACCGCCTTTAATACCAAATCAAGGTTTTTATACACCGAAATCGAGGGTATTAACCTGTCTTTTTGAAAAATATAACTTACGCCGCCCTCGCAACCTTCTATGCTTCCCTCGTATGATTTGAGCGACGCCATAGCGTTCAAAAGCGTTGTTTTTCCGACGCCGCTTCCGCCTAAAACGACGTTGATTTTGCCTTGCTCGAAAGTGACGTCGAAGTTTTGAAATATCGTTTTTTGCTCGTACGAACAAGAAAAATTCTTTATGATTATGTCTTTCATCTCGCCACTTCCCAAACCTTTTTCAAGAGTGCGACAACGCCTTCAAGCGCAAAGCCGAACACGATTGCCACGAGCGTCCACGCAAGCAAATATTCAATCTCGAACGTGGCGTTTGCAGCCTGTATTTTTCCGCCGATACTTTTCGATACGCACGCCAAAATTTCCGCCGCCACGACCACTTTGAGAGTGAGCGACAACGTGGACTTGCTCGTGTCGAAAAGACAAGGCGCGATAGAGGGCAAATATATGCCGAAAGCAACGTCAATAGGCTTCACTTTGTAAACCTTTGCCATTTCCAAAAGTTCCTTGTCAACGCCAACGATTGCCGAGTATATCGCCGAGTAAAGAATGGGAAAAGCAATCAAAAATCCGACCGCGACTGACATTGCGTTGCTTGACATAAAAGCGTAAAAAATAAGAATAACCGCAACGGTCGGCGCGGAACGCAAAAGCGAAACTATCGGCGAAATTATTTTGTGAAGCGGCTTAAAGAGTCCGCCGAGTACGGCGAAAATCATTGCCGCCGCAAAAGAAATCGCAAAGCAAATCAGCGTACGCAACAGCGACGAGCCTACGCTTGTCCAAAATCCTTTTTCGCCGCCGAGCGCGAAAAAACGGGCAAGCACCTTAGAGGCCATCGGCAACACCAGCGGATTGCCTTTGACCTTTGCGCATATTGCCCATACGGCAAGCACTATGCCGAGTGCGGCGAGCGGATAAGCGATATTTTCGATTATCCGCTTCACCGTTTTTTTGTCAACGTTTGCTTTTTTCACTTTCAGAACAACAAATCTTTGCACGCTTGCCAGTCGATTGCGTTGCCTTTGGAATCCTTCGGCATTACGCTTTCGAGGAAGGTGATAATTTCGCTCTTTTGAGCGTCGTCGAGACGGGTTGCGTTCACTTTGCATCTTGCGATGCTCGCGGGCGGAAACGCCGCGCTTTCATAGAGATTTGCTTGTGCAAAAGCGGCAACTTCGCTCGGATTTTCGTTTATCCACGTCTTGCTTGCCGCAAGTGCCGCGAAAAGCGCGTCTGTGAACGATTTGTTTTGGGCAAGTTCGGTTTTGACGAAAAGTCCCGCTTGCGCGTACGTCGTTGCGCCGCTCGCCTTTGCGTATTCCGCTTGCATATCCATTTCGGCGTTGAGTTTCAACGCGCCTTTGAACGCAGTTGCCGCAGGCTCGCCCACGACCGCGAAATCCACGCTTCCGTTTGCAAGCAACACTCTTGCGGCAGGACCGTCGGCAACGTATTGCACGCTGACTTGGCTGTCGTTAGGCGTAACGTCCTCGCTCACGAGTTCGACCTCGTTTTTGTTCATAACGTATCTGAACACGAGTCCCGGAACGCCCTCTTTTCCGATACAGGCAATCTTTTTGCCCTTTACGTCGTCAAGGGTAAGCGCACCGCCGTTTTCGGTTTTGCCGACCATATAAAGGCTTCCGTCGACTGCCACGCTGACGAGTTTGTACGCCGCGCCTTGTCTTATGAGGTTTGCGCCTGCGTTTACGGGCATAATCACCAAATCACTGCTTTTGGAAGCCATTTCGGAAGCGATATTCGCGGGTTTGACTACGCTGTAATTCATCTTGTATCCGTCGATTTCCGTATTGTCGGTCACGAGGCGAAGCATTGCAAGCGCGGGCGTGCCTTCGGGCGCGCTGAAGCGCAATTCGGTTTGCGGTGTAGGCGTAGGATTGTCGTTACCGTTGTCATTGCACGCGACAAGCGAAACGCACGCTACGCACACGAGTGCCAAAACTGCGATAATCGCAATAATTTTGCTTGATTTTTTCATTTTATACCTCTTAAAAATGTATTTTCCGTCTTTACATATGTTTTATGAGCGTGTACCCTAAATAGAACATCACCCCTTCCCTTCGGGCTTTCCCCTATTGCTCAAACTTACGTCATTTCTCTACAAGATTACACATCGTTCGCAAGAGGGGAAGTCGGCACTCACATAGATAGGGGCATTTCTCTACTTATGC
>CAKQLT010000114.1:0-3096 GCA_934254715.1 uncultured Clostridia bacterium | reverse complement strand
ATGGACAGTTCCTCGTCGATACAAATATCGAGCGCGCGTTGGTCAACGCCCTCGTAATCGCCGCAAAGAATAAGTATTCTACCCTCTTTCGCGAGGCTTTCCACCTTTTTTTGACAGAGTTTCGTGCCTCTCGGCGACATATAGACGCGCCACGCTTCGTGATTCGGGTCAACCGCCTCGATTGCGCTTACGATGGGGTCGGGCGTCATAACCATACCTGCGCCGCCACCGTATGGCGTATCGTCAGTTTTAAGGTGTTTATCTTGTGAAAAATCGCGTATATTCGTTATTTCAACGCCGAATTTGCCCGAATCGATAGCCTTGCCTAAAAGGCTTTGATTCAGGACGGAAAAATATTCGGGAAATATCGTCAATACGTCAAATTTCATATCAGTTGTACACGACCACGCGCGGGAAAATCATATCGTCAAGAACCATTTTGCCGTTTTCGAGGTCGACTTGCTTAATCAGATTGCCGATTGCGGGAAAACTGAGCGATTCTTGACCGTTTTTGACAACGTATACGTCCGCCGAACCGTATTGCAACACGTCGCAAACCTCGCCTATAACCTCGCCCGCCACTACGACGTCGAGTCCTATCATATCCACGATATAATACTTGCCGTCGGGAAGTTTGGGAAGGTCGTTTCGGTTTGCGGTGATAAGTTTGTTTCGCAAAAGTTCGGCTTTTTCGACGGTATCTATGCCCTGCAAAGTGACGTAACCCACCGCGCCTTCGGGCGAGATGTGTTCCACCGCGTATTCGATTCCGTCGATTTTGAGTTTTTTAAGGCGGGAAAACCGTGCGGAATCAGAGGAATATATCTCTATTTTGAGTTCCCCTTTCAAGCCGCGCGGTTTAAGCACCTTGCCTATTGTCAATTCAGATTTCATCTTTTTCTTCGATGACAACATTGTATCTCACGTTGCTCTTTGAACTTGCGGATTTGACGAGTGTGCGGATTGCTTTTGCAATTCTGCCTTGCTTGCCGATAATCTTGCCGATGTCCTTTTTGGCAATCGTGATAACGATGTCGTTTGCATTGTTTCCGTCTCTTTGTTCGACTGTGTAATCGCCGTCGGGAACGAGAGAGGAAACAAGATATTCGACCAGTTCAATCATTGTCGTCACCAATTACTTCTTCTCGACGATACCTTGAGAAACGAGCAAGCCCATAACCGTATCGGTGGGTTGTGCGCCTTTTGCGAGCCATTCTTTTGCTTTGTCGGCGTCAATGACGATTTGCTTGGGTTCGGAAACGGGGTTATAGAAACCGATTTGGTCGATATATTTGCCGTCTCTTGCTTTGCGAGAATCCATTGCAACGATACGATAGAAAGGTGCTTTTGTTGCGCCCATTCTGGTGAGTCTAAGTTTAACCATAATAGTTAATCCTCCATTTGTAATTAAGATTTTTATTGATATATTTCTATATTTTTGCGATTTTTAGAATACTTCGTGCGGTTTTTTATCAGAACAAGCCTTTAAGACCTCTCAAACCTTTAAGTCCGCCCTTTTGCATTCTTGCCATCATATCCTTCGTCATTTCAAACTGTTTGAGCAGTTGATTGACTTCTTGAATGGAAGTTCCGCTTCCTTTGGATATGCGTTTCTTTTGCGACGCTTTGATGATTTCGGGATTCCTTCTCTCTTTTGGCGTCATCGATTGAATGATTGCTTTCGTCCTTGCGATTTGTTTTTCGTCGATTTGCGCGCCTTGTTTGAGTTTGCCCGAAAAGCCCGGTATCATCGACATCATATCTTGAAGATTGCCCATCTTCTTCATACTGTCGAGTTGTTGCAAGTAGTCTTCGAGGTCAAAAGAATTTTCTTTGAGTTTCTTTTGAAGTTTCACCGCTTCTTCTTGCGAAATTGCGGCTTCGGCTTTCTCGATGAGCGTAAGCACGTCGCCCATACCGAGGATTCTCGACGCCATACGTTCGGGATGGAAAGGTTCGAGGTCTTCCATCTTCTCGCCCGTACCGTTGAATTTGATGGGTTTGCCCGTCACTGCCTTTATGGAAAGTGCCGCGCCGCCCCTCGTGTCGCCGTCGAGTTTGGTCATAATCACGCCGGTGATGTCGAGTTTCTTGTTGAAAGTATCCGCAACGGTGACAGCGTCTTGACCCGTCATACTGTCAACCACAAGCAAAATTTCGGTGGGTTTGACGGCATTTTTGACGTTTATCAACTCTTGCATAAGGTTTTCGTCGATATGCAAACGTCCCGCCGTGTCAATAATCATCGTGTCGTAGCCGTTTTTGAGCGCGTACTCGACGCCTGCCTTTGCAATCTTTACGGGGTCGACTTGACCCATATCGAAACATTCGGTGTTAGCCTTTTTCGCAACGACGTGAAGTTGTTGGATTGCCGCAGGTCTGTATATATCCCCCGCAACCAAAAGCACCTTTTTGTTTTGCTTTTTGAGATACGTTGCAAGTTTGCCGCACATCGTCGTCTTGCCCGCGCCTTGCAAACCGCACATCATATAAATCGTGGGTTGCTTGTCGCTTACGGCGAGTTTCTGATGCGTACTGCCCATCAACGCGCAAAGTTCCTCGTTGACGATTTTGACGATTTGTTGCGCAGGGGTCAAGGATTTGAGAATATCCTCGCCGAGTGCCTTTTCGCTCACTTTTGCCGTAAAATCCTTTACGACGTTGTAGTTTACGTCCGCTTCGAGCAAAGCCACGCGGATTTCACGCATCGCTTGCTTGATTTCCAATTCCGTCAACTTGCCTTTGTTGCGAAGTTTGGAAAATATATGGTTCATTCTGTCGGATAAACTTTCAAAAAGTGCCATTTATTCCTCCATTAACAACCGAAGTTGCTGAGCGCAATTTTTTGCAGTTTGGTTATCGACCTTTTCGAGCGAATCGATAACTGAGTGCATTTTTTTGTCTTTCTCGACGAGACGAAGTTTTTGTTCGTACTCGCAAAGGTGTTTTTCGCCCTTGTTTATGCCGTCGAGAACGGCTTGACGAGATATGCCGACGATATTTGCGATTTCCCCGAAAGACAAATCCTCGTCATAGTGCATAACGAGCAAATCGTTTTGTCTTTGAGTCAGAAGCGCACCGTAGTAACTTCTGAGC
>CAKQLT010000113.1:0-3157 GCA_934254715.1 uncultured Clostridia bacterium | reverse complement strand
GCGAAGCGTCGTCCATACCTTGTCCGATAAATCCGAGTATCGACAAGATGTAAATCACGCCGGGCGAGTACGTCACCGTGGTGTTTGCGGCAGCCATCTTCTCTGCGAAGTTGAAAACGCCGTTGTTTACGCCGAGATATTTTCTTGCGATATTGAGCGTATTCGACATTTCACTGCCCATACCGTACATCGTAAGCAAAATCACGAGGCGAAGCGCGGCGGATGCAATAAGAATCATAGACACGATAAACGCGTCGTTTTGATACCATTTTTTCGTAAGCACGTCGGACTTTTTGTCGTAAACCGCGGTTTTGCCGAAATCGACGAACGCGTCTTTTCTTGCGTACAAGCGTCTGATAAAGACGTACGCGCAACCGAGAAGCGCAACGCCGAACAAACTCATAAGCACCGTGAAGCAAATGCCGTTGACGTCGGTGTTGGTGTAAACGGTGGTCGCTTTCTTAAAGTTGAAAAGTTCGTAACCGTCCGCCACTTCACTGACTCTCGATACGTTCACGTTGTCGAAGTACACCGTGCCTTTGCAGTTGTTCTCGTTCGAGCCGAGGCAAAGCGCAATCGTGAGATAGTCGGTGTTCTTGGGTTTGACGTAGAAAGTGCTCGTCACGAATCCGTTGGTTTTTTGCGAACGAGATACGAATTTGTACTCGACGTTTTCAAGGAAGGACACGTATGCGCCTTGCTTGTTGGAAAGGTCGGAATCGATTCTCATATCGACGGTCACTTTGTAAATCTTGTTGACCTCAACCTTGACGGATTGTTTGAGATAACTGTATCCCGCAGACTTGTTTTCGAGTTTGAGAACGTTGTCGTTGCTTTCGGAATCCGAACGTTGAACTCTTGCAAAAGTCACGCTCGAAGAAGACGTAGTCCAACCCTCGAACTTGTTTTCGGACGTAAAGTTTGAAAAGTCGCCGTTTGTGACGAGATTTACGCCCTCTTGGGACTCAGCGTTGTTGCAAGCCGTAAATGCGAAAAGTGCCAGTACGAATACCAGCACTAACGCACTTATGAAAATTGTTTTTCTTTTCATTGTGTTCCTCTGAAAAATCAAGCAAGCGATTAGACTTCTTTAAGTTTTGCCGCTTTGCCGGTTCTTTCTTTCAAGTAATAGAGTTTTGCGCGTCTGACTTTGCCGTGGCGAACGACTTGAATGCTGTCGATCTTGGGCGAATGAAGCGGGAACGTTCTTTCAACGCCGACGCCGCACGCGATACGACGAACTACGATTGTTTCGCGGATGCCGCCGTTCTTTCTTGCAATGACGATTCCCTCGTAAGTTTGGATACGTTCTCTCGTACCTTCAACGACTTTGACGTTCACTTTGACGGTGTCGCCGATTGCGATTTCGGGCAAGTTTTGTTTCATACCCTCTTTTTCGATTGTGTCGATAATGTTCATTTTTGACCTCCTGTATTTGCGCGATGTTCACGACAAGCGTCTCTTGTTCGGCGGAACATCCGAGTCACGCGTGTTATATTATCATAAATAAATTTATTAAACAAGCAAAAATTCAATATATTTTGACATTTAATCAAATTTTTGAATTTTTACCTTATTTTCGCATATTTTACGCACTTTTTCGGCGGTTTTTCGCAACGATTTTGCACCGCTTCGATTTCATATCGCTTTTAGGTTACTTGCGAGGATATTTTGCGTCGTTCACGCAAAAGGCGTTTTCGATATGGCGGATTCCCTCGTCGTCGATTGCTACGATGTCGAATCGCACGTTCGTTCCGCTTATGCGCTTTTGCGCCAAATACGACTTTGCGGCGGTGACGTATCTTCCCGCCTTGTACGCCGTCACGGCTTCTTCTGCAGAGCCGAACTCTTTGCCGTATCTCGTCTTGACTTCCACGAAAACGATAGTTCTTTCACCCTTTTCGAGAGGCTGAATTTTCAAGAGTTTATGCACCTTTTCGACGAACTTGTTTTTGGCGTTTCGCTTGATTAGATTGCCGTTTTCGTCGGTGTAACACTCGCAAATCAAGTCCGCTTCGCAATCGCAGTATTTAGCGTTACGTTCAAGGATTTTATACCCTTCTTTTTCAAGGTAATCGGCGGCGATTTTCTCGCCTACGTCGCCTGCGAATCTCGTGTTCATTTCACAAAGTTTCCTATAAAGGATTTCCTATGAATGGGCGTTGCACCGTATTCTTTCAACGCGGCGATATGCTTTGCCGTGCCGTAGCCCATATTATGCTCGAAGTCGTACTCGGGATAGACTTTTGCCATTTCTTCCATATATCTGTCTCTCGTCACCTTTGCGACGATGGAAGCGGCGGCAATCGAATACGAGAGTGCGTCGCCGTGAATGATTCCGAACGTCTTGTACGGAATGTCGAGTTGAAGCGCGTCGACGATAACCACGTCGGGCTTTACCGAAAGCGACATAATCGCGTCGCGCATACACGCTTTTGTTGCGTTCAATATGTTCATTTCGTCGATTTTTTCGGGCGGATAGGAAACCGTACTCACCGCAATCGCTTTTGAAAGTATCACGTCGTACAACTTTTCGCGCTTGCCCTTGCTCACTTTCTTGCTGTCGTTCACGCCTACGATAAGGTCGTCCAAATCCATAATAACGGCGGTGCAAGTCACGGGGCCCGCAAGCGGTCCTCTGCCCACTTCGTCGATACCGCAGATATAGCGATAGCCTTTTTCGCGCAGTTGGTTTTCGTACGTCATCAAATCTTTCGGGTCAACCATAATTTATCCTTCGTATTGCCTTTCTATTGCCTTTTCTATTGTGTTTTTCTAATAAGTATTGAGTATCTGTCGTTCGATTATTTGTCGGAAAGCACGAGTTTTCTCGGCTTTTCGAGCATAATTTTGCCGAGTTTGCCTTTTCTGAACTCGTCTATAATCATCTTTGCCGTGCGCTCGTAATCGGGTTGATTGCCTTTGAGTTTGAAGCCGCGCGACATAGCGATTTGCTCGAAAATATCAATCGTTTCCTCGCTCAAAACGTCGAGATTGTAGCGAGTTTTGAGAGAATCGGGATAAAGCGTTTTCATTTCGCCGATAAAGTCGAACGCAAGTTCGCTTACGTCAAGAATATCTTCTCTGATAGAGCCGATATACGCAAGGTGGTGCGCAACTTTTTGGTCTTCGAACTTGCCCCAAAGCGTACCGGGCG
>CAKQLT010000112.1:0-3198 GCA_934254715.1 uncultured Clostridia bacterium | reverse complement strand
AAACAGCGGCGACACGATTTTGGGAATGACCCTTGCGGACGGCGGACACCTCACGCACGGCGCAAAAGTGAATATGAGCGGCAAACTTTTCAACTGCGTAGGCTACGGAATCGACCCCGAAACCGAACGTATCGACTACGACAAAGTGCGCGAAATCGCACTCGAATGTAAGCCTAAACTCATCGTCGCGGGCGCAAGCGCGTATCCGAGATTTATCGATTACAAGAAATTCAGAGAAATCGCGGACGAAGTGGGCGCGTATCTTATGGCGGACATCGCGCACGTTGCGGGTATGGTTGCGGTAGGATTGCACCCGAGCCCAGTCGGTTACGCTCACGTCATCACGTCAACCACGCACAAGACGTTGAGAGGTCCTAGAGGCGGTCTTATCCTTTGCGACGACGAGGAAATCGCCAAAAAGATAAACAAAGCGGTTTTCCCCGGCAGTCAAGGCGGCCCGCTTATGCACATAATCGCCGCAAAAGCAGTCGCTTTCAAAGAGGCTCTTTCGCCCGAATTTAAGACTTATCAAGAACAAATCCTCAAAAACGCAAAGGCTATGGCGGACAGACTTATAAAAAGAGGTTTGCGCCTTGTCAGCGGCGGCACGGACAATCATATGATGCTCGTAAATCTCGTCGGTAGCGGCGTGAACGGCAAGCAACTCGAAACGTGGCTCGATACGGCGCATATCACCGTCAACAAAAATTCCGTGCCTAACGAACCGCTTTCGCCGTCGCTTACGAGCGGCATAAGAGTGGGGACGCCGGCAGTCACCACGAGAGGTATGAAAGAAGACGATATGATAAAAATCGCCGATATGATTGCGGACGTCGTCGAGGGCGGCGAGAGCTCGATTGAGTCGGTGAAGGCGCGTGCAATCGCTCTTTGCGACGAATATCCTATCTACAAGGACGCCGTGACGCTTTGATAAGCGCGTAAAGCGAAGATATTACTTCGTAACCTGCAAACGCAACGGGATAAAACGGATCTCGTTGCGTTTTTTCTTTTTCCGAGTTTTGATTATTATTCGTATTAACGTTGGAATTGTCGTTTTGACTCGTATGTACGCTTGCTTGTTCGGTTTTGTTTACGTTAGATTCGCATTTGCCGTCGGCTTTTTCGTCGGCTTTTTGCTCGGTTTTGGGTTGCTCGTTCGTTTTCGGCTTTTGCATAAGCGACATAACGAGGGGAAGCATACTCGCAATATCCGCTTTTCCGTTTTGCATATTGCAAAGAAGGGAAAGCATAGGATTTTGCCCCGCAAGGCTTTTTAAAAAATCGTTTTTGGCATCGCGATTTTCCTCGGGCGGCGAAAAATCCAGCCGAATTTGCTCGCCAATGCCGTTTTGAAGCGCGAACGCAGGTTTTTCGATATGATTATCGTCATATGCGCGAGGGCGCGCGTTTTGCGCGTTTGGCGGCTCGTATTGCGCTTTTTGTCCGTCGTTTTTTTGCGACAGCATTTGCATAAGCATTGACATTGCGTTCATATCCAAATTCATAGTTCACCTGTCACAACCATTTTATGCGCACATATATTGAATGTGCGGAGGAATTTATGAATTTTTACGACTTCAACGGTATGAACGCGCGAAACGGTCAAACGCAAAACGGTGTCGGAAACGGCGCGCAAAACGGTGTCGGAAACGGTGCGAAAAACGGTACGCGGAACCGCAACGGCGAGCAGTGTAATAACGAATCATTCGAGCAGAAATTCGCCTCGTACGCGCAAAAGAGCGAGGAAGAACTCACCGCGCAACTACTCGACGTAGCAAGGCGTATGAAAGAGCAGGGCAGTTTCGACCCGAACGCGCTCGAAAACCTCTACAACACCGCGTATCCTATGCTCGGCGAAATGCAAAGACAGCGTATGCGAAGCATAATCGATATGCTCAAAGGTTGAGGCGGTATGGACAAAATCGACGCGCGAATCATCGAGCAACTCAAATCCTCGAAAAAGACGAACGACGGACTTGTAAAAACTCTGTCGAAGGACAGCGGCAAGGTCGACGCACTCGTCAGAGTTCGCAATCCGTTGCAACTCGGCTTGCTCGAAAGAAACTTCGAGGTTGCGGCGTGCTATCCGTTTATCCGCTCGATAGGCATAAAATGCGGACTTGACGACGCGATAAAACTCGAAAGAATGAACGAGGTCGAATACGTTTGCGCCCAAAGCAAAGCGTTTACGCTTTCGGACGAGTTTTCGGGCGGCGACGAGCGACAAGAAGAATCGCAAGCCGAGATTTCGAGAAGATACAACGCGGTCGAATCGAGTTTTAGGCTATCTAACCGCACGTTTTATCCAATTCCGACTTTTGACGAGGGGTTGAACGGTAAGGGCGTTACGCTTTGCGTTATGGATACGGGCGTATCGCCGCACCTCGATTTGTCCGTGCCTAAGAATAGAATTATAGGTTCGGTGGATTTCATAAACGACGAAAAATATCCCTACGACGACAACGGACACGGCACTTTCGTCGCGGGCGTTGCCGTGGGCAACGGAACTCTGTCGGCAAAAGGCATACGAGGGGTTGCGCCTATGGCAAACGTGCTGTCCGTCAAGGTGATAGAAAAGAAAGGCGAGAGCGGCACGTTCAAAATCCTCGACGGTATGCAGTGGCTTTTCGACAATTTCAGACAGTACGGCGTGAGGGTGGTGTGTATGAGTTTTGGCGCAGAGCCTCTCGATTACGCCGATCCGCTGAAAATCGGCGCGGAAATGCTTGCAAGAAGCGGTCTTATCGTGGTTGCGGCGGCAGGGAACAGCGGCGAAAACTCTTTGAAATCGCCTGCGATAAGCAACGAAATCATAGCAGTAGGCGCAGTTGACGAAAACAACGTTATCGCAAGTTTCTCGTCGCGTGGCAGATATAAGGGAATCAAACGCCCCGACGTGTACGCAAAGGGTACGAATATCAAGGGTATACAGGCGGGCGGCGTATATTCGAGTATGAGCGGAACTTCGGTCGCCGCGCCGTACGTTGCGGGCGCGTGCTGTCTGCTTTGCCAAAAGTACAGCAAAATCACGCCGTTTCAAGCAAAAACAGCGATTCTAAACGCTTCAATCGACGTAAGCGGAACAAAGATATTCACTTTGTGACGTCTTTGAAAATGCGCTCTACGCAAGAAAGGAAGTAGGCTATTTCGCTCTCTTGCGTGTCGCAACCCACGCTTGCGCGCACCGCGCCTTGATTG
>CAKQLT010000111.1:0-3380 GCA_934254715.1 uncultured Clostridia bacterium | reverse complement strand
GCTGAGTCCGCCGACGTGCGACGAAGCCATAATACCGCCCTTTTTCACGGCGTCGTTGAGCAATGCGAGCGCGGCGGTCGTACCGTATCCGCCAACTACGTCAACGCCGATTTCTTCGAGAATATGCGCAACGCTGTCCCCTTTTACGGGCGTGGGCGCAAGGCTCAAATCTATGATTCCGAAATGAGCGTCAAGGCGTTTGGACGCTTCTTGCGCGACGAGTTGCCCTACTCTCGTGATTTTGTAAGCGACTTTCTTTATGGTTTCGGCAACGACGGTCAAGTTTTCGCCTTTGACGTGTTTCAACGCTTCTTCGACTACGCCCGGTCCGCTTACGCCTACGTTTATGACGCAATCGTTTTCGCCTACGCCGTGGAACGCACCCGCCATAAACGGATTATCCTCGACCGCGTTTGCGAATACGACGAGTTTTGCACAGCCTATGCTGTCGTTTTCCCTCGTCAGATATGCGGTTTCTTTGATGATTTTGCCCATAAGGGCAACCGCGTCCATATTTATACCCGCTTTGGTCGAACCGATGTTTACGCTCGAACATACTTTTTTCGTGCAAGCGAGCGCGGCGGGTATGGATTCGATAAACTTCGTTTCGTACTCGGTCATACCCTTGTGTACGAGCGCAGTATATCCGCCCACAAAATCCACGCCTATTTCGTCGGCGCACTCATCGAGGACTTTTGCAACCTTTATCGAATCGCCCGTGCGTGCCGTGATTATGCTTACGGGCGTTACGCTGATTCGCTTGTTTACGATGGGTATGCCGATTTCGTTTGCAATGTCGTCGCAGACCTTGACGAGATTTTTTGCCTTGCTTACGATTTTGTCGTGTACCCTTTGGCAAAGAACGTCAATATCGTCGCTCACACAGTCGAGAAGGGATATTCCCATCGTGACCGTGCGTACGTCAAGATGCTCGAAAGATACCATTTTGTTGGTTTCAACCACTTCGTTAGCGTTTATCATTTTTCGACCTCAAATACGGTGCATCGACGTAAAAACTTGCTCGTTTTGTATGCGGATTTCAACGCCGAGTTCCTCGCCGAGTTCGGAAAGAGATTTGCTTATCGTAGCAAAATCCGCGTTGGACTCGGACAAATCGACAAGCATAATCATTGTAAAATAGTCTTGCATAATGGTTTGCGAGATGTCTTGCACGTTGATTGCATACTCGTAGAGCCTCGTGCTGACTCTTGAAATTATGCCTCTTTGGTCTTTGCCGATGACAGATACAACCGCTTTCATAGTCGTTCCTCGATAATTATGTACTTGCAAAAATTGATTGCACGTTGAGTTTAGCATTGTAAATGCTATATGTCAATTTGATACGCAAAAAGCCCGTTTTTTTCGGGCTTTTCGACGTTATTTTGAAGTTTTGCCGACCGCTAAACGTTGCGGCGGCGTTTAATACTCTATACGAAAGGTTACTCGATAACCACGCCGTCTTTGAGATTGTCGGCGATTTCTTTGCCGATTTCGTTGGCTTGTTCGCTGCAAAGTGCGATTTCCTCGTTTTTGTCGTCGGAAAGTTCAATCGCATTGTCGCTTTCTGCTTCGACTACGCTTTCGTCTGTAAGAGTTTCGAGAGTGTCTTCTTCGACGGTTTCGACGGGATTTTCAACTTCGACGTCGGCAGGAAGCGTAACCGCTTTCTTGGGTGCGAGGCGCGGGAACAATGCAAAGAAGTGGCTTCCCTTGCACACGAAGATTTCACGCATAATAATGAAAGATACGAATGCGATTGTGCCGCCGAACGTGACGTCGCTCATATAGTGCGCGCCAACGACGATACGGCTGATTGCAACGAGCATCGTGATGACGATAGGCGTAACCCAGCAAGCGATTTTGCCCGCTTTTTTATGCTTGAAGTCCACGACGTCGGGAAGCATAATAAGCGCGTACGACATACCGGCCGCGCAAGTATGACCCGACGGGAACGACTTGAACGCGTCGCTTGCGCCGGGATATGCGTCGATAAACGAATTGATTATCGCCTCATCGGGTTGACCGTTGCGCACGTACCAAGGCGTATAACCCTGCACCAACCCTGCGTTGATAAGGCGTTGACCGACGTTCGAGTTGATTGCTCTGAATCTCATACGACCGACGGGGTTTTTGACGATGAGGATAATGATATTTGCAAGCACGCAAGCCGCAAGAGCCGCAACCACCCACCATACGAGCCTTTTGAGCGTTTCCGCTTTCAAAGGACGAAGCGCAAGCACCGTAAGAGCCTGAATCGTGAGCGCAACGAAAATCTGGCTTACAATAACCGCAGCATTGTCACGATATTCATACACTGCCGCACCTGCCGCGCCGATTTCGTTTGCGGCGTGCTCGATGACGTATTTCATAATGTCTTTGATATAGAACCACCAAGCGACAGTTCCCGCAAGCGCAAATACGACGGCAAGAGCAATCGCCCATTTCTTTTTGTCAAAGCACTTTGCAAAATACCAGCAAAGTATCGCCGTGCATATGCTCAAAAGAATGTAAATCGGCGACGTACCGACAGCCTCGCCCACTACGCCGTACAAGTCGTTTGCAAGATATTCGCCCGGTTTCAAAGCGTTTTTGGTGAGAATTTTGCTCACTTGAAAGTCGCAATAAGTCGCAACCAAAACGAGAGAAACGAACAACACCGCAAACAAGCAAAGCGCAATTATCGTTCTTGATTTGATATTAAGAGATTTCATACAATAACCCCTATAATTTTTATTACTTTACATATTTTACCATACAACAACGATTTTATCAATACATACCCTCAAAATTGTATGTAAAATATGTACAAAGCGTATTTTGGCTGTCGATTTATCCGATTTTACTCAAAAGTACTCGCAAATTTGCCGATTTTTGAAATACTTTTATCGTAATCGACACAAATTCGCAACATCGAATACAATTCGCGATTTGAGGATATAATCTGCCGGACGGAAAAATACTGCCACCCTCAAAGAATTAAAACAAGCGCACATACAAAAATTGGGTATTGCAATATGCAACGGGATATGGTATATTGAACGTAAGAAAGATTCCTGCTATGTTTGTGATGATGCACTATTTTGAACCACAAATTTTATACGGGATGACGCGTCCGACCCAAATGCAGAGATGTCAGGCCTCATAGTATCAGTGGAAGACAGAAACTGCACGGCAGTCTTTACCCACCCTGCTATACGGCGGGTTTATAAAATGGCATCACACGGCGGTGCGGGACAATCAAGAGAAAAACAGTCGCTCAATCGAGCGACTGTTTTTTTGATATACTTTGCGCCGAGTGCAAAACACTTTGAAATAACTCAATAAAGCTTCCCCCCTTCCTCACGTGTTTCCCCTACCGCCGTTCCCCCTCTGCATAAATT
>CAKQLT010000110.1:0-3568 GCA_934254715.1 uncultured Clostridia bacterium | reverse complement strand
CTATCGAGTTGAGAAGCGCGGTTTCTTCACCGCATACGAACGCGCCTGCGCCGAGACGGATATGCACTCTGAACGAGAAGTTCGTGCCGAGAATGTTGTCGCCCAAAAGTCCGAGTTCTTCCGCTTGCTTGATTGCGATGCGAAGTCTGTTGACCGCAATCGGGTATTCCGCGCGGACGTAGAAATAACCGTTTTGCGCGCCGATTGCGTAACCTGCAATCATCATACCTTCGATAACGGCAAGGGGGTTACCTTCGAGAATGGAACGGTCCATAAACGCGCCCGGGTCGCCTTCGTCGCCGTTGCAAACGACGTACTTTGCGCCTTCGGGTTGTGCGTATGCGAATTGCCACTTTCTGCCCGTGGGGAATCCGCCGCCGCCGCGTCCGCGAAGACCGGAAGCCAAAATCTCGTTGATGACTTCTTGTCTGTCCATTTGAAGCGCTCTTTCAAGTCCTTTGAACGCGCCCGCGCCGAGTGCTTCCTCGATTTTTTCGGGGTTTATGCTTCCGCAGCCGTGCAACGCGATACGAACTTGCTTTTTGTAGAACGTAATATCGTCTTGCTTGGATATTTTTTCTTTGGTGACGGGGTCGACGTAAAGAAGTCTGTCAACGACTTCACCGTTTTCAAGGTCTTTTTCGACGATTTCTTTCACGTCGTCGATTTTGACCATTCTGTAAAGAGTATCTTCGGGATAAATTTTAACGAAAGGTCCTTGCGAGCAGAAACCGAAGCAACCAACTTGGTTGACGGTCACTTTGTCGTGCAAGCCTTTTTCATTGATAAGTTTTACGAATTCTTCTCTAATTTCGTCGGAATGAGAGGACAAACAACCCGTACCGCCGCACAAAACGACGTGACGTCTGCCGTCGCTGCCCGTAAACTTCGCGTCGAGGCAAGAAGAACAATCTTGACAAGTTCTGTCCAAATCGGCAAAATTTCTAATCATAACTCAGTCCTCCTTCGCTCTGTAATCGTCGATGATACCGGGAACGGCGTTCACGGAAACTTTGGGATACACTTGACCGTTGATGGAAACCGCAGGGGCGATTCCGCACGCGCCGATGCAACGCAAAGCGTCGATGGTGAACAAACCGTCTTTGGTGGTTTCACCCGGTTTGATGCCGAGGATTTCGCTGAATTTGTCAATAACTTGTTGCGCACCCTTAACATAGCAAGCCGTACCTAAACAACAACCGATAACGTATTTTCCCTTCGGTGTCAAAGAGAAGAAGGAATAGAACGTCACCACGCCGTAGATTTCGGCAACGGAAATGCCCGTCCTCTCCGAAACGATTTCTTGCACTTCGAGAGGAATATAGCCGTATTCCTTTTGAATATCGCTCAAAATCATCATAAGAGGCGTATTTTCGCCGACGTATCTGTCGCAAATCGCGTTGATTTGCGCAACCGCCGCTTCGCTTAAATGAGCCATTTGTAGCCCTCCTTTGTAGTTGAATAATGATAACCTTTCAAAGTTTAACATAAAATCGCCCCTCGCGCAATAGATAATTTGATATTTATATTTTATTATCGAATGTAAAATATAATTTTATCTATTTTTCACTTTCAAAAGAGTGCAAAGAAATGAAGCTTCCCCCTTCCTCACGTGTTTGGACTTCGGCGTTTGCAAAGCAATCCGCCTCGTTCGCTTTGGCTACAACACATTCACCGGATGTGTTGTTTAACGCGTCGCGCCCAACCGCCGTTCAAATTTACCGCTTGCGCACGAAGTGCGCACCCACCAAGCAAGCACTCGCGCGGAATTGTGGTTTGAGTTTTTACCCGTCTTATTTTGAGAGCAAAGAGGGTTTGCGCGGTTAGTAATTGCGATAACAAGTGCGGTTTTTGGCAATCGCCCCAAAAGTTTTCATTTCTATTTAGGGGATTCCCACGCTACGCTCTGAATGACGATGTGGGCGATTGACTTTGCCGCAGCGCCGTTTGAGCAATGGCTCGCCGCCTTGCGGCTCGTGTTCCGTCTACGAATAAGCAAATAAAAAATATGGCGCAATGCAAAAACGCATTGCGCCACATTTTTTCAAAATTCAGTGTTCTAAACCACTCAATTAGCACAACTGATTCGGCAATCTCAACTTTTCTTTCGGCGGAAAAGTCGCCTCGAAAGCCTCGAACGCTTCGGGATTCTTTTCACACACGAAATAGCCGTCGGGGTCTTTGTACGTTCCGCTTATTTCGTCCAAAAATCCTTCTTTAAGTTCCTTTATCAAGAAATAATCCGCTTCGGGATCGTCGGCGTAGCGCACGCCTTTCGTCTTTGCGGGAACGTATCCCGACTTGCCGTAAAAATCGATATTGCCCGTGATTGCCAACGCCCCTACGCCCAGTTCCTTTGCCTTTTGCATCGAGTAATCCAATAGGATTTTTCCGTATCCTTTGCGCTTGAAATCGGGTGCGATACAAATCGGGCCGAACGTCATAATCGGCACTTCACGTCCGTCGTCGCATACGATTTTCGACTTGACGTAAACCACTTGTCCTATAAGTTGTCCGTCAAGTTCCATAACGAAATCGAGTTCGGGTACGAAATCCGAATCTTCCCTCAAACAATGCAGAACGTAATGTTCGACGCACCCCGGTCTATATACGTTCCAGAACGACTCTCTGACGAGATTTTCGACCGCTCTGAAATCGCTTTTTGTTTCTTTGCGAATAGTTAAATTAGTATTGTTCATATTACCTCTATAATTTTTGTTTAAAATAGAACTTCCTCACAGAGTGGATTCTTTCTCTACAAAGTGTAGCGACGTGTACTCTAAAAAACACATCACCCCTTCCCTTCGGGCTTTCCCCTATTGCTCAAACTTGTGTCAATTCTCTACAAAACCGCACATCGTTCGCAAGAGGGGAAGACGGCACTCACATAAAAAAGTATCGTCCTCTCATTATGCCACTGCGCTTTGTGCGCCAGGCAGTGGCCAACGGACGGCGCAGTCGCTTGTACTATCCGTCAAGTTCGGCGCTCATAGGCTCGCCGCCTTGCGGCTCGTGTTCCGTCTTTGAACACGCAACAGGCTTATCGAAAAATAAGTGTAACCCTAAACAACAGTTAAAGCCTGTTGCTGAAAATACACTAAATCTTTCTACTACGCCAAAAAAAGCGGACGGAACGAGTTTCATTCCCAACGCCCCGACGAGCATCATTGCAAGGGCAACGCTTGCGCATATGCAGTACGACAAGCAACTTTTGTCCTTTGCGCCCGCTATAATTATCAGCACGAGCGAAACTATCGACAGCAAAACCACCGCAACGGTTACGACCATATGCATAACGTCTTGCGCTTCGCCCGCATATCCGCTGTCGGTGAGCGGAAACGCACGATACCCTATTGCGGAAACCCATTCCATAGCCGCAAAAAGATACACGCCTATGCGAAGAAGTTTGTTTTTCTTGCTTTGAATCCCCACGCATACGACGGTTGCGCAAAGCACTTCGCAGACGTTGTACACGGCGGTAAGGCTGTTCCAAAGTCCGAGAGAGGGCGCGTTTGCCGCGCTCAAATCGCTGACGGCTTGCGCAAGCGAGTTATACCCAGGATATGCA
>CAKQLT010000109.1:0-3748 GCA_934254715.1 uncultured Clostridia bacterium | reverse complement strand
TTGCATCATAACGCCTTCCATTTGCGTGCCGGTGATTTCAACGTAGACGGTGTTTCCTTCCTTTCTTCTTACGATTGCGCTGAGGATTTCGCCCGTGCGCTCGCTCATTTCGTTGAGCACGAGTTCCTTCTTATAGTCGTTGATACGTTGCAAAATGACTTGTTTTGCGGTTTGCGCTGCGATACGAGAAAAGTCCTTCGGCGTAATGTCTTCGATTACGACGTCGCCGATTTTGTACTTTTTGTCGATGTCTTGCGCGTCTTCGAGAGAAATTTGAGATTCCTCGTCTTCGACTTCGTCCACGACGAGTTTGTGCGCGTACACTTTGTAGGTCATTTTTTCCTCGTTGAGACGAACGGAAATCTGACTTGCAAAGCCGTATTCCTTCTTGTACGCGGACACAAGCCCTGCTTCGATCGATTCAATCATTGACTCTTTGGGAATGCGTTGTTCCTTTTCAAGATCGTCCAATGCTTGAAAGAACTCTTTGTTAATCATTGTTATGTCCTCCTAAAACCTGACGTACGGTTGTACTTTGGTCAATAAATTTCTTTGTATTTTAACTTCCTTCGGATTTTTTCCGTCGGTTTTTATCACGATGTTTTCGTCGTCGAAACTCAACAGCGTTCCGTGCGATTTTTTCTTGTTTTGGTCGAAAATCTCGATTTCGGTGTCGAGCGCGCGTCTGAAATCGTCGTTAGTCACGATTTTTCTGTCGAGACCTTGCGAGGAAACGTTCAGAACGTAATCGTCGTCGAAATCGTCCTCAATCGAATCGAGTTTTGCCGAAAGCAGATTATGCACCTTTTCGCAGTCGTTAAGGTCGATTCCTTCCTTCTTCCACAAAAGTGCCTCTACGGTGAGTTTTCCGTACTGCTTGTAGAACGCCACGTCCACGAGTTCGATATTCTCGTCCGCTTCGTTTACCGCTTCGAGAGCGAGATTTTTCACTTTTTCGCGGATTTCAACCGCAATTTCGTTTGCCATACAGCACCTCTTTGAGACGATTTTTGTCGAATCGCCCCTTCTAAAACAAAGAGTGAGCCGTCGCTCACTCTAGTAAGGTTTTACTATAGTATCTAAATAGTATCACATAAAAACGCGCATTGCAAGCGTTTTATGCCGATAACGCAAAATATACTTATATATTTTACGATTTCTTATTCGTTTACAATCGCTTTTGCAAAAATTGCTTGCACGATAATCGCTTTTAGGCGTTTTTACAACCATTTTTGCAATCACTTATGCGATTAGACTTACGATTGCGGTTGCTATTTTGTGGATATTACATTCTCTTTGCGATTTCTTCGAGCGCGCCGAAAGTGGCGTACACGTCGCTCATAGCGCGGTGCGCGTTCTCGTGCGAAATTCCGTACGCTTTTGAAATGGTTTCGAGTTTGCAGTTCGGAAGTTCTGTAAGATAACGCCTTGCAAGCAACAGCGTGTCGCAAAGTTCGTTGTTGAAAACGTATCCGTTCTTTTCGCCGATTCGTGAAAGAATCGGGAAATCGTAGCCCGCAATATTGTGTCCGCAAAGAATCGAGCCGTGCGCAAACTTGAAGAAATCGGGAATCACGCTTTCTACGTTCGGCGCGTCGAGTACCATAGCGTTTGAAATATGCGTAATGTTGGTTATTTCTTCGGGAATCGCCGCAAGCGGTTTTATGAGCGTTTGGAAAGTTTCGGTAGGCACGCCGTTCACCACTTTCAACGCCGCAAGTTCGATTATCTCTGCGATTTCCGTCTTTAAGTCGGTCGTTTCGAGGTCGAATATGACAAAGGTCTTATCCTTGAAATAATCGCTTATGACTTTCGTGGTTTTTTCGACATCTAACAAGGTCTTTTCCGACATATCGACGTATTTTTGCGGCATAATCGTCGTGTATTTTTCGGGTAACGGCTTGACGGATTTGAGGTGAATACTGTCAAAATCGATGTCCGCCTCGAACATTGCGTTCACTTGGAAAGACCACGCGCCAGAATACTGCGACCACGTGACTTTGCCCATACAAACGACTTGCGATTGCTCTTTGAGCGCGACGATTTTGTCTGCGTCCTCGTCCTTTCCCACGAAACTCACGCCCTCGATTCTCGCCGTCGTGTCGTCGAGAACGAATTTTACGAACGGCAACGTTTCCGGTCCGCTCTTGGGGTCGTCGGGATTATACTTCTTGTTTTTATAGGATTTTTTCTCGATTTGCGAGATTTTTCCGCACAAAACAATGTTGTCGCACGCGCCTTTTACGTCAACGATGTAGTTCGGCATTTGCGAAATACCGTCGATTTTGCCTCTCGAATACACTTTTTCACCCACTCTCGCGCTCACGAGTCGTAAGGCGGAATCGGCGTGCAACGTCGTGTCGATATGTATGTCCAAATCTTCCTCTTTTTGCTCTGAATAGAGGCTTTCTTCGGCGATTATGTCGATGTTTTGATTGAACGAGCAATCGAGATATTCTTCGAGCCTTGCGAGCAAATCCCCCGCGGTCAGAAGTTTGTACGTCGGCGTGTCGAAAACGAATTTCACGTCGATGTCGTTGTCGCCCACCTCGATTTTTAGCGTATCATCGTTTATGCGCCTAAAAATCATTTGATTCGTGCGGTTGAAAAACTCGGAAACCTTATTTTTTACGACGTTATTGTCCGCATACGTTCTTATGTACTGCACGCTCACCGAAACGCCCGAAAACATTTGTTCGATAATCGATTGAACTTTCTTTTTGCTTTCCTCGTCGAAAGAGCGCACCTCGAATGCGGATATAATAAACTTAACAACCAACTCTCTTTTGTCCTTATAGTAGGTCGCGCTGTTAAGTTTGAGCATCGGAAACTCGCCTTTGCTTCTTATCGTAAATTCTTCAAAAAACTTTGTAGCCATAAAATCCTCGCGATTTTTGTCGAAAAGTATTCTATATTTTTGTCAATTTGATAAAACATCTTGCAAAATCTTTTCAAATTCTTGAATAAGACGTTCGCTCGGCACGGTTTTGTAAATCTTGCCGTGAAGCAATATCACGCTCTTTTCTTTTCCGCCTGCAATGCCGAGGTCGCTGTGTTCGCCCTCGCCTATTCCGTTGAGCGGACAGCCGAGAACGGATATTTTGAGCGGCTTGTTTATTCCCGCCGTCATAGTTTCGACTTTGTTTGCAAGTCCTTCGACGTCGATTTCCGTTCTTGCGCAAGTCGGGCAAGCCACGACTTCCACGGCGTTTTTGCGAAGTCCGAGAGTTTGAAGTATCTTTTTACCTGCAAGCACTTCTTCGCAAACGTTGGTTGAAAGCGAAACGCGGATAGTGTCGCCTATCCCCTCGCTGAGCAACGTTCCTATGCCGATTGCGGATTTTACGAGCCCCGTGCGAAGCGTTCCCGCTTCCGTCACGCCTATGTGAAGCGGATAATCGCACATATCCGACAACATTCTGTTCGCCTTGATGTTGAGAAGCGTGTCAGAGTGCTTGATTGCAATCACTATGTCTTTCATACCCACGCTTTCAAAGACGTTCGCACATTCGAGTGCGCTTTCGCAAAGCGCGCGCGCCTCGTCCATTCCCTTGTATTTCGGGTCGAGCGAGCCGCCGTTCACGCCCACGCGTACGGGTATGCCCATATCTATCATTCTTTCGGCAAGCGGTTTGATTTGCGAAAAATCGCGCATATTGCCGGGGTTCATACGGATTTTCTTTGCGCCCGCGTCGAGTGCGATATGCGCAAGTTTGTAGTTATAATGTATGTCCGCAATGAGCGGCAA
>CAKQLT010000108.1:0-3860 GCA_934254715.1 uncultured Clostridia bacterium | reverse complement strand
GGTCAAGGACAAAATCCTCATAGTGCCGCGCATTTACACCAACAAACCGCGCACCACGGGCGACGGATACAAGGGTATGTTGCACCAACCCGACCCCCACGCAAGCGAAAATATGCTCAAAGGTCTTATCGCAATCCGCAAACTGCACATAAAAGCGTTGCGCGAAACGGGCTTTTCTTGCGCGGACGAAATGCTCTATCCCGAAAATCACCTCTATTTGTCCGACGTGCTTTCCTACGTCGCGGTCGGCGCAAGGTCGGTTGAAAATCAGTTCCACCGCCTTACCGCAAGCGGCTTGGATATTCCCGTCGGTATGAAAAACCCCACGAGCGGCGATTTGGCGGTTATGATGAATTCCATTCGCGCCGCACAACATCCGCACACGTTCGTGTACACGGGTTGGGAAGTCAACTCGAAAGGCAATCCGCTCGCGCACGCCATTTTGCGCGGTTCGGTGGACAAAAACGGTCAGACCATACCCAACTATCACTACGAGGATTTGCGCAAACTCGCGGATTTGTACGCACAAAGCGGACTTGCAAATCCCGCCGTCATCGTGGACACCAACCACTCTAATTCCGCAAAACGCTTCTACGAGCAACCGCGTATCGCAAAGGAAGTTTTGCACAGTATGCGCGAGTCGTCCGACATCAAATCCATCGTCAAAGGACTTATGATAGAATCCTACATCGAGGAAGGGGCGCAATCCCCCGACGGCGGCGTGTACGGCAAATCCATCACCGACCCGTGTCTCGGCTGGCAAGACACCGAAAGATTGATTTTCGACCTTGCGGCAACGCTTTGAGAAAAGAGCAAAGTTCGGATTGAGGGGAAAAGCGATTTAAGTTGAATAGAAAATCGATATTGAAAGATATTATCGACCGAGCGAAAGCAACCGAGAAAAAAATTAACTGATAATTAAAGAAAAACGGCAATTTTGCGCCGCATAAACAAATATCCCGAGCGACCACGCTCGGGATACTTGCTTTGTAAGAAGATATTTAAGGGAGAAAATCACAATGCTTGTGAGCATTGACAATTTGTTTTTCAATTTCTTTGTGCTTTTATTATAAGCATATATCTGCACATTAGTCAATAGAAATATGAAAAAAATTTCATATTATTTTTATTTTTTTATTTCAGCGCGAGGGCGGGGCGGAAACCATATCGCGATTATTTCCATATAATGCTGTTGGAAACTTATTTCAAGGAGGTATTTATGGCAAAAATCATAACCACAAACCAAGCGGATTTCAACGGTTCGTACGGCGCGGACGCAGTGCCTATCACGTTTGCGTCAAACCTTGTCAGCACGACAATCGTGACGGGGCTTACGGCAACGCTTTCGGCAAACAAGCAATACTGGGTGGACGGCGCGCTTCTTTACACGGTAGTCGTGACCAACAGTTCGGGCGAAACCTACTCGAAGGGCGTGCTTGCCGACCAACTCGACACGGCAAACGTTGCGTTCGACGACGATTACGCCGTGCAAATCAACGGACAAAAAACATCCGATTATACGCTTTCAAGCGGACTTTTAAGCGTAAATTTGCCGGACGTTGAGGACGGTGCGTCTTTGACGGTTACGTTTCAAGTTACGAAGGCGTGAGAAGTTTTTGAAACCCGAAACGGCGAGCGTACGCTTCGATTTTTGCAATGCGTTATGCTCGCTGTTGTGCGCAAAACCGTGCGCCGACGAAAATGCGGCGCGGAACGATTTTTACAATATACTGTTAGAAAACGTTGCGACGGTGCGCTTTTTGGAAGGAAACGAAACCACGACGAACAAAGTCGTCGTGGTATATCCCAAAAGAAAACGAAATCTTTAATCGAACTCCGCCACCCACGCAAGGGTGGCGAAGTATTCGCCTTTTTCGTAAATTTCCGTATCGCTCAAATTTAGAAGCACGCCTTGCGCTTCTTGCCAAGATACGGGTATCGTGCCGCTCGTTTGGCTCGTGCCTTGCTTTACCAAAATCCTTTCTTCCGTCAATACGGACGTTGACGTATCGTCGGTGAAGGTCACGGCGTTCGAGATGACGTTGCCGCCCGATTGCAACGGACTTTGCAAAACGAGATACAGTTGCCAACTTCCGCCTTGCGGTCGGGTGTCGGTGAGGACGAGTTGCCAGTTGGGGTCTATGCGTTTGGGCGTTGCAGAGTTTTTGGGTACGGCTATCGCGCCGAACGGTATGTCGGGAAGGGACGTTATCGACACACTTCCTTGCACCGTGACCGTAGTGCTCGTCGTCAAAAAGTTCGCGTTTGCGCGAATCGTCGCAACGTCGCCAACTTTCGGCTTTTGGGTCAGCGCGACAGAGAATACGCCCTCGTCGTCCGCTTTGCCCGAAACCGATTGAAGGGAATCGACGTATTCGACGCTTGCGTTCGGGTCGGTCGCGCCGCTTACGACGGTCGAAATATCCGTAACTTTGTCAACGGACAGCGGAATCGCGCCGAGCGACAGTACGGAAAGTTTCGTTAGGTCGAAGTTCGCCGTCGTCACGGGATAGCCCTCGTCGCCGTCCGCGATATTGCTTTGCACGCTCAACGCCGCCGACGAGGACAGCGTTTGCGTAATCTCGACGTTCGAGCCGTCCTTTTTGCGCGTTGCAATCGAAGGCATATCGTCAAAGCCGCCCGCGGAATCGTACGGAGTTTTTGCCGTCGTCCAACCGTTTATTTGATTTGCGGACAGCGTTGCCGAGTTCGGCGCGCTCGCGCTTCCCGTCGCAAACGAAACGATTTTTGCGCCGTTTGAGTAAAACAGCACGTTTTTCGGCGACGTAAGCGTAAGTTTTGCCGCAGTAGAGAAGTACAATAGGGGCGAGTTGCCCTTTATCGGCATAATCAGAAATACGCTTCCGTTTTCTTGCACCGTAAACGAATTTATGCATTTGAACAGCGGCACGCCGTTGTTTGCCGTCGCTTCCACTCGCAACGTCGCGTTTTCGCCTATATCGCAAGAAGTCGCTATGTGCGCGCCCGTGCCCGAAGCGTAAAACATACCGTTTTTGACGGTGATTTTCGTCGTCGAGTTCGCGCCGAACTTGAATACGGGTTTTGCCGCGGAATCCGTGTAAAACATATACGTCGAAAGGGCGGTTATCGTCACGTCCGCGTTGTCCTCGACCGTGAACGCCGACCCCGCGAACGGAAACCAGATTACCGCCGTTCCCGTCGTTGCCGACGTCAGCGTAACCTTGCCCGACAGTACGAGCCGATTGCCCTCGCAAAACTCTTGCGAGGACGCGCTCGCACCGTTTTTCTCGATCGATACCGTGCAATCTTTGACTATCGTCGTGCCGTAGCGGTTGTATATCATTTGCGGACCGGTGTAGGTTATATTGTCCAGCGTCGTGATCACGTTCGCGTTCGCCGTATCGTCGTATACGCACACCACGCCGTAATAATTCCGTCCGTTCCAAACCGCGTTTTTGACGGTTACGGACAAACTGCCCGCCCCCGACGGAACGTATATCGCGTCCGTGTACGCCGACGAATTGTTGTCCGTTATCGTGTGTCCGCCACCGTCTATCGTCAACGACTTTTTGGCGATAGGTATCTTGATTCCGCCCGAAAACGTAATGTCGCCGTCAATCAAAATTTCCGTCGTTTCGGAATCTTCCACCGCAGATTTCAACTGCGCAAAATCGGTTACAGTTTTTTGTGCCATATTCCACCTTATATCAATACTATTTACGCTTTTTGCGCGTTAAACGTGTATCTGCCGCCGCTTCCGCGCGCGAAATAGGGAATACGTCCGCAATATGCGCCGCAATTTGCAATCGGCGTATAATAAAAAAACAACCTGAAAATTTTTTTCAGGTTGCGTGTGGTGGAGACAATAAGACTCGAAC
>CAKQLT010000107.1:0-3950 GCA_934254715.1 uncultured Clostridia bacterium | reverse complement strand
TGCGAGCACCGAGTGTTGCCCCACGCGAAGCGGACGCCGTGGGTTCCCTCAAATTTATGCAGAGGGGGAACGGCGGTGGGGGAAACACGTGAGGAAGGGGGAAACTTTAATTAAGTTCGCGATTGTTTGTTAATCTATTGTTCGCCTCTCGGTTTTTGTGCTACAATAATCTCACCAAACTAATAACAAAAATTTTTTATATAGGTGCAAATATGATTATAACAAACGATATTAAATACGTCGGCGTAAACGACAAAGACGTCGATTTGTTCGAGGGACAATACGTCGTGCCAAACGGTATGGCATACAATTCCTACGTCGTTTTCGACGACAAAATCACCGTGTTCGACAGCGTTGACGCGCATTTCGGCAAAGAATGGCTCGCAAACGTTCAAAGCGTGCTTGACGGCAAAACGCCCGATTATTTCGTCGTGCAACATATGGAACCCGACCATTCGGCAAATATCGTCGAATTTATGACGGCGTACCCGAGCGCGACGATAGTTTCCTCGCAAAAGGCGTTTGCAATGATGCAAAACTATTTCGGCACGTCCTTTGAGGAAAGAAGAATAGTCGTGGGCGACGGCTCGACGCTTGCGACGGGCAGACACGAGTTTCAATTCGTCACCGCGCCTATGGTGCATTGGCCCGAAGTCATAATGACCTACGACAAGACAGACAAAGTTTTCTTTTCCGCAGACGCGTTCGGCAAGTTCGGCGCGTTGGATGTCGAGGACGAGGACTGGGCGTGCGAGGCGAGAAGATATTATTTCGGCATAGTCGGCAAATACGGCGTGCAAGTGCAAAGCCTTTTCAAAAAGATTGCGGGACTCGAAGTCAAAATCATATGTCCGCTTCACGGACCGGTGCTTACCGACAATCTTGGATATTATCTTAATCTCTACAACGTATGGTCAACGTACGGCGTTGAAAGCGAGGGCGTGTTTATCGCATACGCTTCCGTCTACGGACACACCGAAAAAGCGGCGAAATTGCTTGCCGAGCAACTCGAAGCAAAGGGCGTAAAAGTCACGATTTCCGACCTTGCCCGCAGCGATTGGGCAGAGAACGTCGAGGACGCGTTCCGCTACGGCAAACTCGTGCTTGCCGCCCCCACTTACAACGGCGACGTGTTCCCCGTTATGAGAGAATTTATCCTTCATCTCACCGAGCGCAATTTCCAAAATCGCACGGTTGCGTTCATCGAAAACGGCTCGTGGGCACCTTTTGCGACGAAGGTTATGAAAGGTATGCTCGAAGGTTGCAAAAACCTAACTTTTGCGCAAACCGAAGTCAAAATTCTGTCATCGGTGAGCAAGGAAAACGAAGTGCAAATCCAAAATCTCGCCGACGAACTGGCAAAATAAGCCTTTCAAAAAGCGCCGTTTCGACGGCTCGAAAACGACGTAAAAACGTTCAAAAAAACCGCGTTTTTTATCAAAAAAATCGCGGTTTTTTCAACCGAATTTACACGAAAAACGAATAGATACTCACCGCGATTCCGAGCAGTAAAGTGTATACTATAAAGCCTGCCATCGAGTGTTTTTCGATGAGTTTAAGGAAGAATTTTATTGCGGCAAGTCCCGATAAAAACGCGGCAATCACGCCCACTATAACGGCGGAAGCAGAGATTGAAAGAGCCGCTTTTCCAGTGATTAAATCGAGGCTCTCGTAAAGCGCAGAGCCTATAATTATGGGGATTGACAGCAGAAAAGAAAATGTCGTCGCAGCCTTTTTGTCAACGCCTTGAAGGGTCAACGCGGATATCGTCGCGCCGCTTCTCGACACGCCGGGTAAAACCGCTATACCTTGCAAAACGCCAGTTAAAATACTCGTTTTTGGTGTAAGAAGTGTCGATTTTGTCGGTTTGAATTTTTCGCCGAGATACAAAAGAATAGCGGTCAGCACGAAACCGCAACCCAAAAGTTTGCCGTCGAGAAGGGACGGCGCAAGCAGTTTGAACACGAACGCGAGCGCAACGGTAGGCAGACACGCAAGCACGACGTAGCCGTCGATTTTGCTTGCGGACAATCCCCCGAAAACGGTTTGCATTTCGAGATTGCCGCTTTGCGATTTTTTCTTTTTTGAAAACGGAAAAAGCAAAAGCGGAATCCAAGTTTTGCGTAGGGCGATAAGCACGGCAAAAAGCGTACCGACGTGCAGCATAACGTTGAAGAACAAGTTTTCTTGTCCGATTCCGAATTTTTCCAAAATCAACAGATGTCCTGACGACGATATAGGCAGAAACTCGCTCAACCCCTGCGCCAAACCGAGCACCAACGCTTCCCATATTTCCATATTGTTTTTACCCCTTGTTTTCGTTTTCCCTTTACACGATTTGTATTTTCGTTTATACTAAACTATTGTATTAAAGAAATTCGCACGCGAGAACGTGCAAGAGGTAGAAATATGAAACTCGGTGTCGTAGGTTTGCCAAACGTGGGCAAGAGTACGCTTTTCAACGCAATCACAAAGGCGGGCGCGCAAGCGGCGAATTATCCGTTCTGCACTATCGAGCCTAACGTAGGCGTAGTTGCCGTTCCCGACGAAAGACTCGAAAAACTCGCCGCTCTTTACGACAGCAAAAAAATCACCCCGACTTCCCTTGAATTTGTGGACATCGCGGGTCTTGTCAAGGGCGCAAGCAAAGGCGAAGGACTCGGCAACAAATTCCTTTCGCACATAAGGGAAGTGGACGCAATCGTACACGTCGTTCGCTGCTTCGACGACGCAAACATAACGCACGTTGACGGTTCGGTCAATCCGCAAAGAGACATCGAAACGATAAATTTTGAACTTATTTTCGCCGATATGGAAACCCTCGAACGCCGTATGGCTTCGGCGCAAGTCAAGGTGAAAGCGGACAAAAAATATCAAGAGGACGTCGACCGCCTCGTGATTATGCAAAAGTGGCTCGAAAGCGGCAAACCCCTTCGCAATCTCGATATGGACGAGGACTTCAAACGCTTCGTTGACGAACAATTTTTGCTCACGTCCAAACCCGTCATTTACGTTGCCAACACCGACGAAGCGGGCATAAACGGCAACGCGTACACGAAGGAAGTCGAGCGTATCGCCAAAGAGGAAAACACCGAAGCAATCGTGCTTTGCGCCAAACTCGAAGAAGATTTGAGCGAACTTTCCGACGACGACCGCGCAATGTTTATGGAAGATTACGGACTCAAAGAGAGCGGACTCGACCGCCTCGTCAAAGCGTCTTACAAACTTTTGGGACTCATCAGTTATCTTACCGCCGGTGAAAAAGAAACGCGTGCTTGGACCATCGTCAAAGGCACGAAAGCCCCTCAAGCCGCCGGCAAAATCCACAGCGACTTCGAGCGCGGCTTCATACGTGCCGAAATCGTCGATTATCAAACCCTTCTCGAATGTGGCTCTTTCAACGTCGCCAAAGAGCGCGGCAAAGTGCGCAGTGAGGGGAAGGATTATGTGATGCAGGATAATGATGTGGTGCTATTCCGCATCAACGTTTGATTTTAAGTGCGCTATTGAGCGCATAGCATCGTCAGACACCTTCGCCCGTCAACTCATTTACGAATTGTAAATTAGGGTTGCCGTGCGAAAGTATCTTCCTTGCTCTGCATCTCAATATTGCACTCAAATTAAGCGCGCTATTTGGCGAATAACTGCGTCAGATACGATTTTTTCACAAGTCACGTACGATAAGTACGCTCGTTGTTCAAAAATCGCATCTTCCTTGTTCTTCATCCAAATATCGCACTTAAAAAGCGCGATTAAAACGAAACTCATTCAAGGCGCACTTATAAACGGAATTTGCCTATTCGCAGACGGAACACGAGCCGCAAGGCGGCGACCCATTGCTCAAACGGCGTTGCGGTGAAAGCAACAAACGAGGTTTATTGCTTGACACCGCACTTGTTCTCGCAATCACTAACCGCGCAAGCCCTCTTTACTCTCAAAATAAGACGGGC
>CAKQLT010000106.1:0-4053 GCA_934254715.1 uncultured Clostridia bacterium | reverse complement strand
CTTCGGACTCGTTTGCAAGGCGGTCGGTTGCCTTACTCGAAGCCTCAAAGCGAAGAATATCGCAAAGAAAATTCCCGCCGTTTACGACGAAAAGAAACTTGCGAAGTGGACGAAAAAGTACGACAGAATCATTTGCAAACGCTGATTGAAATTGTCAATTAATAATTAATAATGAATAATTAATAATTGTGGGTGGGGTTTCGCCCCACACCCGAAAAGAACGCTCATTCGAAGTTTGCTTAACAAAAAAGGTGTCTGTTTGCAGACTGACCCCGAACCGCAAGGCTACGAGAAAATGAGTGTCTTGACGGTGGTAAGTGTGAGCGGGCGAAAATAGACGTATTATGTACAAGATTGCCAGAGTCGGATTGCATCATTTTGAAGAACCGTGTTTGTCGGGCGAGAGGGGTAGCGGAACTATCTTTTTTTCGGGGTGCAATTTGCGTTGTCTGTTCTGCCAAAACTACGAGATTTCGCACGAGGGCAAAGGGCTCGAAGTGAGCGAGAGCGAACTTGTGTCGCTTATGCTTTATCTTCAAAAAATAGGCGCGCACAACGTAAACCTCGTTACGCCGTCAAATTACACGAATTTGCTCAAAGACACGCTTAAAGTTGCAAAACGACAACTTAAAATACCGATTGTGTGGAATAGTAGCGGATACGAAACCGTGCAAAATCTCAAAAAACTCGAAGGCTTGGTGGATATTTATCTGCCCGATTTCAAGTATTCCGACAACGATTTGGCGTGGGAATATTCGCACGCAAAAGGGTATAGAGAAGTCGCACTCGAAGCGATAAAAGAAATGCGCCGTCAGCAACCCGAGGACGTTTTCGACGACGACGGAATGATGAAAAAAGGCGTTATCGTAAGACATCTCGTTTTGCCTTGTGCACTTGAAAACACGAAAGGGGTTTTGCAAGATATATCTTCGATTGACGATACGATGTACGTTTCGCTTATGGGGCAGTATTTTCCCACGCCCGCCGTGCTTAACCACCCGATATTGTCGAGGCGCATAACCGAAGACGAATACGACCAAGCGACGCAAGCGTTTTTCGACGCAGGATTGCAAAACGGATTTTCGCAAGAACTTGACAGCGCGACGGAAGAATATGTGCCCGATTTCGATTTGAGCGCTCTGCAAGAAATTTTGAAAAAAATTAATAATTAACAATCAATCCACACCTAAAATAAACTCTTATCTTATAATACTCATTATTCCTTTTCTTTTAATTTTCCTTATCCTTTCTTTTCTCGAAATCCCTCTAATAACACAATTCGTATTCTTGCGAAAAATTTGTCGAAATCGGTTGCGCGATTCTTTCGTTTGTGCTAACATACTGTCAAATGTGAATCGGAGGGCTTTATGGCTCAAAGTGCTGTCAAACTCAAAAAAGCAATTCTTCTCGCAACAGCCTCTGTTGCAAAAGTTGTTTTTTCTTCCTTTGACGAGTGCCTCTTTCCCTCGATTGATTCAAAAATTGCCTAACGTAGATGTCCTTAGCGGACATCTTTTTTTTGCCCTCAAACGGCGTTAGGCGCGTAAGAAGATAACAACAAATATATATAGGAGAAAGACAAATGTCAAAAAATCAACTCGTTTACGACGTCAATGACAAACCTGCTTTTGGCAAGAACCTCGTGTTTGCATTCCAACAAGTGCTTGCAATTATGGCTGCCACTATTGCAGTTCCGACCATTATCGGTCTGCCGACTCAAATCCCCGCGGCAATCCTCGGCGCAGGCCTCGGCACGATAGTGTATCTGCTTTTCACCAAATTTAAGAGCCCGGTTATCATTTCGAGTTCGTTTGCGTTTTTGAGTTCGCTCTCGACCGCGCTTTGCTTCGGATATTGCGGCGTAATTCTCGGCGGTATCCTCGCAGGACTCGTATACGTCGTTTTGGCAATCATAATTAAGTTTGCCGGCAGCAAGTGGGTTTCAAAGCTTATGCCCCCCGTCATCATCGGACCCACCGTCGCACTTATCGGTCTTTCTCTTGCGGGAAGCGCAATGGGCGACATCACCAAAGCAAGCGGCGCAACCGTCAATGCAAGTTACAACCTCGTCGCGCTTTTCTGCGGCCTTGTGACTCTCATCACGATTTGCATTTGCTCAACTCAAAAGAAATTCAAAATGGGTCGCCTCATTCCGTTCATTCTCGGTATCGGCGCAGGATATGCGGTCGCGGCGTTCTTCTCGATTTTCGGATACTGCTTCAATGTAGAATATCTTAAGATAGTCAACTGGCAACCTCTCGTAGACAACTTTGTGAAAGATGGATCGTTTACAGGCGTAACTGCATTTTTGAACTATCCCGATTTTGCACTTATAGAGGCAATTAGAGAACTTGTTGATGGTAAGGTAAATCCGGACGTTATCGCTGCTACTAACGGCGTTGCAACAAAAATCACTTGGGCGGGTGTCGGTGAAGTTATCCTCGCATTCGTACCCGTCGCGCTCGTCGTCTTTGCAGAGCATATCGCAGACCACAAGAACCTCGGCTCTATCATCGGCCACGATCTCGTCGAAGGCGAACCGGGCCTTTCGAGAACCCTTCTCGGCGACGGCGTCGGCTCTATGGTCGGCACGGTGTTCGGCGTTTGCCCCAACACCACTTATGGCGAATCCGTCGGTTGCGTCGCAATCACCAAAAACGCTTCGGTATCCACAATCTTCCTTGCGGCTTGTATGTGCATAGTGCTTTCCTTCATAAGCCCGCTTATGGCACTTCTTCGCACGATTCCCGCTTGCGTAATGGGCGGCGTATGCCTCACGCTTTACGGATTCATCGCGGTCAGCGGTCTCAAAATGTTCAAGGACATCAACCTCGGCGACAACAAGAACCTCTTTACCGTATCCACAATCCTCATCTCAGGTATCGGCGGACTCTCTATCAAGATTCCGTACAAGATTCTCACGAGCGACGTTATCGGTCAAACCATCAAAGACGGCGCAATCGTGGACGTAGTCCTCAGCCCCGCGGGAACTGTTGACAAGACCATCACCATCACTTCAATCGCAACCGCGCTCGTACTCGGTATCATCGTACACGCAATCATCGACGCAATCGAAAAGAAACAAGGCGGCGACGGAAACGAAGAAGAAGTAGCACAAGAACCGCAAAGCCTCATCACCGGCGCAGTCGCACCCAACGCAACGTTCGAGGTCGGCGTGGACGTCGTCAAAGCGGCAGAAGAAAAGGTCAGAGAAGAAGAAGTCGTAGAGGAACTTCGCGAAGAAGAAAGAGCAGAAGAAAACGCGGAATCTTCCGACCAAGAATAAGAATTAAAACGAAAGGATATACCAAATAAAAAGAGGTAACACTATGAAAGAATACGCAAACGTACACATTCTCGACCATCCGCTCATTCGCCACAAAGTGGCAATCATAAGAGATAAAAACACCACGACCAAACAATTCAGAGAGGTCATCGGCGAAATCGCAACGCTTATGGCGTTCGAGGCGTTCAAGGACGTTCCCACCCAAACCATAACCGTCGAAACGCCGCTCGAAACCGTCGAACAAACCGTCGTGAAAGAAAACTCTATCGCAATCGTGCCTATCCTTCGCGCCGGACTCGGTATGGTTGACGGAATCCTCACGCTTTTCCCCGCGGCAAAGGTCGGACACATCGGTATGTACCGCAACGAAGAAACCCTCGAACCGCAAGAATACTATTGCAAATTGCCCCAAGGCATCGAGGACAAAGTCGTTATGCTCGTAGACCCGATGCTCGCAACGGGCGGCAGTGCTTGCGACGCAATCGCGCTTCTCAAAAAACGCGGCTGCAAACACATCAAATTCCTTGCGATAATCGGCGCGCCCGAAGGCGTTGAAAAAGTGCATTCCGAACATCCCGACGTTGAAGTTTACGTATCGACGCTCGACCGTCAACTCAACGAGAACGGCTACATTTTGCCGGGGTTGGGGGATGCCGGCGACCGTATCTTTGGTACTAAGTAAAACCGCGCTATTTGGCGAATAACTTTGTCAGGCACGGCTTGCCTCAAAATCGTGTACGTCAGTACACTGGGTTTTGATTCAAGCC
>CAKQLT010000105.1:0-4220 GCA_934254715.1 uncultured Clostridia bacterium | reverse complement strand
CAGCAACTGCGCGCGTCGGCAACGTGGGTTTCGATTGCGACGATTTTGAGTCCTTTCATAAACGCTTCCGCCGCTTTTCTACCGCCCTTTACGCCGAAACTTACCACGCCGCAAGTGCCGCTCGGGCAATACTTCTTTGCAAGTTCAAAGTCTTTGTCGCCTTCGAGCGAGGGATATTTCACCCACGCAATGCGCTCGTCGCTTGCAAGGTATTTTGCAACTTCGAGAGCGTTTTGGCAATGGCGTTGCATTCTGACGTGCAAACTTTCAAGACCGAGGTTGAGCAAGAACGCGTTTTGCGGACTTTGGATAGACCCGAAATCTCTCATAAGTTGCGCAGTGCATTTTGTGATAAACGCGCCGCCCTTGCCGAATTTTTCGGCGTATGTTATGCCGTGATAACTCTCGTCGGGCGTGCAAAGTCCGGAAAATTTGTCCGCGTGCGCGAGCCAGTCAAAGTTTCCGCCGTCAACGATTGCGCCGCCGACAGCCGCGCCGTGTCCGTCCATATACTTGGTCGTGGAATGTGTGACGATATCCGCGCCCCACTCTATCGGACGGCAGTTTATCGGCGTTGCAAACGTGTTGTCGACGATAAGAGGCACGCCGTGCTTGTGCGCGACCTTTGCAAACAACTCGATGTCGAACATTCTGAGCGCGGGATTTGCAATCGTTTCGCCAAACACCGCTTTCGTGTTGGGTTTGAACGCGGATTCTATTTCTTCTTCCGTGCTGTCGGGCGAAATGAAGGTGAAATCGACGCCCATCTTTCTCATAGTCACGTTGAAAAGATTGTACGTTCCGCCGTAAATGGAACTCGTCGATATAACGTGGTCGCCCGCGTTGGCGATATTGAACACGGCGTAAAAGTTTGCCGCCTGTCCCGACGACGTGAGCATACCCGCGCTTCCGCCTTCGAGTTCGGCGATTTTAGCCGCAACGTAGTCGTTGGTGGGGTTTTGCAGACGAGTGTAAAAATAGCCGCTCGCTTCGAGGTCGAACAGTTTTGCCATATCGTCGCTGGTGTCGTATTTGAAAGTCGTGCTTTGAATGATGGGAATTTGGCGCGGTTCGCCGTTTTTGGGCGTATAGCCGCCTTGTACGCAAGTGGTTTCGATTCTTTTCATATTTAGCCTCTGCGCGCTTTTAGCGCGGTATTTTAGTGTATTTCGAGTGTGTTTTTTTGTGTTTTGATTGCTTATTTTGATTGTTTATAGCATTGAAAATATAAAGCGAGTTTTTTGGAAATACGAAGCGTATCGGACAAATCCGATTATCTGTTGTATTCTTTCATAACTCTTTGCAAATTGCGTTTGTTTTCTTTCTCTTTTATCGCTTCGCGCTTGTCGTGAAGTTCCTTACCTCTGCAAAGACCGAGTTCGATTTTCACGAGAGCGTCCTTGAAATAGACTTTGAGCGGAATGAGCGTATACCCTTTTTGCTCGACTTTGCCGCGAAGTTTGTTGATTTCCGAGCGGTTGAGAAGAAGTTTTCTCGTGCGGCGAGGGTCAACGTTGTTGTAACTGCCCATTTTGTACGGCGAGATATGCGCGCCGAGCATAAAGACTTCGCCGTTTTTGATTATGACGAAACTGTCGCGAAGATTGACCGCGCCTTGGCGTACGGACTTAACCTCGCAACCGACGAGCGCGATACCCGCCTCGTAGGTGTCCTCGACGAAATAGTCGTGATAGGCTTTCTTGTTTGTTGCAACTACGTTTATCATACTTTTATTATATATTATCCAATCAAGTTATTCAAGAGTCGGACGAATCAAAAAATCTCGTCTTTTGCCGAATAAAACAAAACGGCTCGCAAAACGAGCCGTTCGATACTTTACGTTGTGAAGATTAAGCACCTTGTGAGATGAGACCCCACATTACGAAGCAGATGATCGAGCAAATCATAATGAAGGCGAAAAGACCGAAGGTGATCTTTTTCAAAATGCTTTCTTTGTTGGTGGATTTGTTCTTGCCGTAGTAAGTATCGCTCGCGCCCGTGATGACGCCAACGTTGTCGTTTGTGCCTTTTTGCATCATTATTACGACGATGATTGCAACAGCGGCGACCACCATCAATATGAGAAACACTTTCAAACATATTTCATAATCCGCATATCTCACGCCTTGTTCGGCAGCAAGAAGGATTGCGTTCAATGTATCAAGCATATCTATACCTCCTAAAAGTTACTTTGAAATTTTAGCACACGAAAAGGCAATTTGCAAGCGGTTTTATATATATTTTGAACGTTAATTGCCGCATAGAGCAACTTTTTTCGAGTTTGCACACAATTTGCGCGAGGTGAATATAATGTGCAAAATCAAGCGAGGTGAAATATGGACTTATCAAAATACGCAAGCGAATTGCCGTACCCCGAAATAGAAGTCGAACAAAACGTTGCGGAATCCAAACTTTTGATGCCGGTATATTCGGGTTCGTCGGGTGAATTGACCGCCGTTTTGACCTACTGTTTTCAACTTTACATAACGCCGAAATATCCCGACATTCAAGAAGCGCTCGAAGGCATTGCGGTGACCGAAATGCGACATCACGAACTGCTCGGGAAAACCATATACAAACTCGGCGGCTACCCGATTATGGGCGCGCGCACCTACTGGAACGGAAGTTTTGCAAACTACACTCTCGACCCAAAAAGATACCTTCGCGAAAACATACTCGCCGAACAAAACGCGATTATGAACTACGAGCGCACCATTTTGAATTTGTCAACCGACAGCGTGAAAATGCTGCTCGAAAGAATCATTCTCGACGAGGAAATACACATCAAAATATTTAAACAACTGCTCAAAGACCACTTTGACGTCGAATGTGAAAAAACGAGATAAATAAACGGCGGAAAATCGTGATTGCGACGCTTTTGCAAACTCAATCGTAAAAGCGCAAAAAAGCGGCAATCTAATCGGCTATATTTGCAAAAATCAAAATAAATCGAGCAATAAAAAACAGACGTTCAAGCGTCTGTTTTTTGCGTCGTGCGATAAATGGAATCGAGACCGTTCCAAAGGATTCTATACACGTTTTCGTAAGCCTCGACGCCTTGTCCGTAGGGGTCGGGAACATCTTGTCCGAGAAGGTCGGAAAGCACGAACAAATTGCGCTTTTTGCCGTAATTCTGCACGAGAACTTGCTCGTGATATTCGGTCATAACGAACACGAAATCCGCCTTTTTGTAAAGTTGTTTGGTGCAAAACTGCGATTGTTTGTCGAAGTACGGCACGCCGTGTCTGTCGAGAGTTGCAAGGCATAAGGGATTGATACGGTCGTTTGAGAGTATCAAGCCTGCGCTGTCCACTTCAACGTCCTCTACGCCTCTTGCTCGCAAAAACGCTTTGAACATATATTCCGCCATAGGCGAGCGGCAAGTGTTTGCCGAGCATACGAAAAGCACTTTCATACGCTCTTGCCCCCTGCGGCTTTTTCTACTCTGTTCATAACCGACGCTTCGAGTCCCGTTCCGTCAAGATGTTCGATGATTATGTAATCGTACTCTTTTTCCGCCGTATGCAACGCAGAATACACGTTGCGGGTGTAGTCCTCGACGGTGATTCCGAGCGATATTTGCGCGCGGTCTTTGACCTTATCCCTATAAATATCGCGAGCGACGATGACGGGATTTTTGCCCTCTGCCGTCTTTTTGTCGTACTGCGAGATTGCGTGGTCTATATTTTCCGCCATAACCGTTTCGACGATAGGCGCGTAGTGCGTGTATTTCATTCCCGGGGCTTTTGCGATTTTGATAACCTTTCCGTTTTGGCTGACTTGCCCCACGATGTCGAGAAGCATATCTGCGGTTATCGCGCCGGGGCGAAGTATCGTCGGCGTATCGCAAGTGAGGTCGAGTACGGTGGATTCGATACCCACGCCGCACGGACCGTCGTCCAAAATGAGTTCAACGCGCCCTTGCAAGTCCTCGTAAACGTGTTGAGCGGTCGTCGGCGAGATATGTTTCGAGCGGTTTGCGGACGGCGCGGCAAGCGGTTTGCTGTTTGCGATAAGTTCGCGCGCCCACTTGTTGTTGGGCATACGAATACCCACCGTTTCGCCGCCTGCTGTGACGATATACGGGATTTTGTCGCTCTTGTTGAGAATCACGGTAAGCGGACCGGGCATAAAGCGAGAAGCAAGTTCGTAGAACTTGTCGGGAATATCCTTTGCGATGTCCTTGACTTGTTCGAGCGAGGATATATGCACGATGAGCG
>CAKQLT010000104.1:0-4239 GCA_934254715.1 uncultured Clostridia bacterium | reverse complement strand
ACGGCGGTTGGGCGCGACGCGTTAAACAACACATTCGGTGAATGTGTTGTAGCCAAAGCGAACGAGGCGGATTGCCTCGCAAACGCCGAAGTCCAAACACGTGAGGAAGGGGGAAGCTCTTCTTAAAAAATATACAAACTACAACGGTACGAAAATGCAAGATTACAAACAAAAATATTTCGCTTTGCTCGGCGAAGTGGAAAAGCCCGCAAGATATGCGGGCGGCGAGTGGAATATCCCCGATATGAACAAAGAACGCAAGGGGGATATGGTCTTTTGTTTTCCCGAACTTTACGAAATCGGTATGAGCAATCTCGGCGTGGCGATTCTGTACGACATCGTCAACAAAGCCGACGGTTACGTCGCAGAGCGTTGCTATGCGCCTGCGCCCGATTTTGCGCAAAAACTCAAAGAAAACAATATTCCGCTTTTATCGCTCGAAACCAAAAAGCCGCTCAAAGATTTCACCGTCGTAGGTTTTTCGGTGGGATTCGAACTTTTGTACACCAACGTTTTGTATATGCTGGATTTGGCGCAGATTCCGTTCAGAGCCAAAGACCGAGACGATTCCTATCCGATTTTGCTCGCGGGCGGACCTTGTTCGGTCAATCCCGAACCGTTTGCGGACTTTTTCGACATAATTCTCGTTGGCGAGGGCGAAAACGCCGATATTGCGATACTCAAAGTCGTTGCGGAAGGCAGAGAGCAAGGTCTTTCCAAAGCGGAAATTCTCGAAAAGGTCAAGAGTATGGAAGGCGCGTACGTCCCGTCGTTGCATAAAGACGGCGAAAAGGTCGTAAAAGCCGTCGTGCAAGACTTTGAAAACGCCGAATATCCCACTCGTCCGCTCGTTGCGAACATAGAGGCGGTTCACGACAGAGCCACGCTCGAACTCTATCGCGGTTGCGCAAGCGGTTGCAGATTCTGTCAAGCGGGATTTTGGTATCGTCCCATAAGAGAGCGTAGCGCAAAACGTTGCGCGCAAATCGCAAAAGAGATGGTGGACAGCACCGGCTTTAACGAAATATCCCTTTGCTCGCTGTCTACGAGCGACTATACGGGACTCGAAGAACTCGAAAACGAACTTGGCGAATACTGCAAGCAAAAGCGCATAAATCTCGCGCTTCCGAGTTTGAGAATAAGCAGTTTCAAGCCCGATATGGCAAACAATTCGAGAAGAAGTTCGCTTACGTTCGCGCCCGAAGCGGGTACGCAAAGGTTGCGCAACGTCATAAATAAGAACGTCACCGAAGAAGAAATAGACAAAATTTCCGTTGCTTTCGAGGCGGGATACGACAGCGTAAAACTCTATTTTATGATGGGGCTTCCCACCGAAACCGACGAGGATATTCAAGGCATTGCGGAAATTTGCAAGCGTCTTAAACAACTGTACTGGCAAAAACGCTCGAAAAGAGGTTTGAGCATATCCGTAAGTTGCGCGGTGTTTATTCCAAAGCCTTGCACGCCTTTCCAATGGGAAGCGCAAATCTCTATGGACGAGATGAAGCGCAAGCAAAACTATCTCAGAGGACTTTTGCGCGAAATAAAGGGCGTTACGTTCTCGTGGCACGGCGCGGAAACGTCCGTACTCGAAGCGGCGTTGGCAAGAGGCGACAAAAAGCAATCTTACGTCATCGAACGCGCATACGAACTCGGTGCGAAATTCGACGGGTGGAGCGAGCATTTCAAGTGGGACGTTTGGCAAAAAGCGTTTGCCGATTGCGGACTTAAAATGGAAGACTACTACGGCGCGATTCCGCTCGACAGAACTTTGCCGTGGGAATTTATAGATTCGGGCGTAAGCAAAAAGTATTTGCTCAAACAGCGCGAACTCGCATACGAAGCGGTGACCACCAAAAACTGCCGCGAAGGCTGCAACGGTTGCGGCGCGAACAGACTGGGAAGGTGTACGATATGATAGTGCTTAAATACCAAAAAACGGGCAGCATATGCTTCATATCCCACATCGACCTTTTGAGGCATATGGACAGAATTATCCGTAGGGGTAAAATAGTGGTGAACTACTCGCAAGGGTTCAATCCGCACCCATTGATGTACTTTTCGCCGCCGCTTTCTCTTGGCGTTTCGTCGAGAGCGGAATATCTTACGCTCGATTGCGATATGCAAAAGGAAGAAGTGTTTGAAAAGTTCAACGGCGCAGTGCCCGACGACCTTAAAGCAAGCAAGGTTTTCACATCCGAAAAGAATCCGAACTTGCAAGCGAAAGTCGTGTGTGCGGATTTTGCTTTTAATACGCCGTACAAGCCTATCGACGTTGACGGAAAATTCGAGATAAGCTATCAAAAGAAAGGCGAAACCGTCACCGAAAACGTTGCGGACAAGATATATTCGTTCTTTGAAAAGGACGGAAAGTTGGTTGCTCGTCTTGCGTCGGGAAGCGTCAATCTTCGCCCCGACAGAATCCTCGAAAAACTCAATTCCGCGCTCGGCGTGGATTTGAAACTTTGCGATATAGAAAAAATCGCACAATACGTCGACGTTGACGGCAAACTCGTCGACGTGGACGAATATTTGCAAAAATAAGAAAAACGGACTTGCCCGAAGCGGGTATAGTTCGTTTTTGCGTTTTTGCGCTCTAAAAAGATCACATTTTTTTAGGAATATATAGCAATGAAACAACTCATTCTCGACTACACGCCGTATTGTACGCGCGCGGCTATAGTCGAAAACGGAAAATTAGAGGACTTTTCCGTCGAGCGCGCACATTTCAGAGGTATCGTAGGCAATATCTACAAAGGTAAGGTCGAAAACGTCATATGCGGTATGCAGGCGGCTTTCGTCAATATCGGCGAGGAACGCAACGGCTTTTTGTATACGGGCGACTCGCTCGTGGACAGCAGAGGACTCGAAAACGATATGCCGAGCGGCAAGTCGTTCAACGTATCCCCCGGTGACGTGATTATGTGCCAAGCGGTCAAAGAACCTTTCGGTCAAAAGGGCGCAAGGCTCACGACGGACGTCACTATCCCCGGATATTTCCTCGTTTTGCTTCCTCTTTCGTCGTTCGTTGGCGTGTCGAGAAAAATCGAGGACGGCAAAAGGCGCGATTATCTCGAACAATTCGTTTCGTCGATATGCCCCGAGGGTATGGGCTTTATCATTCGCACCGCCGCAAAAAAAGCGAGCGACGAGGATTTGACAAACGAAATGGAAACCCTCAAAGAGCGTTGGGAACAAATCCGCAAAGACTACGCAAACGCGAAAGAATCGACGTTGGTCTTTGAAGAAGCGAGTTTGTTTGAACGCGCTATGCGCGAAACTATGCACGAGGACGTCGACGAAGTCGTGGTGAACGACAGACAGATTCAACAAAAACTCGACGGACACATAGGCAAACCCGTGCTGTTTTACGAGGGCGAGCGCAACATAATGAAACACTACGGCGTTTCGTCGCAGATAAATCACCTTTGCGACAGAAAAGTCGTTATGCCAAACGGCGCGTATCTAGTCATCGACAAGACGGAAGCGTTGACCGTCATCGACGTAAACACGGGCAAATTCGTTGGCACGAGCCACCTCGAAGATACGGTTTTCAAAACCAATCTCGCGGCGGCGGAATGTATCGCCTTGCAACTGCGCATACGCAATATAAGCGGAATCGTCATAATCGATTTTATCGATATGACGTCGGACGAACATCGTCAGCGCGTTCTCGAAACGCTCAAAGAGGCGTTGAAACGCGACAGAATGAAAACTTCGACGGTCGGTTTCACCTCGCTCGGACTCGTCGAACTCACGAGAAAAAAGACGCGTTTGCCGCTTGACGAGTTTATGCTTCAACCGTGCAAGGACTGCGCGGGCGGTTTCGTCATCAGCGACGCGCAACTTGCGTTTATGCTTCGCGACGACCTCGTCGATTTCATTATCGAGCAAAAGTGCGACACGGTGTACGTCGGCGCGCATAAAGACGTTTTCGATATGGTGTTTGAAAGCGGAATTATGAATCGCCAACTCGAAAACGCGTGGAAGAATAAGCAAATATACTTTTTTGTCGATAATAGTCTTGCGCGTGAAAAGTGGTCGATTTCGCAAGAAAAACCCGACGGACTCAAAAGTTACGTTCGGGTTTTGGCAAAATAAAGCGCAAGCGAATTGCGAAAACTTATTCAAGGCGTACTTATAAACGGTATGTGCAATTTCGCAGACGGAACACGAGCCGCAACGGCGGCGAGCCTATGAGCGCCGAACTTGACGGACAGTACAAGCGACTGCGCCGTC
>CAKQLT010000103.1:0-4267 GCA_934254715.1 uncultured Clostridia bacterium | reverse complement strand
TAGGGACATTTCTCTACTTATGCCACTGCGCTTTGTGCGCCAGGCAGTGGCCAACGGACGGCGCAGTCGCTTGTACTACACGCACAAGGGTTCCCGCACGCCAAAAACAAGCGAATTTATGTTTGAGTTATATGATGAAAGCGTAGTTTTTGGCGTGTGGGACGAGGAACGCAAAGCACAAAGGCGAACAACTGCAACTTGTTGCGGTTGAAGCAAATGGGCTTGTGCGTGACGAAAGTTCGGCGCTCATATGCGAGCCGCCGTTGCGGCTCGTGTTCCGTCTGCGAATTAGCACATACCGTTTATAAGTACGCTTCGAATAAGTTTTCTTTTACCGCTTGCGCACATAGTGCGCACCCACCAAGCAAGCGCTCGCGCGGAATTGCGGTTTGAGTCTTTGCCCGTCTTATTTTGAGAGTAAAGAGGGCTTGCGCGGTTAGTGATTGCGAGAACAAGTGCGGTTTTTGTCAATCGCCTAAAAGATTTACGCTTCTATTTAGGGGATTCCCACGCTACGCTCTGAATGACGACGTGGGCGATTGACATTGCCGCAACGCAGTTTGAGCAATGGGACGCCAAAGGCGTCCTTTTTCGTTGCGAAAAAATATTCGGACGATTAGATAATTAAAATTTTGGGTCTTTTATTCTTTGAATATATGTAGTATAATACTAATACAAAAAACTTTGCGTGCGCTTGCGCGCGGGAGGCATATATGAGAATGTACGACATTATTCGCAAAAAACGCGACGGCGGCGAACTTTCCAAAGAAGAAATCAACTTCTTTATCGACGGATATGTCAAGGGCGAAATCCCCGACTATCAGGCTTCGGCGTTGCTTATGGCGATTTTCTTTAACGGTATGAACTTCGACGAAACGGTTGCGCTCACTTTTGCGGTGCGCGATTCGGGTCAACGTCTGGATTTTTCGTCCATAAACGGCATAAGAGTGGACAAGCACTCGACGGGCGGCGTTGGCGACAAAACCAGTCTCGTGGTTGCGCCTTTGGTTGCTTCGCTTGGCGTGAAGGTGGCGAAGATGAGCGGCAGAGGATTGGGACATACGGGCGGCACGATTGACAAACTCGAATCGATTCCCGGGTTCAAAACCGACATTTCCGAAGAAGAATTTTTGAAGAACGTCAACGAAATCGGCGTTTGCATAGTGGGACAAAACAAGGACCTCGCGCCTGCGGACAAAAAGTTGTACGCACTTCGCGACGTTACGGCGACGGTTGACAGTTTGCCGCTCGTGGTGTCGAGCATTATGGGCAAGAAACTCGCCGCGGACGACGATTGCATAGTGCTTGACGTAAAGACGGGAAGCGGCGCGTTCACAAAAACCATAGAAGAAAGCAGAAAACTTGCAAAAACTATGGTTGAAATAGGCAAACAAGCGGGCAAAAAAATGCTTGCGCTTATCACGGATATGGACAGACCGCTCGGCGACGCAATCGGCAACACGCTCGAAGTCAAGGAAGCAATCGACACTTTGAACTGTCACGGGCCCGAAGATTTCACCGAAATTTGCGTGATTTTGGCAACGAATATGCTCTATCTTGCGGGAAAGGGCAGCGTTGAGGAATGCGAAAAGATGGTCAAAGGCGCACTTGCCGACGGAAGCGCGCTCGAAACGCTCAAAAAGATGGTCAAGGCACAAGGCGGCGACGTCGAGTGTATCGAAAATCCCGACAAGTTTGCAAAAGCACCTTACGTTATGAGCGTAAAGGCGAAAAAGAGCGGATATATTCAACGCGTGGACACCGAGGGTTACGGCATATCAAGCCTTCTTCTCGGCGCGGGCAGAAACACCAAAGAGGAAAGCATAGACTTTTCGGCTGGTATCGTTCTCAAAAAGAAAACGGGCGATTACGTAAACGAGGGCGACGAGATTGCGGTTATGCACACTTCCGAAGAAAAGAGATTCGCCCCCGCGCTTGAAAAGTTCTACGCTTCCACGATAATAGGCGACGAAGAACCGCAAAAACGCCCCATAGTGCTTGACAGAGTGGAATAAGGGCATAAATCGCAAAAACGCAAAAGACGTAAAAGTCAAAATTACGAAAGGATATACAAATGGCAAAATTATATTTCAAATTCGGCGCAATGGGGTGTTCTAAGACGGCGCAAGCACTCATCACCAAGTTCAACTACGAAGAAAGAGGAATGAAAGTCGTGCTCGTCAAACCTATCGTTGACACTCGCGACGGCGTGACGATAACCCGCTCTCGCATAGGACTTTCGGCAGAGGCAATCGCCGTTGCGCAAAACGAGGATTTGTACCAGATGTACAAGGACAAATTCAGCGGATACAACGTCATCATCGTTGACGAGTGTCAGTTCCTCACCCCCGAACAAGTCGACCAACTGGGGCAAATCGTCATAGATTTCAACATACCCGTGCTGTGCTTCGGGCTTGCTACCGACTTTACGACGCATATGTTCCCGGGAAGCAAACGCCTTTTCGAGATAGCCGAGTCGATAAGCGAGATAAAATCCGTGTGCAAGTGCGGCGCGAAAGCGACGGTCAACGCGCGTATGGACGACAACGGCAACATCGTTTTCAAGGGCGAACAAGTATGCCTCGGCGGAAACGACCGCTACGTCGCTATGTGCAGAAAGTGCTGGCTCAAAAAGAAAGCCGAACAAGAAGCGAAAGGCTTGTATCTGTGAGGTGAGTATGGAAAGCATAGTTATCGGCATATGCGGCGGCACGGGAAGCGGCAAAACCACTCTTGCGAGCAGAATCAACAAGGCGTTCGGCTCGGACGCGGTTATGCTCAGTATGGATTCCTACTACAAGTCGAACAGAGATATTCCGTTTGAGGAAAGAGTGAAGATAAACTACGACCACCCAGATTCGTTCGACACCGATTTGCTCGTCGAGCACCTCAAAAAACTCAAAAACGGCGAAACGATATATCACCCCGTGTACGATTTCACGCAGTATATGCGCACGGACGAGGTTGCCGAAACGAAAAGCGCGAAGGTCATTATCCTCGAAGGATTGTTGAACTTCTACAACAGCGACCTTCTCAAACTTCAAGACATAAAGATATTCGTCGACACCGACGCCGACGTGCGAATACTGAGGCGTATTCTGCGCGACGTGAAAGAGAGGGGCAGAAGCCTCGAATCCGTCGTGAATCAGTATCTTGCCACGGTCAAGCCGATGTACGAGCATTTCATAGAACCGACCAAACGATTTGCCGACATAATCGTACCCGAGGGCGGCTACAACGAAGTGGCGTACGAGATGATTGTCAACGCCATACTTCACAGAATCGCAAACAACGAGCAAAAAGACGCCTAACCGAAAAAGCGACGCGCGTATACGAATAAACGAAAAAATAAAAGAACAGATTTGAGGTAAAATATATGGAAATCAAAGAAATTTTGAGCAAATGCGACCACACCTTGCTTGCGCAAACGGCAACTTGGGACGAAATCAAAGCGATTTGCGACGACGGTATCAAGTATCAAACGGCGTCGGTGTGTATTCCGCCTTGCTACGTCAAACAAGCAAGCGAGTACGCAAACGGCAGAGTGAAGATTTGCACGGTCATCGGATTCCCCAACGGCTACAACACAACCGCCGTCAAGGAATTTGAAACCAAAGACGCAATCGCAAACGGCGCGGACGAAATCGATATGGTCATCAATATCGGTGAACTCAAGGCGGGCAACTACGATTACGTCGAAAACGAAATCAGAACTCTCAAAAACGCGTGCGGCGAGAAGATTCTCAAAGTAATCATCGAAACTTGCCTTCTCACCGACGAAGAAAAAGTCAAGATGTGCGAACTCGTCACGAAAGCGGGCGCGGACTTTATCAAGACTTCTACGGGATTCTCGAAAGCGGGCGCAACCTTTGCCGACATCGAACTTTTTGCAAAGCACGTCGGAAAGAACGTCAGAATGAAAGCCGCGGGCGGCATTTCCTCAATCGAGGACGCGGAAAAGTTCGTCGAACTCGGCGCGTCGAGACTCGGCACGAGCAGAATCGTCAAAATCGTCAAAAAGCAAGAAAGCGAAGGCGAGTATTGATTGAACGTATTTGAATTTGCGCATATGTAAATATGCACGAGCGGCGAAAACGGGTTATGCCGATTTGCCGCATATATACACGAGCGCATACGTAAATGCGTTCGCGAAATAACGTAAAAAGGAAGTATCATTATGCCAGTTCCAACCCCACATATCACAGCAAAACTCGGCGATTTTGCCGACACAGTCTTAATGCCGGGCGACCCCCTTCGCTCGAAGTTC
>CAKQLT010000102.1:0-4302 GCA_934254715.1 uncultured Clostridia bacterium | reverse complement strand
AAATGCACCTCTACCCTTGCGCGTACTCGATGACTTTCAACGTTACGGGCAACAAACTCAACGGCATTTTGAACCAAAGAAGCCAAGACACGCTCACGGCAAACAACTGGAACGTCGTGCAATACGCAGTGCTTCTTCATATGTTCGCGCAAGTGAGTGGACTGGAAGTCGGCGAATTTGTACACGTCATAAGCGACGCGCACATTTACGACCGCCATATCCCCATCGTCGAGGAAATTTTGAAGAATCCGCAATACCCTGCGCCGATTTTCAAAATGAACAAGGACGTAAAGAACTTCTACGACTTCACCGTTGACGATTTTGAACTAGAAAACTATCAGTACACCAAACTCGACAAAAAAATCGAAGTTGCGATTTGAGTTTTGGCAAAACCGACGTTAAATATAGCAAAAAACACGCCGAAATGGCGTAAAAACAGCGTAAAAAGCGCGTAAAAACGCCGTTATTTTTCAAAAAAATGAAAACGATTTTTGCAGTTGACAACAAATGGGGACTCGGCAAGAAAAACGACTTGCTGTTTTCTCTCAAAGAAGATATGCGCCATTTCGTCGCACACACGAAGGGCAAAACCGTCGTTATGGGAAGCAATACGCTTCTCTCTTTTCCGAACGGTATGCCGCTCAAAAACCGCACGAATATCGTGCTTAACCCAAACGGCACGGACGAAGACGCAAAAACCAAAGGATATATTCTTGTCAAATCCCTCGACGAATTGTTTGAAACGCTCAAAAACTACGACGGCGAGCAAACCTACCTCATAGGCGGCGCAATGATGTATCGCACGCTTTTGCCCTACTGTGACACGGCGTACGTCACGAAAGTTGACGCGGACGGCGGCGCGGAAGTATTCCACGAAAATCTCGACGAACTCGACAACTGGCAACTTGTCGAACAAGGCGAGCAAATCGACGACAACGGCTACAAAATCCGTTTCTGCACTTATAAAAACAATAACGTAAAAGAGTTTTAGTATTCTTTTATTACAAAAACTCATTCAGGGCGGCACTTATACGCTGAATCTGCAATTTCGCAGACGTAACGCGAGCCGCAAGGCGGCGAGAAAGCGAACGCCGAGCTTGACGGATAGTACAAGCGACTGCGCCGTTTGGGTGCGTAGCTGGCGCACAAAGCGCAGTGGCATAATGAGTGAAATGCCCTTATTTATGCGAGTGCTGAGTGTTGTCCCCCGCTACGCAGTCGCCGTGGGTTCCCTCAAATTTATGCAGAGGGGGAACGGCGATTGGGAAAACACGTGAGGAAAGGGGGAAATGTGATTTTAAGGTACTAAACGTTCACTCTTGTTATTGAGAAAAGTTATAAAAAAAATCCCGCATTTTGCGGGATTTTTTAATTTCGTTAATTCGCTTAAACTCAGTTGTCGCTTGCGATGATTTTGTTGAATTGCTCGAGAAGCAATGCCATTTGAGCCGCTTCTTCGCTTTGTTGTTGAGTTTGTGCGGGTGCTGCGGGTGCAGGTTGAGGCGCAACGGGTTGTTGATATACGGGTTGCACGGGTTGTTGATAAACCGGTTGAGGTGCGGGTTGCGGTGCGGGTGCGTATTGAACGGGTGCCGCTTTGGGTTGTGCCGCTCTCTTTACGACGGGCGCTGCGTTGACCTTCTTGTAGCCTGCGTTAAGCACGGTTTGCGTGGTCGCTTTTGCGTCGAGCATAATGACCTTGTTGCAAAGAACGGAATTCTTGTCGGGTTCGATAACGCCTGCAACGACGTCTTTGCCGTATGCTTTCAAATAAGCGATAAGCGGGGTGATGTCGCCGTTTCCGTAGATAAGGAAGAAACCGTCGATGTTGGGGAATTGCGCAAGTCTTGCCGCGTCGATAACTTGACGAAGGTCGAGTTTGCCTTTTCTCTTTTTGGGAAGCGCAGAAAGTGCGTCGTAACTGTTTTCTTGGATGAACTCGCCGTAGTCTTTGGTACGTTTTGCGGAATATCCGTAGAATTTGCACGCTGCGATTTCACCGATACGGGAAAGTTCTTCAAGAGCGGATTCAAACACGCTGAAAGGAACTCTGACGCTTTCGATGTCTGCAAGAACTACATATTTTTTGCTTGCTGCCATAATCTTCTTCTCCTCTTTCAAGTCGCACAAAGCGCACTTGTAATAGTCTTTTTATATTGATAAACTCATTTTATAACAAAATAAGCGTTTTGTCTATACTTTTTTTGCTCTTTTGAAATAAAACGCCCATTGCTGAACGAAGCCCGCGTTTTCGCCGTACTTTCCGACGAGTAAATCGGACATTTTTTCGGGCGCAACGCCCTCGTATTCGCTCTCGAACGCCTTTTTTATCCAAGTGTCCACGGGGAACACGTCAAAGCGCGAAAAACCGAACAGCAACGCGCAATCGGCAACCTTTCTGCCCACACCGTGCAAGGACAAAAGTTTTGCGCGCAGTTCGGGCGTAGAGAGTTTTTTCCACTCGTCAACGTTTTCGTCGAGCATAGTTTTGGCAACTCTGTCGAGGTATTCCGCCCTATACCCAGCGCCAATTTTCGCGTAAAAGTCCGAGCCGACGCTCGCAAGTTTCTCGACGCTCGGAAAAGCGTGATATTCGCCCATATCCTCGCCCAAAGAATCGCATATGCGCTCGATTATGCCTTTGATTCTCGGAATATGGTTGTTTTGCGACACGATAAAGGAAAAAATCGCCTCAATCGGGTCTTGACGAAGAATGTGTATCCCTTTGCCGTACTCTATTGCGTCGGACACGAAGCCGTTGTCCGCGACTTTTGCCTGAATCGCCGCATAGTCGGTGTCGAAATCGAAATACTTTTCAAAAAAGTCCTTGTCGTCGCACTTTACGACGTACTCGCCGCCCTCGTCGGTTATGCGCGCCATATGGTTTTTCGCGCAAACTCTGAACGTATCGCCCTCTTGCACGAAACGGAAGACTTGTCCGCAATCGAGGGTTTGTCCGACGTCGAAAGTCGGCGTTTTGGGGATTGAAAATTCGATTTGGTTCATAGTTAAGTATATTGCCGTGCGCGCAAGATATTTCATTCAATATATTGCGCGCGCGTTTTCGCGTACGTGCGCACGCGTATATGCGTGCTTACGATAGAAAAAACCGCCCTAAATTCGGGCGGTTTCGTTTTGACTGTTATTGCTCTTGTGCGTAAACGGAAACTTGTTTTCTGTCTTTTCCAACACGCTCAAATTTCACAACGCCGTCGATAAGCGCAAACAACGTATCGTCTTTGCCGATTGAAACGTTGTTGCCCGGATGATACTTCGTACCTCTTTGGCGAACAAGAATGTTGCCTGCGAGAACGAATTGACCGTCAGCGCGTTTGGGGCCCAGACGCTTGGATTCGCTATCACGACCGTTGTGCGAAGAACCCGTTCCTTTCTTATGAGCGAATAATTGTATATTCATAAACATAATCATTCTACCTCCAATGTTATAAAGTCCGAAAAGTTTTCATAGAGGTCGGACGCCCCTAGATAAGCAGTTCTCAAAATCACGTCCGCGTCGTGCGCTTGAGAGGAAGTCATAGACTTTGGCAACATTGCGTACAGATAACCGTCTTTTGCGTCGGTTTCATACGCTATGTTCACGCCCACTATGTGCATAATGCCAAGCACCGCCGTTTGAACTACCGAACTTAACGCCGCGCACACTATGTCCGCGCCTTCTTCGGCATACTCGCAATGCCCACTGCATTCAACACCCACGAACTTCCCGTCTTGTGTCGAGAACTTGACCTTGACCATCGCTTAACCCTCGATTGAAACAATCTTCAACTCGGTGTACGGTTGACGATGACCTTGACGCTTTCTGATGTTCTTTTTGGACTTGTAATGGAAAACGTAAACTTTGGGGAACTTGTCTTGTGCGTTGACTTTTGCACTGACCTTTACGGATTGTGCGTCTTGTCCAGCTTTAACGTTTCCGTTGTCGTCGACGAGCATAAGAGTTTTGAGTTCGATGACGTCGCCGATTTCAGCGTCGATTTTTTCGACCTTGACGAGCATATCTTTCTCAACCTTGTATTGCTTGCCTCCGCATTCAACTACTGCGTACATTGTTTTTACCTCCTCTAACCAGTCTCGCCGACATAGGTGCAATCTTTGATTGACTTAAAAACCACTTTCGAGCGGCTCGACATTAAATTTACCAAAATGCAAGAGAATTGTCAAACGTTTGAAGTTAATAATTATATAAATATAATAAAAATTAAAGTTTCCCCCTTCCTCACGTGTTTCCCCTACCGCCGTTCCCCCTCTGCATACTTTGAGGGAACCCACGGCGTCCGCTTC
>CAKQLT010000101.1:0-4801 GCA_934254715.1 uncultured Clostridia bacterium | reverse complement strand
GCGCAGTCGCTTGTACTGTTCGTCAAGTTCGGCGCTCATAGGCTCGCCGCCTTGCGGCTCGTGTTCCGTCTGCGAATGAGCAGATACCGTTAATAAGTACGCCTTGAATAAGTGTTCGTCAAGAGTCCGCTCTGCAAGTTCGCGGACGGTGGATTCCTCTCGTCGATGAATAGTTAAAACTGCGATAAATCGATGCATAACGCGAAAGCACCCCTTGAATGGCAACCCTAATTTACAAAGCGTAAATGAGTTGACAGTCAAGGGGTGCTGACAAAGTTAGGCGCGATTTAGCGCAGTTTTAATCTACGCGTAGAGCGTCGACAACGTTCTTCCGCGACGCCATAATCGCAGGAATTATACCCGAAATTACGGTGAGCGCCAAACTCAAACATACGAGAATGAAGGCGTGAAGCGGATGGAAGTGCAAGAGCGAGCCGATGCCGGTGACCGCTTTGATAATAAGCGACAGGATTGGGCAAAGGATATAAGTGACGACAATGCCGATGAGTCCGCTGCACAGACCGATGATTGAAGTTTCGGCAATAAAGACGTTGCGAATATCCTTTTTGCGCGCGCCGATTGCGCGAAGTATACCGATTTCGCGAGTGCGTTCGACGACCGAGTTGGACGTGATGACGCCTATCATAACAGTGGACACGACGAGGGATATTGCGGCAACCGCTATGAGCATTGCGGACACGAGGTCGAGCGTGCCGCGCATATTGACGAGGAACATTTCGGATATGTCAAAATAGCCGATGTTGCCGTTGCCGGACTTTTGCCAAGCGGAAATATAGTTGCCCGAATTCGTCTTTTGGTCGCTGTCGTTGGGGAAAACGGTGATGTAATACGGGCTCTTATCCGCGCCGATTGCACGCATAAAATAGGTGTATTTGAGCGCGGGCGTGTTGGCGACCGTTGCGAGCATCATATTGCCTTCGTTTATCTCTTTGTTGTCCAAACGAACGCCGAAAACCGTCTTCTTTCTGCCGTCGCCGTTGGATTTGTCGAGTTCCAACTGACGTTGCGTGAAAGTGCTGTTTGCCGCGCTTTCGAGTGTGCTTTCGGCAAGCGAGGGCAAATAGCAAAGCGACGTGCTGACGTATGCGTGTTCGGCGTTTTTCTTTGCACGGATAACGCCCACGATTTTGATTTCGTCGGAAGACTCGTCGTACATTTGTTGAAGTTTTTGTTGAGATTCTTCCGAATCGTCGTAACCCCACATCATCTCTTTGCTTTGGTCTTGAAGCATATCGCCCAAACTGCCGCTTCCTTCACCGCTCGATTCCCCGCCTTCGCCGAGTCCGAGATTTTCGTACGTTCCGGTGTTTTCGTCGTAGGTGTAATAGGAATCGTTGTCAACGAGTTTGAACGACTGACCCAAGAAGTATTCGTAAGACACTTTCTCGGTGTCGATTTTGATGGGTTTGCCGTCCTCGTCGAGTTTAAGCGTGCCGTCTTCGTTCTTTTCGTAAAGTTCGATTCCGAACGCGGAAAGCACCGAATTGCTAATGCTGTTGTCCGCGCCGACGCACAACAAAATTTCGTTTTTGTTTTGCGGGAATCTGCTTCCCTCGCCGATGAAGTCGTAGGAACGCATCATAACTTCTTCGTCCGCAACGAGTTCTTGCCAGTATTTTGCTTGCAAGCCGTTTTCACCCAAAACCGTCGTAGCGCACGCCGTCGTGGTGAGCGGTTGCGGCTGTTGCGAAGCGTCCTTATACACGACGTTGCCGTCCTTGTCGTACGTCTTTCTGACGAGGTTGTATCGCAAGCCGTAGGATATGCTCATCGCCGTGTAATAATCCTTCGGCATCGCTTTCATATAGTCGGCAAATTCTTCTGTCAAATCGTTCTTTTTTACGCCCGTCATAAAGGATTTAACGACGGAATTTATCAACATCATCATTGCCGCCGTGCTGCTCGAACTGCTCGAAACGGTGATGTCGTCCGAATCGGGATAGAGACTCGGATCTTCGGACGGCTTTTCCGTCATACTCGTCATCAATTCCATAATGGCGTTGCTGGATACGTTGTATTGATAAATGCCGAGAGGAACGCCCGAAAGCATTTCGGTTTCCATCTTTGCAAGGTATATGTTGAATCCGTTGTAAATGGACAAAACGAGCGCAAGACCTATAATGCCGATTGCGCCCGCAAAGGACGTGAGCAACGTGCGGCGTTTTTTGGACACGAGGTTTTTAAGACTCAATCCGAACGCCATACCCGCACTCATAGACGTGGGCTTGAACGCTTTGTCTTTTTTCTTTTTCTTCTTCGACAAACTGTTGAGTCCGAGTTTGTCGAACAAGGCTTTCGTTTCCTCGCCGACGTTTCTCATAGCGCGTTTGCGCTTGCGGTTGGACGTCTTTTTCTTTCTGCCCGTTTCTTCTTCGTTTTGACCGTTTTGAACGTTTATCTCTGCATTTTGAGAGGTTAAAACGCTCGTTTTGTCAACTTCTACTTCGGTTACGTCCGTCGTGGAATTTTCAAACGCGCTCGTTTGTGCCTCTACGGCAAGAGTTTCTTCAACCGTCTCGGATTGCTCGCAAGACTCGGTTTCGGGGTCGTACGGATTGGTGTCTTCGATGAGTTGACCGTCCTTGAAACGACAAATACGGGTTGCGTACTGATATGCAAGTTCGGCATTGTGCGTAACCATAATGACAAGACGATTCTTTGAAATCTCTTGCAAAATATCCATAACTTGCACGCTCAATTCGCTGTCAAGCGCGCCCGTCGGCTCGTCGGCAAGAATGATTTTGGGGTCGTTGACGATGGCTCTTGCGATTGCGACGCGTTGCATTTGTCCGCCGCTGAGTTGGTTGGGGCGTTTGTCGATTTGCTCGTGCATATTGACTTTGTGAAGCGCGGCAACCGCCTTTGCTCTGCGTGCTTTCTTCTTTTCACCGACGAGGCTCAAAGCAAGTTCGACGTTTTCAAGCACGGTGAGGTGCGGAATAAGGTTGTAACTTTGGAAAACGAAACCTATGGTGGCGTTGCGATACGCGTCCCAGTGTTCGTCGTCAAATTCCGCCGTGGAAACGCCGCCTATGACCAAGTCGCCCGACGTGTATCTGTCAAGACCGCCTATGATGTTGAGCATTGTCGTTTTTCCGCAGCCGCTCGGACCGAGAATCGCCACGAATTCGCTTTCGCGGAAATTGAGCGACACTTTTCTCAAAGCGTGTACGGTCGTTGTAGCGGTGGGATAGTCTTTTACTACGTCTTTAAGTTGAAGCATATTTCACCTCAATAAATGCAGATACTCGATTTTAATATATTTTTTGAAAACGACAAAGAGAATGACGGCTCGTCATTCCCCTTGCGAAAGTTCAAATCTATGATCCCCCTAAATCGCGGATCAAAGCGTGTTTTGATCCATCATCAAGGAAATGCCTTTGCTCATTGCGTCGGAAATATTCTTGCAAAGTTCTTCCAAAGAAAGCGAACTCTTGTGGTTGAACCAAATCTTGAAGCACTCGGTCATACCTGCCGCCGCAAACGCAACGATATATTTCGTTCTGCCCAAATCGGACGTAGAACCCTCGTTGGACGAGAACCAGTGCATATACGCGCTTACGATTCTGTCGTTGATTTTGTCGAGAAGTTGACCCGACGTGCTGGACGAAAGAATGTATCTGTTGTTTTCGTCTTGTTTGAGAATCTCGTCGGCAAGCATACTCAAAAGCGGATACGGATTCTTTATGCTGTTGAGAATGTCCGTTTCGCTCATAATCTTGTCGATACCCGCGATTATGACGTTTTCGATGTCCGTGCGAACGTCGCCCACCGTGTCGTAGTACATATAGAACGTGCTGCGAGTGATGTTGGCTTTTTGCGTGAGTTCGCTTATGGTGATGTCCGCCATATCCTTCTCTTGAACGAGTTGCTTGAACGCTTCGAAAATAGCGTTTTTGGTTTTGATGACTCTTTTGTCGATACCGCCGTTTTTCATTTTTCCTTGTCCTAATGCTGTTTTTATATTGCAAAATGTATCATATCATATATTTGTGCGATTTTCCATCGATTTATAAAATATTAATGAAATTAATAAATTATTAAGGTTTGCTCATTCTATAAATATAAATCAATAAAATCGAGGGCGAAATTGCCCGAAGGAAGGAAAGATGAAAATTAGACGAGCAAGAAAGCACAACGTACCCTTATCTCACAGCAATCTGACGACGCACGAGAATATGCGTTCGCACTTCGACCCTAACGGAAGTTACACGGGCGTACCCGAAAAGCACGGTTATCCCGACGTCCCCGACGGCGAAAAACCCGTGCAAGACGCGGATGACTTATGAGCAAAAATCGTCGCTGAGGCAACGGCAACACGCAATTTTTGCGTATTGCCGAAAGCCTCGCTCGATTTATTGCTCTGCTAACCGCGCAAGCCCTCTTTGCTCTCAGAATAAGACGGGTAAAAATTCAAGCCACAATTCCGCACGAGTGCTTGCTTGGTGAGGGCGTGCTACGCACGCAAGCGGATTATTTGAACGGCGATATGGGCGCGTAGCCACGATTATATACACGATATGCACGCAAAGCGTGCGTGAAATTGTGCCTTTCGGCGCAGTGAAATTTGCGCTTCGCGCAAATGAAATTGCGGCTTTGCCGCAGTTGCGGAATATTTGAAATTATAAAACGGACACTTATTCGAAGCGTTCTTATACTACTACTCTACTCTTTCGTAGACGAACCACGAGCCGCAAGGCGGCGAGCCTATGAGCGCCGAACTTGACGAATAGTACAAGCGACTGCGCCGTCCGTTGGCCACTGCCTGGCGCACAAAGCG
>CAKQLT010000100.1:0-4806 GCA_934254715.1 uncultured Clostridia bacterium | reverse complement strand
CTTCTATGAGTTTGTTGTCAACAAGGTCGCAAGACGTCAAAATGTAGGTTATGCCGTGTTTTTTGAGCGTCGGCGTTACCCTTGCGCTCTTGCCGTGCAAGTGTCCGTACAGCACGACGTTCACGCCGTATTTTTCAAGAAGCGCGGTAACTTCGGTGTCCTGATAAGTTGCTTCAAACGGCGGATAGTGAAGCATTGCAATGAGAACGTCGTCTTCTTTTTGCATAGTTTTTGCATATGACAAAGAAAGTTCGAGGCGTATCAATTCTCTTTTGTAAATTTTCAAATCCGCTTCCGACGTGTCTTTTTGCGGAATATTCCAACCGCGAGAGCCGGCAATGACAACCGCTTTTTGCGGATCGCTTTCCGATTCCACTCTATACGCGTTGTTTTGAATGAAGTTGAAAGTAGGGAACGTTGCGCGCATTTTGCCGAGCGACCCCCAATAATAGTCGTGATTGCCCTTTACGACGTATTTTCTGCCTTTGAGTTTTGCAATTTCGTCGTAGTCGGTTTTTGCTTGTTCGATTGTCAATCCCCACGACATATCGCCGCCAAGCAAAACGAGGTCGCCGTCGGCAACCTTTCGTTCCCAGTCCTCGCTGATTTTTGCGAAGTGGTTTTGCCAGCCGTCGCCGAAAATATCCATAGGTTTTTCGACGGCAGAGGATAGATGTAAATCGCTTATTGCAAAAACTTTCATATGGATAATATAACATATAAATTATTATTTATCAATTATTGACGTAAAATCGAAAAATTACGAATGAAAAAGATATGCTATCGAGTGAAGTCGTAGTAAGTTAAAATGCGATAAAGCGGAAAACTTAACGACAGAATGAAAATATAACGGCAGAATAAAATAAGCGGTTGAATTTTGACGAGTGGCAAATCGAAATAATATAGAAGATATTAAGCGTTTTTGAAATCTAACGACGGCGGAAAAGGCGCAGACATTTGTCTGCGCCTTTTCGTTGCAATTCGATATTATCGAATCGTACGTTCGGTTTTTCTTGTCCGTTAAGACGGGAACAATGGCAAATCGAACACGCCTTGACAAGCGTCTTGGCTGAATTCCGTGCAAGGCGGAATCTTGCAGTAGCCGTAGGACGGTACGAGAAGATTGACGGGTGCTTGCACGCTGAGAATGATAGTAACGCAACAAGTTATCGAGAACGTGTAGTCGCTCACGTAAGTACCTCTCGGCGAAGCCATATTGACGGTTGCCGCGATGACGGGCGAAATTACGCTGCCCGACGGCACGCACATAACCACGTCTTGAGCGATACTCACGGTGCTCGTGCCCGTGCCTGCAACGCCGTTTGCGTCGGTGTAGGCGATTTGAACGGGTATCGAAATCGTTGCGGTTACTCTTGAAAGTCCCGCTCTGTCGGCAATCGGGGTTATCGTGAGGGCGGTAATCGTGCCGACCGACGAGGTTGACGAGCCGCTGACGAAGGTGAGCGGAAGCGTGGGGGGTGCAGGCGAAATGTTCGTGAGAGTCACCGTTGAATCTATGCTTGTCTGCATCATACAGGCGTCGAAGATTTTGGTGGTCTGAATGCAAACTTTTTCACACAAGCCGTTCATCGGATTGCCGTTGATGTTCCCGGGACATCTGTCTATCGTAGAGTTGTTGTTGCAAAAAGACATCTTTTTACCTCCTTTTATATTTGCCACAATATATGCGAGATGAGATTTTTTGTTGCGAGCGGAAAATTTTTCTGCTCTAAAAGTGGTATAAAGTGGCAAAAATCAACGAAAACGTAACGGGAAAATAGGGGATAACGGGCGTTGAATCGAGCGAAAATTTATAAAAATTTTGCGTATTTTTATGGCAAAATCCACTGAAAAGACGGCTTTTGCAAAAACGATTATACGGCGAAAATTGCGTTTTGTATATAGTTTACTTGTGAACATAATCAAAATTGCATAAAGTCTAAAATCCCTACTAAATACTTGAAAAAATTTTGGGTCAAAATTGGAAAATTTCCGTTGACAAGTCGTTTATATTGTTATACAATAACAAGCGTGAAGGGTGAAGTGCCCTCAAAAAGGAAAAGCAAATGCCGAAATTTATGCTTGGAAACGCTCGTCATCAACTCGACGAGAGAAATAGGTTCAGGATTCCCGTCAAGTTCCGCGAAGGGCTTGGCTCGAACCCGTATTACCTTCCGGGCAAGAACGGTTGCTTGTACATCGTCCCCGAAGAAAGATTCGAGGAAATGTTCGCACCTTTCATCAACCAAAATCCGTACACGTCTGACACGGACGAATTTACTTCGACGGTGTTCTCGTTCAGCGGACCTCTCGAAGAAGACGCGCAGGGCAGAGTTTCTCTCGACAAAAACATAAAAGAAAAATTCGGCATCGACAAAGAAATGGTTTTCGTCGGAAAGGCAACTTACCTCGAAGTTTGGCCGGCAGAGGCTTGGGACGCGAGATACGGCGTGCTCGATCCGAGCAAGATCGACAAGATGATTCAAGACCTCAAAAAGTACGGGGTGTAAAAAATGGAATTTGCACACGTACCCGTGATGTTGAACGAATGTCTCGACGGACTGAAAATCAAGAGCGACGGAATCTACGTTGACGGCACGGTCGGCGGCGCGGGACACTCGATTGAAATCGTCAAGAGGCTCGGCGAGGGCGGAAGGCTCGTTGCGGTGGACCGCGACAGTGACGCACTGAAAGCCGCTTCCGAAAGACTCGCCCCGTACAAAGACAAAGTTACGTTCGTACACGACGACTACAAAAACCTCATATCCGAACTCGATTCGCTCGGGATTGGCGAGGTTGACGGAATCCTACTCGACCTCGGCGTAAGCAGTTACCAACTGGACAACGCCGAAAGAGGATTCAGTTATATGAAAGACGCACCGCTCGATATGCGTATGGACAGAGAGCAACCGCTCACCGCCTACGACATAGTGAACGGATACGACGAAAGAGAAATCGCAAACATTCTTTTCGATTACGGCGAAGAAAAACTTGCAAGAGTGATTGCAAAAAATATAGTCGCAAGAAGAAAGGAAAAGCCGATTGAAACCACGCTCGAACTTGCAAAGATAGTGGAAGACAGTTATCCCGCAAAGACGAGATGGAAATTCGGACACCCGGCAAAGCGCACGTTTCAAGCGATACGCATTGCGGTGAACGGCGAACTCAACGCTTTGGACGAAGCAATCACGCAAATGGCGCGACGTCTGAAAAAGGGCGGTAGAATGGCGGTTATCACCTTTCATTCGCTCGAAGACAGAATCGTCAAATCGGCGTTTCGAGAACTCAATCTCTCTTGCACTTGTCCGCCCGACTTTCCCGTGTGCGTATGCGGAAAGGTAAAGGAAGTCGAGTTGGTCAACAAAAAACCTATCGTCGCAAGCGAGGACGAGTTAAAAAACAACTCGCGTTCACAAAGCGCGAAACTCAGAATCGTCGAGCGAGTGTAGACGATAAAGCGGCAAAAAAACGACAAGAAAAACAAACAAAAACAAAGATAAAAAACAAGAAAATTATAGAGAAGGGAAATCGATATTCTATCAGGGCTAAAAAAAGAAAATCGATAATCTAAAAGGGGTAGATATGGCAATCACATTAGACGAATTGTTGGGCAGAAACACAAGAGAAGTCGCAAGCGGCAGCGTTGAGAGTTTTCCCTCTTACGAAGACTTCAAGACTTCGCGCGCAAATCAATATACGCAAGCACAACCCGTTCAAAACTCGCGTTACAATTTCGATATGGCACCCGCAAGGGAAGTCCGTTCGACCGAGAGTGTGAGAAACTACGAAGCGTCGCGTCCTTACGTCGCGCCGCAAGCCGTCGAATACCAACAAAGAGAATATCCCTTCTACGATTCTTTGCAACAAAGAGCGCAATACGCGCCCGTTCAATATCAAGAGCAAGCACCTGTTCAAACTTACGACCAAGTGCAATACGCGCAGCCGCAAGTTCGTCAATCCGCACCCGCGCACCAAGGTTTCTACGAGTTCACGGCTCAAGACACCGAGAGAGCGAGCGACCAAGAACTTTACGCAAGACTTGCTCACACCGAAACGAGCAACACGCCCGTATTCGAGGATAACGCTCAACAAACGGTTCAGCGCACGGGACTTTTTGCTCGCAAGGCTCAAAAAACTCAAAACGTCAGCGAACAAAAACAACGCGCTCGTCTTAACACGAAAGGCAAAATCATACTCGGCGTATATCTTGCCGTAATCGCGCTCGTTGCGTCGCTCATCATCGTGAACGCAACCAAAATCAATCAAGGCAAGGCGGTTACGCCCACTTCGCAAATAAAAGCGAGCCAAGAAGCGAATAATACGGAATCTTTTGCAATAGATTCTCAATATGAAGTTCGCGTATAAATCAAAAAAGCATACAAAACCCAATCTTCTTTATAATCCAACAAAAAGGCTGTCGGCAATTCTATTGCTGATGGTCTTTTTGTTTTCGGGAATATTCGCCAAAATGTTTGCGGTGATAGTTGTCGAGGGCGAATCCTTGCAAGTTAAAGCGGTGGACCAATGGCTTCGCGACGTGCCTACTGACGCGCCGAGAGGGCAGATTCTCGACAAAAACGGAAAAGTGCTTGCCTCGACGGCAACGAGATACAATTTGTACGTTCGCCCGAGCAACACGCCCGACAAAGAGGCGGTTGCGAACTTATTGTGCGACGTTTTCGGCTATCCGTACGATAGCACTCTCGAAAAGATTTCAAAGCGCACGAGCGAAGTTACCGTCGCAACGAAAGTGACCAAAGAGCAACTTAACAGAATATACGAGTCGGGACTCAAAGGAATCTACTA
>CAKQLT010000099.1:0-4920 GCA_934254715.1 uncultured Clostridia bacterium | reverse complement strand
AAAGTATACAACCTCATCTGCCGCTTGTCAATACAGACAAGAAAAACGCGTCTGTTTTGCCGAAACACATATACGTCGACGCCGAGTCGGAATCGGCGTCGAAGAATATCGACAACTTGTTTTGTCCGTCTATTACGGACGTAGTGACAAACACATTTTCGGCGTATTTGAAAGTCGCCGCGGCGGTGATTTCGTTATCGCCGAGTTTAAGCAGACAATCGAAGTTTTCAAAGCGAGCGACAAGCATATTTTCTTCTTGCCACACGCAAGAAAAATCGTTTGCTTTTTCAAGCGATATTGCGCCGTTTTGCGAGGTTAAATTGCTTGCGCTATCGAGTGCGTTGCCACTTGATTCAAATCGATTTTCGCTTGGAACGACTATATCCGAAAGCGGCGTCTCGGATATAAATTCGAGGTGCGAACAAAGCCTTATTACGCGGTTTTTCAAAAGAATTTTCAAGCCGGTTTCGCTTCTGAAAAGCGCGCCGAAACTCTCGCCGTCTATATTGTATTGCGCATTCTCGTTTAGCGTTTGCGACATAAGGGAAACTTGTAATCCCTTTTGCGTTGCGAAAAGGATTGCAAAGCATTGAACGTTAGATTGAATCACGGGCATAATTTGCAAAATGCGGTGTTTATTGTATGAAAAACGCTTCGTAAAACCCGAATTTGTATCGTAAGTCACACCGACGGCAGTTTGCTCGTCTTGTAAAAACAGCAATGTCGAATTGCCGTATTTTATGACTTGAACCACGTTTGCGGCTGTCGTTTGAAGCACGAAATTGTCGCTTTTAACTCGAAGCGAATCGTCAATGACGAGTCGCTTGATTTTGCCGTTTTTCACGCAAAACGCTTCGACGTTTTCGCCGTAATAATTTGCGTTGATTTCGTCGTATGCGTCGAGCGTGTTTTCGCAAGATACGTCGAAGTTGTTATCGTATATTCTGACGTTCGTTTTTTCGCCGTCGCAAGTGGAAATCGCAACGCCGTTTCTCGTCTGACAACTTGAAAGATACTCGTCGTTTTCGTTTGCGATTTTAACGGTTTTTTCAAGCGTTTCGCCGCCGAAAATCGCTACGTAAATTCCTTTCTCTTTCACGTCGTATTGCTCGGATTGCGAGTGGAATACGAGGACGGTTTTCTTTGCGAAATAAAAGACGTCGAGGACCTTTTCTTCGCCCTCTCCGCCGACGTGCGCGACGCTTGCGCCGTTTATCGTTTCGCTCTTTCTCGGCAATACGGAATAAACGGGTTTTATCGTCGGATTGTCTACGTTTTCTTGGTTTTTGTCGTCGTTTGCCCCTGCGACGTTTGCGTTGCCGTCGGGATTCTTACCGACGATTGCGGAAAGCGCGATATAGCAAGCGACTGCGACTGTCATCAATAGGATTACGGCAAGCCATTTGGCGATGGTTTTTTGTTTTTGCATTTTTCACCTCGCCTCAATTTATCACATACGACGTCCGCAATTTTTCCGTTCGAGTCGTGTTTTATGGGTTTCATAGGCGGATTTTGCATTGCCGTTTCTATTGCCCCGACGAAATTGTCGCAAAAACTCGAATCTTGTTTAAGCACGATTCCGCCGTACTCTTTTGCAAGGTCGGCGTTGTATATTTGGTCGCCTCTCGACGCGCCTTTGGGTAGGGGAACGAACACGGCGCGTTTGCCTATCGACGAAATTTCAAAAACGCTCGTCGCGCCCGCCCTTGAAAGTATGACGTCGCAAGCGGTGTAAAAGAGGGAAATGTCGTCGGCGTATTCAAACGCTCGGTAGTCGCTCGCGCTTATTTTTTCGTCCTTGTTTTTGCCCGTGACGTGCAGAACGTAATATTTTGTCGTGAGCGTTTTAATATTCTTTTTGACCGCCTCGTTTATCGCGCTTGCGCCCGACGAGCCGCCGAACACCAAAAGCACGGGCTTTTTGAAAGGATTGTTTATATTCAGCGTTTTTTGCGCCTCGATTTTATCCTTTCGCAAAAGGTTTTCGCGCAAAGGCATCCCCACGAAAACGCCGTCGAATTTTGCTTTGGGGTTGGCTTTGAAAATCGTCGCGCCTTTGAGTTTTGCGATTTTGTTGGCAAGACCGAGGGTGTAGTCGCTCTCGTGCGCGAATATCGGGATACGCGCCTTGCTTGCGGCAAGCACTATCGGCAAGGACACGAAACCGCCTTTTGAAAAAACGCAATCGGGTTTGATTTGCTCGAGTACGTCCTTTGCTTTTTTGACCGCGCGGTTCAATTCTACGGGGATTTTCAAGTTGTTTTTTATTGCCGCGCCCGACGTCGAACGCACGAGTTTTATCGAGGGAACGGCATAGTATTTTATGCCCGCGTCGCGAGCGAGTTGCCTTTCGAGGGTGTTGCCTTCGCCGCCCGCGTACGCTATTTCAAATCCTCTTTTTTCAAATTCGGGAACGAGCGCAAGGTTGGGGTAGATGTGTCCGCCCGTACCGCCGCCCGTGAAAAGTATCTTTGCGTTTTGTTGCGAAATCGTCGTTTTATCGTTCATTTTTGAAGCCATATAACCATATTATGAAACAAATTCACACAAAGTTGCGTATTTTTACGTCTTGAAAAGCGCGAAACCGTGTGTTACAATATATCCATATTGAAAACGTCAGGTCGCTTTTGCGATAAAGAGGAGAGTTTATGAAAACCGAAAAATTTCAGAGTTTTGACGGAACTGTATTGCAATGCTATCTTTGGGACAACGTACGCAACCCCAAGGGCGTAGTTCAAATCGCTCACGGTATGGCGGAACACGCGCGCAGATACGATGATTTTGCAAACTACCTCAATCAAAACGGATATATCGTTTTTGCCGACGACCACCGCGCTCACGGTATGACGAGCACCAAGCAATCTACGAAGGGCGTGAAAGGCTACCACAAGGGCAACATCTATTTCGACACCGTGCAAGACGAGTGCGCAATCACCAAAATGCTCAAGGAAAGATACAATCTTCCCGTGTTCTACATCGGACACAGTTACGGCAGTATGGTCGGACAACGCTACATCGAGGAATGTAAGGACTATTCGGGCGTTATCCTCAGCGGCTCTGCAATGATGAAAGGGGCGGTGCTTTCAAGCGGCGCGGCACTTTCAAATATGCAATACAAACTTCTCGGCGGCGAAAAGACCGCGCACCTTCTCGACAAACTTTCCTTCGGCGCATACAACAAGCCTTTCAAAAAGGAATCCGAGTTCGCGTGGCTTTCCCGTGACAAAGAGAACGTCAAAAAGTATATCTTCGACGAGCAATGCGGCTACGTTATGTCCATTGCGTTCTTCAAGTTCTTCCTCAACGGACTCAAAGAGAGTTACAAAGCGGAAAATCTTGCCAAAATCGACAAGAAAAAACCCATCGCCATTTTCTCTGGCGACAAAGACCCCGTCGGCGGCAACGGTAAACTCGTCCAAAAACTTTACGACCAATACAAGAATCTCGGCGTCAAGGATTTGACTATCAAACTTTATCCCGACGCACGCCACGAGATTTTGAACGAAGTTAATAATTCTGAAGTCTATTCCGACTTCCTTTCCCGCTTGAACGAAATGGCATAAAAGCGCGCCAAACCGCGCCTAACTTTGGCAGCACCTCTTGTCTGTCAACTCATTTACGATTAGTAAATTAGGGTTGCCATTCAAGGGGTGCTTTCTCGTTATGCATCTGTTTGGCGGACTGTTATGCCATTTCGTGCCGGTATGCTGCTGTAAGCACTATTCGGCGAATAACTGCGGTAGAGTCTACTTATAAACGGAATGTGCCCTTTCGCAGACGGAACACGAGCCGCAGGGCGGCGAGAAAGTGAGCGCCGAACTTGACGGACAGTACAAGTGAACGGGCGAGTGTGGATTTTTTTCGCCCGTGAACGAGTGGCATAATGAGAGGACGATACTTTTTTATGTGAGTGCCGACTTCCCCTCTTGCGAACGATGAGTATTTTTGTAGAGAAATGACGCAAGTTTGAGCAATAGGGGAAAGCCCGAAGGGAAGGGGTGATATGTGATTTTAAGGTACACGCCGTCAAACTCTTGTAGAGGAAGAAAGCAACACTGCGAGTAATTATTGGCTTATATCAACCGTTAAGATAGCAAACATATGCTTGCGCGCTATAAACAACTATTTTTCGTAAGGCGGAATTTTAATTAAATATTTTTTTCCAAACCACAAAATTAGCGGCGCAAATGCCTTGAAAAAAACAAGATATTGTGGTATCATAAATACATTATTACTTTATAAAGGTTTACTTTATGGCAAATCAAGAATACAAAGCAGGCGACATTCGGATTCTGGAAGGTCTCGATGCCGTGAGAAAACGCCCCGGTATGTACATCGGTACGACGGGCAGCAAAGGTATGCACCACATACTTTGGGAAATTATCGACAACAGTATCGACGAAACCGCAAACGGCTACGGCGATACCGTGCGTATCGAACTTTTGGACGACAACGTCGCAAGAGTCAGCGACAACGGCCGCGGCGTGCCCGTCGATAAGCACCCCAAACTCAAAATCAGCGGTGTGGAAGTCGTGTTCACCCAACTTCACGCAGGCGCGAAATTCGACAACGGTCAGTACAATTATTCGGGCGGTTTGCACGGCGTTGGCGCGTCGGTTACGAACGCTCTTTCCGAGTGGCTCACCGTTGACGTAAAGCGCGACGGCAATTTGTATCGCGCGGAATTTTGGTCGCCGCAAGTCGGCACGAAAATCAAGAGCGGTATCGTCAAAACGCCGCTTACCGTCATCGGCAAGGTCAAAGGCACGGGTACGTCCGTCAAGTTCAAACCCGACGAGAGAGTTTTCGGCAAGGAAAAATTCGATTATTCCGTGATTGCCGAACGTATGCGCGACGTTGCGTATCTCAATAAGGGCGTGACGATAATCATCGACGATTTGCGTGTGGCTCTCGACGGCG
>CAKQLT010000098.1:0-4948 GCA_934254715.1 uncultured Clostridia bacterium | reverse complement strand
ACGAACTGCTCTTGCAGTTCGTTTTTATAGGCTTTGGTGCGGACAACAGGACTTGAACCTGCATGAACTAATGCTCACAAGAACCTGAATCTTGCGCGTCTGCCAATTCCGCCATATCCGCATTACCTTGCCATTTTAGCGTATCGAGAGCGCAATGTCAATCTATTCGCCAAACCTTGTAGCGCGAATATCGTCGATTTTGTCGGCGCAAATATGCTCGATTGTATAGGCGCATACGCCGTCCGTTTCAAAAGCGGCGACTCGGTTATTCAAAGCCGCGTTTGCAAGCGGTTACGTATCGTCTTTTTCTTGCGATTTACGTTTTGACGCTCGCCGTTTTCGGTATGGCAATATTACTCTTTTTCGATATGCCGCGTTGTGAATTTCACGTACTTGTGATTCAATCGTTCGTATCGATTTTTCGTGTATCTAATGCGGACAATCGTTATTTTCGCTTGTGCAACGAGAACACGATGACGGTTGCGATATTTGCCATAGACAACAGCACAACGAACACTATTAACACGGTTTGAAGCGTGTTGCTTTTGCTCTCGGTTGCGGAAAGTCTTTGAGACAGCAAATCGCTTGATTTTTCGGCATCCGACAGTCTTTCCGTGAGCGATTCCGTTTCCTTTTCGACGTTTTCGAGGCGTTTGGAAAGAGCCTCGATTGCAACGTTTACTTCCGCTTTGGAATCCGAAATACTCTTTGTAAGTTCGGCTTTGAGAGCGGCGTTTTTCTTGTCTGCATATGCGTTGTTTACGCTTTCGGCGTTTGAAATCGCAGCGTTCAAATCCTCAATCGCCTTGTTCACTTCGCTTGCTTCGGCTTTGGTTGCGATTTTGGCTGAAAGTTCGGTTTTTGCGGTATCTAACGCACTCTTTGCGCTGTTCAACACTTCGGTTTTCGCTTCCGCTATTTTGCTTTCAAGAGTCGTTTTTGCAGTGCCGATTTGACCTTCGAGATCTTCTTTAAGTTCGCTATCTTTTTGATCCGCATACGCCTTTGCCGTTTCGGCATTGGCGATTGCGGCATTGAGCGCGGCAACCGACGCTTCTACGTCGCTCTTGCTTGCCTTGTCGTCGATTTGGCTTTGAAGTGCGGTTTTCGCTTCTTCCAACGCACTGCTTGCGCCGTTCATAGCGGCGGTTTTTGCTTCTTCGATTTTTCCTTCAAGGTAGGTTTTTAGTGCGGTATCTTGGCTCTCGGCATACGCTTTTGCCGCCGCTTCGGCTTTTTCTATCGCCTCGTTGAGTTCGTTAACTCTTTGGTTGAGAGCGTTTATATCGGTTGTCTTGTTATCGAGTGCGGCTTGCAAATTGCTTTGCGCAAGTTCGAGATCGTCGCGAAGGTCTACAAGCGCGCTTCCGAGCGACGTTCCACAGTAATCGCAAGTGAGATCGGCTTGATTTATCGACGAATGTTTACACTTTTCAATGCTCAAATATGCTTTGTTTTCGAACAACGTGTCTTTGTTTTGAATCACGTCGTCTATTTTCATCAATTCCGACCCCGTGCTTGTATAACGTCGATACACATAGCCGGCGGGCACATAATCGCTGTAATTTAGTGCTTTGCCCTGCGCATACTCGATTATTCCGTCATAAATTTTTATGTTGTTATTATCCTGCGCAATAATCATAAGTCTTGTTTTCGAGTTACCAAAAACTGTGACGTCTGCATTGGATTGCATAACAACATTTATTTCGCCTTCCCCATCGGTGGAATCGACTACTGTAACTTTTGAATAAATACTAATATATACATTAGTCAATTTTTTGCCGTTTAAGTCGACCGTAATGTTTTTGCCAATTTTAGGTGAATTTTTGCTTAAATCAATATCGGCGAGAATGGTCATATAATCGCCGTCTTGCAACTGTTCCGTCGCATAGTCAAAGTCGACGTAGTAGTGTATTTCCGTACCACGTGCGACTTTGACGTTGACCGTTCCTCCGCACTCTTTGCATTCGCGGTTTATTTCGTTTGCTTCGCTATGCGGACAAACGTATTTGCAGACGGTGCATATGTCGCCGACAAAAGTGTGCGTGCAAACATATCCGCAATAATCGCAAACGTGATCGCCGTTAGACACGGTGAAACTATCGTGCGAACATTTAACGACGTTAACGGCCGTTTCTGCGGTCATTTCCGACGGTTTTACCATTGCGCTTCCGTCAGCTTTTTGATAGGCGTAACCGTCGCAAAGCATACTTTTGAACGTTGCGCTGTCGTTAAGTTGAAAACCGAGAATAGTTCCGCCCGATAATATCTGGGCGTTCGTTGTCACGATAAGCTTATCAATCGTTCCGCCCTTTATGCTCGCTTGATTCCGAACTTCAAGTTCTTTAATACTGCCGCCTTCTACCTGCAAATTTCCGGCATTAGCAACTAAAATACGCGCTTCTATACGTCCGCCTCGAACGGTCGTTTTCTTTGTTTGGTCAACAAACATTACCGCATTTTGTTCTGCTTTTAGCGTGCCGGATTCAAAAACAAATTCGTCAAATTGGCAATTAATCGAAGACGTACTTAAATCAAGTACCCCCGTTTGTTCGGCACTGCTATCACGAATTGTCAATGAACTGGCAGCAATAAAACTGGGACTGCCGACAACTCGTTTTCCGTTCAAATCGAGAGTAAAAACTCTATGCCAATTGCTCAAATCAAAATTGCCGATTGTAACGTTATCTTCCAAGAAGCGCACCGTCTTTTCGTCCGAATCAATCGGAATACATTTCAATGCTTCGAGTGCTGCGTCAAACGACGTAAATTCCTTCGTTTCTTCGCCGTAAGTCAAACTTACAACAGGAACTACTTCACCGCTCTCGTCGGCGGCAAGCGCAACGTCGGTTGAAAACGTGAAAGTTGCGATAAGCACCATACAGAACGCTATTGCAATCAACACCAAAAGCGCATATGCGCGATTTGAAAACTTGTTCATATTCTACCTCTATTTGAAAACGATTGCCGCAGTGAACGCGACGTCGCTTTACACTCGTTATTCGTTACGCGAAAACTTGAAATCGAAAGTCATTTCGAGCATCGCGAAAAGTTTGTCCATAACGCTGTTTGCCGTATCGATTATATTCATCGCTTTTATGGCTTGAACGGCGTTTTCGGCGGTTTCCTCATCGACGTGGTACACGTCAAACGCCATACGCAAGAATCTTTCCGTCTTTTTCTGCAAGGTGAAGTACACGTCGGTTTTGCGCGCCATAAACGAGCGCATCATACCCGACGAGCCGAGTTCCGCCTCGTAAAAGTCGCTCTCGTTCCACGTCGGATTGTACGCGGAAAAGAATTTGGCGTTTTCCTTTGCGGTCTTTTGGCATATATATTCGCAAAGCGCGGGTTGCGTGTACGCCTCGACGTAAATCTCGCGCAAATTCTCGTTACACTCGGTTATGGCGAGTTGAAGCGCGGTTTCGATTGCGTAAACCTGTATGCCGTCAACGCCGTTGAGCGCGGCGCGCGCCATTGCAAACTGATTGGCAAACATAACCTCGACAAGCGCGAAAAGAACGCCGTCTTTGGTGCGGAAAATATTTTGAAAAGTTCCCGCAGACACGTCCGCTTCCTTGATTATGTCGAGCATAGTCGTCTTGAAAAAGCCTTTTTCGATAAACATCTTGACGCAAGCGGTCAATATACGTTTTTTGGGGTCTTTCACTTCTTCTCTTGAAATCATAAAACAAATCCTTATTGCAAAATGAGTTGTTTCTTGGGTTGCAACCCAAATATAGCATATTTGCAACGGAAAAAGCAAATAAATCTCAACTTAAATATTAATATTTAATTATCGGAAGGTTTCGTCAAACTTTTATCGGCAGATTTTGTCCTACCCATCGCTTGACGTTCAAAAAGAAAGCATTAATAGTCGTGTAAAGATAAAACTTGTGCATAGATAAAAGTAACGGAAGCGCAACTGCGCTTCCGCTACTTTTTGAGAGAGAATATAGATTGTCGTATTGCTACAACACATCTTTTTGTTTGTGCATTGAGGGGTTATCATTATTCAATGCAAAGTTGAAACTTATTGCTTGTCGGCGTGCGTATCGTCTTGCACGCTGTTTGCTTCTTTCTCACGCTGGGCTTCGAGTTCGGCTTTGCGTTGTTTCACAAGTTCCGTCCAATCGACGTCTTTGCCTTGCGAGCAACAATGTCCGTTGCACTGCCCTGCGTGCGAGCATCCCGCGCAATCGCTTCCGAGCGAGGGCTTACCCTTTGCCTTTCTGACGATTGACGCGATGATGACGCCTGCCACAATCGCAACCGCAACGACTATCGTCACGATTCCGATCGGGTGCATTGCCGACATAACGTTTTGAAATACTGTGTTTGTCATATATCGCTCTTGTTACGCAAAGTCTGTATTGCGCATTGTGCGCGACTTATGCGTTCTTTTTGATTTTAAGTTTCGAGCCGAGGTCGTTGAAGAACTTCTTTACGTTAATCTTGCCCTTGTTGTCAAGCACGATAAGCGTGATGACTGCCGCCCAGATTGCCGCGAAGATGAACACTGTCCACCACCAAGCACCGATGAGGTAAATCATCATAGACACAACGTAACTTGTACCGACCCAGAAGAGCAACGTCATTCTGTAAGACTTCTTTGTGGGAAGTTCTGCCTTTGCGGTAGCGACTGCCGCAAAGCACGGAATCGTGAGCATATTGAATGCGATGAATGCGATGAGTCCGGGAACGTCGATACCTGTTGCTTGGATCATAGTTGCCGCTGCGCCGACACCGCCGTCCGCTTCGACGTCGATCATACCGCCGACGATGCAAGCAGCAAGAGTACCGAACGTTGCGATAACGTTTTCTTTTGCGATAAGACCGGTGATTGCCGCGACTGCGAACACCCAACCGAATGCTTTAAGTTGCGAACCGAATCCGAGCGGTGTAAACAGAGGTTGAATGAGTCCGCCGATACCGGCAAGGATTGATT
>CAKQLT010000097.1:0-4949 GCA_934254715.1 uncultured Clostridia bacterium | reverse complement strand
TGGAGCGGGAGACGGGATTCGGACCCGCGACTTTCACCTTGGCAAGGTGACACTCTACCACTGAGTCACTCCCGCACTCGATTGCTTTAACAATATATCAAAAACAAACGGATTTGGCAACAACTTTTTGAAAGTTTACGCCATATTCTCTTTATTTTTGTCTATTGCAAAGCGCGTCGGCAAAATCGGACAATTCTTTTGCGCCCGAAAAGTTCAAACTTATCTCTCTTGCTCTCTGCGTTTTGGCGTTGAGCAAAGCGCGCGTTTCGTCCGCGCCGAGCACCGATACGATGCTTCCTTCCTCGCCCTCGTCCAAAAGGTCGTCGGCAAGTTGGAACGCAACGCCGATGTTCAAAGCGTATTCGCCGATGTTTTCTATCTGCTCGAAATCCGCGTCCGCGCATATCGCGCCCGAGGTAAACGCGCCTACGATTAAAGCGGCGGTTTTTTGCGAGTACATATCGAGGAAATCGTCCGCAATCTCACAACCGTGCAAATCGTTCGCTTGCCCGAGCACCATACGTTTTGCCGCAAGGGTTATCTCTTGCGCCGCCCTCGCAAAATGCGAGCCGTACACTCTTGCGCCGTCAAGCAACACGCACGAGGCGAGCGTGAGAAGTTGGTCGCCTATCAAAATGCCGTTTGCGTGTCCGAACTTTTTGTGTACGGAAAGTTTGCCTCTGCGGTAGTCGTCGTTGTCCATCGCGGGCAAATCGTCGTGTACGAGCGAATAGTTGTGGATAAGTTCGACCGCAACCGCAAGACGGATAACTTCGTCTACTTCTGCGTCTTTGCCTATTGCGCGCGCGCCGTAAAACACGCAAAGCGGGCGCACGCGTTTGCCGCCGTCGAGCGCGGCGTAGCGCATACCCTCGTCAATGACGGAATTGCCCTCGCCTATCGCGTTTTTGAGCGACTGCTCGAACATAACGAGAAATTCGTTTTTGTCAATCGTCGAAATTTTCATATTCAATCGAGTTTCAGTTCTTCGGTGAGATTGTTGATGTCGTCCACGAGCAAAGCGAGTTTGCCTTTTTCTGCTTTGAGGTCGGCAATGCAAACCTTGCTGAGTTCGATACCCTTTTCAAAAGCCTTGACCGCCTCGTCGAGAGGAATGTCGCCTTCGAGTTGTTTTACGATTGCTTCGAGTTCGCCCAAAGCGTCCTCAAACTTTTTGATTTCAGCCATTATTTTTCACCTCGAAAATTTCTATTTTGTTTACTTGCGCCTCTATCGCGCCGTCCGAACCCGTTGCCGTGACGGTATCGCCGATTTTGAGATTCGCAACCTTGTTTATGGTTTTGCCTTGCGTTTGGATTCTGAAATATCCGCGCTTCAAAGTTTTGAGCGGCGAGAGGTTGTCGAGCGAGGATATAGCCTTGTCCGCCCTTGCGTCCGCAATCTCGAACTTCCTCTCTATCTGCGATTTTGCTCGTTGCATAAGGAACTCGATTTTGTGTCCCCTCTGCAAATAGAACTCGGAAGCGAGCCGCCTCAACTTGTTGCAACTTATCTGCACTGCCGAACTTTTCCTCTCGTAGGCACGCGACGCGTTGACGGAAAGTCTGCGCATATTCTGTTTCAATTCGTCGGCGAGCGCATAGTAGTCGTACGCCACGAGTTCGCCTGCCGCCGTCGGGGTCGCCGCACGTTTGTCGGCAACGAAGTCGCAAAGTGAAAAGTCGGTTTCGTGTCCGACTGCCGACACGACGGGCGTTTTCATTTTATACACCGCTCTGACGAGCGTTTCGTCGTAGAACGGCGCAAGGTCTTCGAGCGAGCCGCCACCCCTTGCAATCACGATAACGTCGTAGCCGAGATTGTCAACGCGTTCGAGCACTTTTGCAATTTCCTTGCCCGCGCCCTCGCCTTGCACTCTAACGTCTTTGACAACGATGTCGATGACGGGATTTTTGCGCCGTACCGTCGTCACGATGTCGCGAATGACCGCGCCCGTTTTGGACGTGACGACAAGCACGTTTTTGGCAAATTGCGGAATGGGCTTTTTGTGCGCCTCGTCAAACAAACCTTCCTCTTGCAGTTTTGCTTTGAGTCTTTCAAATTCCAAAAACAGCATACCTTGTCCTACGGGGGTCATAGAACTGACTTGCAACGAGAGTCTGCCGCCCTTGACGTAGTAGTCGAGCGAGCCGCGCGCAATGACGCTTTCGCCGTCTTTGGGAACGTAGGTTTTTTGCGCGTAGAAGCACACGCAAGAAAGTTGCGAGAATTTATCCTTCAAAGTGAAGTAAGCGTGCGGTCCGGAAAACTTGTAGCCCGAAATCTCGCCGAAAACTTCCAAACCTTTGAATATCGGGGCGTCAATGCACGATTTTATCGTGGCGTTAACCTCGCTTACGGATATTGTATTTTCAGAAAATTGGGTTTTATCTGACACAATCGACACTTTATACACCTTTTTTGCAGTAAAACACCGATTTTTCGGCATTTTTGCGCTATTTTTGAGTTAAAAAATCCCGAAATATCAAACATTTGCACGTCAATTCTGCGTCGTTTGAAAATTTCGGGATAGTTTGGCAACGTTTAGTCTATATCTTTCACTATCTTTGCAAGCACGCCGTTTACGAAAGAGCCGGATTTGTCCGTGCCGTACTTCTTTGAAAGTTCGACCGCCTCGTTTATTACCACTGCGTTCGGCGCGGTATGTTCGATAAGTTCGTACGTCGCAACCAAAAGCACTGCGTAGTCGGGACGATACACTCTTTCGAGCGTGTAGCCTTCGAGGTGGCTTTCGATAATCTTTTTGAGTTTCTCGTCGTTCGTTGCAACGCCGAGGTACGTCGAGTTGATATACTGTCTGTCGTCTTCGGTGAGGTCGCTGTCAACGAGCATCAATTCCAAAGTTGACTCGTTCACCGAGCCGTAGAAGGTGTACTCGAACACCAGTTTGAACACGTTTTCTCTTGCTATTCTTCTCATAATTATTGCGCTACGTTTACCGTGACAACCTGCACGTTTACGGACTGAACCTTAAACTTGGTTGCGCCTTCGATTTGATTTTTTACTTTCTCTTGCAAAAGGGCCACTTGCGTCGGGACGCTGTATCCCAAATCGATACTCACGAAAAAGTCGACGGTGACCTTTTCGTTGGGCAAAACGTATACGGACACCGCGCCGCGATTGCGCTTTGAATTGAGAAGGCGTATGCCCTCGACGTCTTGCGCCGCTTCGGTTGCGAGCGAAACGAGTACGTCGTTCAATACCGGTGATTTTTCTTTTGCCATATTCGACCTCTTTTTTGATTATTATATCACACGCAAAAAATTATATCAACCGCTCGCAAAAATTATTTTGAGCGTAAAGCGGCGCAACAAACGAAAGCGCACCGCTCTTGCGATGCGCTCTATCTTATCCCCCCTACGTCAGTTGAAAGGAATAACTTTGACCTCTGTCGGTTTGAACGTGGTTTCGGACACGACGACGGAAAGAATTTGATTTGCCTGTTCGGGCGTCAATTCGCTCTGCCCGACCACGATGCTCACGCCTTTGTCGCTTATCGTGACGATTGCGTCCTCGAATCCTCTACCCTTGATGAGAGTTTCCAAAGCAAGTTCCTTTTCCATTCTTTCCACGAGCAACATTTTTTGTTCTTGCGCCGTGGTCTTTGCGCTTTCGGAACTATCTTCCGAATTCATAATTGCGTCAAGATACAAGAACTCGGATTCTCTCGTTGCATCGCGGTCGCTTCTCGCCGCCGCAAAGAAAGTTTGCGTTACGGTGTTTTGTTGTCCGATTGCGTCGTCGGACGTCTTGTTGAGTTTGTCGCTCAAAACGAAGTTCAGTACGCCCGTCGCAACGAGCAAGGCAACCATAACCGACAAAACGATTATCTTTTTGGTTTTTGCTTTCATTTTCATATATTCCTCCTATAGGTTCTCATTTTGTGCGACTCATAACGCTCACGATTTCGGAATCCACGCCGAGCGCAGACGACGCCGCTTGCAAAAGTCTGAGTCTTACGAGCGGATTGTTTGCGCCGTCCGCAATGACCAGTACGCCGACCACTTGCCCCGACGATTTCGTTATCATCGTTTCCACTTCGCCCGCGCCTTCCACCGAAGAAAGTATGCTCGAAAGCCTCGTTTCCTCGTCGTTCTGAAAGGTCTGCGCGCTCTGTTTCGTCGTCGCTACGTTAGAGTATATGATGAGCGCGATTGCAATTATGAATATCAAAACGATAATCTTTATATTTTTTATCCCTTTGATTTTCTCGAAAACGCCTTTCGCGTCGGCTTTGATTTTGTCAATCCCTTCGCTCATATCAAAATATATATCGAGTGCTTTTCAAATATTCCGCAAATTATATAAAAGACGTAAAAAGCGGCAAAATATCCATAAAAATTCAACGCAAAATCGCGCCAAAAATCGTACTTTTCGCGCGCACGCGCGCACGCGAATTTTTGATGTACCTGCGGGCGCGCGTGCGCGCGCATAGAGGCTTGTTCAGAGCGTTTTTCACCGTTTTCAAAACGCTTTTTTTTTGCCGTTTTTAAGCGGAAATTCAAATCAAAAATCGCCGTAAATAACCCTTACAATATTCTTTGAAACGTTCAGCGTTTCGGAAGCGATAGCGACGATTTTTTCGCCCGATATTTGCGTTTTTTCGACGTATACCCAAACGCTCGTTGCAACCGTTCCGTTATAATTTATCTCTACTCTGCTCTCGCACCCCTCGTTTTCAAGAGCAAGGCGCACTTTCTCGCTCGACTTCAACGTTAAATCGAGTCCCGTCGAAACGCTCGTATCGTTTTGTGAAAACATATCGTCGACGTTCAACGTCCATTCCGCTTTGGCTATGGTCGGAATTATCGAAGCAATGGCAAACACGACGAGCAGCGAGAACGCGCCCTTAATATACTTCGTACTTTTTCCGCTCGGCAAAACTATTTCGAGAAGCACGCCGAGGCATATCACCCCCACTACCGACA
>CAKQLT010000096.1:0-5013 GCA_934254715.1 uncultured Clostridia bacterium | reverse complement strand
GTATATATATGTACAACGAAAAAGTTATGGAAGTTTTTAAGAATCCCCAACATATGGGCGAGGTTGAAAACTACAATGCAATCGGCACGGTAGGAAACGAAGTGTGCGGCGATATTATGCAAATCACGATGCGTATAGAAGACAACGTCATCAAGGACGCAAAGTTCAAGACGTTCGGTTGCGCAGCGGCAGTTGCTTCGAGTTCGACGGCAACGGGAATGATCATCGGCAAGACGATCGACGAGGCACTCAAACTCACCAACAAGCAAGTTATCGAGGAACTCAACGGTTTGCCGCCGCAAAAGATTCATTGCTCTGTGCTTGCAGAAGACGCAATCCGTATGGCAATCGATTCATATCTCAAAGGCGAAGTTCCCTCAAAGGAAACCATCTGAGATAAGCAAGTTCAACTTCACTTTGGATAATCCGCACCCGAAAGGTGCGGATTATTTTTTTATGAATTGATTTTTTATGAATTGATTTCTTATGTTTAAATTTCTTATGATTTTATATTTTTACGAAATGGTTTTTTAAGAATCGTTTGTTCGTCTTGTTGATTTTTAGGTGACTATTTGTAGTATTCAAAAGATTGTCTACGCGCTTTTGTCCTTATATGTTTTTGTACTTTGCGCTGATTTTTGCTAATCGTTTTTGTATTTATGTAATTTTGCTAAAATACGATAAGTGTTACAAAGTGCCGATTTTACGTAATATCGCGCATATTTTTCCTTATAAAAGCACAAATCGTGTATTTATTCGTTTATAAAATACACGATTTGTGTTATAGAGGATAAATGAACTTGACTTCTTATTTACATAATAATGTCTTCGATTTTGTTTACAAAGGCACGTTTTGCTTTTTTAAGCGAATTGTTCGTCATACTGCAATAAAGTGCTGTAGCGGTAGCCAACCCAAGCATTGTGCCGATGATAAGTGAATTTTTCATTTCGTTGCCTCCTGATTCTATTGTTTGCACGTATGCGCTCTCTATGCGTGGAAAAATTTGCCAGTCACATATAAATTGCGTTCGATATGCAGAAAACGATGTCTTCGAGCGTTAATAAATGGATTTGAATTGCATTTGCCATTGACAAAAATTCGTTTGGTTATATAATTGACTTATGAAAAAGAGATTGTGTCTATCCGTAATATGCGCTTTGCTCGCGTGCGTACTGCTCGTGAGTTTGACCTCGTGCCTCAAAATAGGTATGAAGCAAAACGCCATCGAAACTCGGCTCAAAGACGCAGGCGCAACCGTTTCCTACGAGCGCACAACGCCTATGACCAAAGGCGCAACCGGATACGTCTTTGACGATCTCGTCCTTTCCACCAAGCCTTACACTCGCACTGTTGACGGACAAGAAACCGAAGTCGTCGAAGAACTCTACATCATCTTTTGCGGCAACGACGCCACCGCCGACTGGGCAGAGAACGTCTGCAAATCCTATATATCCGCCAACAAATCCGATTCCGACAAATGGATTGCCTATCGTTACGATAGAGTGGTGATGTGTGGGTACTACGAACTCTTATCTATCGCCCGCAACTACTAAAAACCGCGCTATTGAGCGAATAACTTTGTCAGGCACGGCTTGTCTCAAAATCGTGTACGCTTATGTACACTGGGTTTTGATTCAAGTCGTGCCTTTCGCGTTCTTCATCTCAATATCGCGGTTTTAGACGATAGAAGTTGTTGGCGAATAACCGTGTCAAAGCCTTTTGCTCATCCGTCACGTACGATTTAGTACGTTGGGCGGATTCACAAAAGGGCTTTTACTTGTTCTTCATCCAAATATCGAAGTTTTTTACTTGTAGATAGTATTTCGCGTTCTTCATCTCAATATCGCGGTTTTAGATTCTTTCGCGACAAAAAGTGTACGGGGCGAACCCTAAATAAAATTTCCCCTTTCCTCAAGTGTTTGGACTTCGGCGTTTGCAAGGCAATCCGCCTCGTTCACTTTGGCTACAACACATTCGCCGAATGTGTTGTTTAACGCGTCGCGCCCATATCGCCGTTCTAATTTTTCCACTTGCGCACACAGTGCGCACCCACCAAGCAAGCACTCGCGCGGAATTGAGGTTTGAGTTTTTACCCGTCTTATATTGAGAGTAAAGAGGGCTTGCGCGGTTAGTGATTGCGAGAACAAGTGCGGTGTCAAGCAATAAACTATATTTGTTGCTTTCACCGCAACGCCGTTTGAGCAATGGCTCGCCGCCTTGCGGCTCGTGTTCCGTCTTTGAATAAGCACATTCCGTTAATAAGTACGCTTCGAATGAGTGCTCGTTAGAAGTCCGCTCTGCAAGTTCGCGGACGGCGGTTTTTATCTCGTCTGCGAATAAGCACATTTCGTTTATGAGTAGTCTTCGAATAAGTGTTCGGATTAAGGCTTCGCCTTCCACAATTATTAATTATTCATTATTAATTATTCATTAAAAAGGAAAACCCCACAAAACGTGGGGTTTTTCCTTGCCGGCATAGGGAGGATAAAAAAAGTGCCGGCTATAATTGGGGAGAACTGTTTTGGGTGAATCTCACAGCGAGAGATTCAAGTTTTTCTTTTCAGATACGCTGCTCACAAAATCTCTTATCGTTGACACCGAAAGCGCAAAGCCCATATTGTCTATGCTCTCGTCAACGAGTTTGGATTCCACAATTCCGACCACGAAGCCCGCTTCGTTTATCATCGGACCACCGCTGTTTCCGCCGTTGACCGCCGCGTCCGTCATTACGAACGTTCCCGATCCCCAACTCGAAATTGTGATTCCCGTTTGAGATATTGTTCCCACCGATATGCTGTTGGTTGTGCCAACGCCTTCGGGGTTTCCGATCAAAGCGACGTCCGAGCCTCTTTGCGCGTCGCTGAGCGCGAGTTTGAGGGAAGGATGGTCGGTGTTGGAAGGTTGACCGCTCACCGTGCCGCTTCCGCTGACTTTGCCGACGACTCTCAAAAGAGCGATGTCGGGATCGTCCGATTCTGCGTCGAGGTGATCGCCTTGATATGCGCCGTATGCTACGACTTCGAGTTTATAGTAGTTTGACGTATCGCCGTCGAACATACATATTATCGTGCCGTACGAAGCCCATTCGTAAGTTATTCTTCCTGCGCCGAAAGGATAACCCGATTGTTGCGTTTTGGTTGCTTCGTATCTTACGCAGTGCGCGTTGGTGAGCAGATAGCGATAGGGCGTTTCGTCGGTGTAATCGGTGACGAGGAAGCCGCTTGCAATACCGTTATAAGACGTTGTGGACGGATTTACGTTCGAATCCTTGTACATATACAGTCTTGCGACGGAAGCCGATTTTTCGTTTGCGACCTTTCCGACCGAACTGTTGAGCGCTTCCAAAGCCTTTTGAGCGGCGGCGTTCGTAACGTCCTCGACGACGTTTGAGTTTTTCAACGCCTCGTTGATGGCATTGATGTATTGCTCTCTCATATCTGCGGAAATCGACGCTGCGTATTCTTCCGCTATCGTTTGTTTGAGGCTTGCCAACACTATGACGTTGACAAGTACGACGACACACATCACAACCGCAAGCACCACGCACAGGATTCCGACAGGGCCGAGTTTGTTGTTTTTCGGCGACGGGGTGTGGTATACGGGCGTACGTTCGGGTTGTGAATTTCTTTGATCGTCAAAGAAATTGTTAAAATCGTCCATACCCTTGCTCCTTAATAATCTTATACCCAAATATTATGTTCTGACAATTAAATTTTCATTAAATTTTGTAAATTTTTTGTAAAAATTTTTCCAAAAATCCAAAATATTCAATAAGTCGGCAAAAGTTGACAAATAGACGTATATATAATAAAATAAAGGCGTAAATACTAAACAATATGTAGCGTTTTGTTTTGGTTTTGCTTTCAAAACTCATTGCAAGACGCGACAAGGAGAGCATATGGCAGCCATATTCTGCGACACCGATTGCGAACTTTGGTACACTCACGCACGCGAATTGAACCTCGAGGTCATTCGTATGCCTTACATAATCGACGGCGAGGAAAAGTTGTGCGATCTCGGCGAAGAAACCGACACGCACGATTTTTACACGAAAATGAGAAACGGCGCAAGCGCGTCCACGGCAGGTCTTAATCAACAGATATATTACGACACTTTCGAGCCGTTCTTCAAGAGAGGCGAGGACATTTTGTACATCGCGTTCTCGTCCAAACTTTCGGGCACTTTCGAGTATCTCGATCTCGCCATTGCCGAACTAAGCAAGCAATATCCGAACGTCAAATTCAGAAAGTTCGATACGCTCAACATCTGTATGGGCGCGGGACTTTTGGTATATATGGCGGGCAAGTATTGCAGAGAGCACGGCGACGACATCGACGCAACCTACGCGTATCTTGAAAAGAACGTAAACAAAATCGGCATTTACTTTGTGGTTGACGATATGAAATACCTTGCTCGCGGCGGCAGAATCTCGCCCGCAAAAGCGAAAATCGGCAACCTTATGAACATCAAACCCGTTTTGACGGTAGAGGACGGCAAACTCGACGTATGCGCAAAGCAAAACGGCACGAAAAAGGCGTACAAATATATGCTTGACGTGTTTGCAAGCACCTACGAGAATATCGACAACGCGCCCGTCGTCATAGTTGACGCGGATTGCGGCGACGTTGCCGACGCTTTTGAAGAAAAGGTCAAAGAAATAAATCCGTCCGTGACCGTATGGCGTCAGCCCATAGGACCGGTTATCGGCGCGCACGCCGGCCCGGGTACGCTCGGCTTGATTTTCACGAGAAAATAATCGTAGATAATAACAAATAATTGCAGATATAAATATAAGATTTACAATAAAAGCAAACGTAGTTTTGCGCGATAAGAGGGCGCAGTCTTGAAAAAAACAAGAATAATTTTCGTTCTCATAGTTTTGGTTTTATGTATTGCTTCGCTTACGGCTTGCAGCAGAGCGGAGCAATATTTTGTATACGGCACGACGCTCGAAATTCAGACTACGGGCATAAAATCCAAGCAAACCGTTGACGATATACACGGCTATATAT
>CAKQLT010000095.1:0-5172 GCA_934254715.1 uncultured Clostridia bacterium | reverse complement strand
ACGGCGGTTGGGCGCGACGCGTTAAACAACACATTCGGTGAATGTGTTGTAGCCAAAGCGAACGAGGCGGATTGCCTTGCAAACGCCGAAGTCCAAACACGTGAGGAAGGGGGAAGATTTAATTAGAGTAAACGCACCCGCACTCGTGAAGAGAAAATAAAATTAGTAAAATTATGTTCAAACTCGCTCTTAAAAACATAACGTCGAAACCGTTGCGATTCGTCGCCACGACCTTAGCGGTCGCGGTGGTCGTCGCAATGATTTTTTGTATGTTGTCGTTTAAGGGCGCAGTGTACGACTATATCTACGCAACCGAAACCGCCTCGTCGGGCATAAGCGATATAACGATTTCGACCAACAGCACGAGCGACAGAATTATGAAAGACGAGCCGCTTCAACGTATGGACGGCGTAGCGCAAATCGTGCCGTCGCTCAAACTGTACGCTATGTACGGCGACGAGTACGTCGGCGTGCGCGGCTTCAAAAAAGGTCAACTCGAAGCGCTTGCGACAATCGATGTTATCGAGGGCGATATATCCAAAATGCAAAGCGGCGAAAGAACGGACGATATAATCGTTTCCAAAGACGCGGCAAAGCATTTCGGCTTTTCGGTGGGGGACAGAGTTGAGTTTACGCTCGGCACGAAAAGCGTGGTTTGCTATATCGGCGCAATCGCAAAGCAAAGCGGCTACTTCCTCGACGACGCGCCCTATCTTATGCTCGGACTCACCGAGAATTTTTCCTCACTCATCTTTTCGAGCGAGGATTTGTGCAACGAAATTCACGTCGTTTTGCAAGACAAATCGAAAGTCGAGCAAACGATAAAAACAATATCGACAATGCCCGAATACGATGATATGCTCGTCACGGCGTCGAAAGACGCGCAGTATATCGAGGAACAAACGCAGAGTCTCACCGCACCCGTAGTGCTTGCGGGCGGCGCGGTTTTGGCACTCGGCATTGCGATAATCGTATTGCTGTTCCTTATGAGCGAGGGCGAAAAGGTCAGCCTTATATCCAAACTCAAAGTCGTTGGCGCAACCAAACGTCAGATAACCTCGCTGTTCCTTATCGAAAGCGCGTTGCAAGCGTGCATAGGCACGATTGTCGGCTCACTGCTTGCGGTGGGCGTGTTTATCGGACTTTTGAAACTCACACTTTCGGCAAGCGTAACTTTCGGCATATCGGTAGGCTATTTGTTCCTTGCCGGCGGCATAGGGCTCGTATGCTCGATTTTAAGTTCGCTCGCACCCATTTTGCGCTCGTTCAAGGGCAGTATAAGGGAAAATCAACTCGACGTAAGCAAGCCGTCGAAAGCGTCGATTGCGCTTTTGATAACGTTTGCTTTGCTCACGGTCGTGAGCGTAACCATAGAATTTTGCGTACCGTCCGCAAGGGCGATTACGTCGGTTTTCGGTATAGCGTTCAGCGTTGCGACGCTTGCGCTCGCTTGCTCGAAAGCAATGAAAATAGGCGGCAAACTCGCCTCGAAATCGTCTTCGCCGAGCGTGCAAATAGGCGCGAAAAATATCGTGCGAGACAAGCGTTTCACTCGCTCTGTGACTATGCTCACGGTGGGTATGACGATTGCAATGATGCTCTTTATGTCATACTCGCTCACGACGAACATCTTTACGTCCTACGTCGACGAGTTTTCGGATATGGTGTTCGTCACCAACATTCAAGCGGACGTAGACGAGACGAAATTCGAGCAGATAGACGGTGTTAAACGCGCTATGAAAATGGTTTGGGGCAAGTCCGATTTGAAAGTGAACTGCAAAGACAAAACTATGAATATGCTCGGCTCGAAAGACGTTCTCGATATAGTCGACTTTGAGTTTATAACGTCCGAATCGGTTGTTTACGAGCGCATTTCGAGCGATAAACCGTACGTTTTCGTCGATTATGCGTTAAAAGAACTGTACGGTGTAAGCGAGGGCGACACTCTCGAAATGACCGTCGAGGGCGTAACCAAAGAAGTCGTCGTGGGCGGCATACTCAAACACACGCTGTTCAGCGGCAACTACGTCGTCGTAAGCGCGGACATCGTGAAAAATCTGTACGGAAAGCAAGTCGATACGGTGCTTGCAACCGTCGACGGCGATATGGACAAGACCGTCGGATTGCTTCGCGAAAGGTATGCCGGCAACAACTACTACGTCATAAAAACGCTCGACGCGTTCAAGTGGGAAATGGAAAGTATGCAATCGGTGTTCGACCTCATCGGCACGCTTGCGGCGGTGGTCACGATATTTATATTTGCCGTGACGGTCGCGTCGTCGCTCATAGGCAGAGCGACCACGCAGAAATCGAGAACCGCGCTGCTCAACGCGGGTATGTCGAAGAACGCTTTGCTCGGCGCGGAAATTTTTGAAAGCGCGTTCGTTGCGCTCGTGGCGTTCGTGCTGTCGTTTGCGTTCTCGGTGCTTATCACGTCTTGTCTTATTCACGCGTTGCGTTTGTTCGGACTGTACTTCGAGTTTATGTACGAAGCGTGGGTCGTGGCGGCTGTCGGCGGCGCAATGAGCGTTGGCTATACGCTCATACCCCTTGCGCTTTGCTTCAAAAAAGGGTATAATATCAAAAAGGTATAAGTATGAAAAAGTCGAAATCAATCCTTATTTTGTTGCTTGTCCTCGTGCTGATTCTCTGCGCGAGTTTGGTTGCGTGCAACAAAAAGGGACAAACCGACGCTCAAAAAGAGCGCGCAAGGCAAGTCGAAAGAGCCGAACAGACTTTTCTTATCGGACTGAACTCTGAGTGGAACGCGAATCTGTCGGACGAGGACGTTGCAAAACTCGACACGGCGGGCGATTACGTCGTGACGAAGGGTTGGACGAGCCTCGTTTGCGAAGTGCTTAAAGATTCGAGTTTGCAGACGGCAAAAATCCAGACTTTCGCAGATACGCTCGAAAGCGAGGACGGCAAGAAACTTCTTAAGGAATTTTCGCAAAACGCCGAACTTTTAGTGCCGCTTCTCAAACGAATCGGACTTACGTCGGGCGACGTTTCCTCGCTTGCGTACGACCTCGTGTCGAAACTCATTCAAAGCGGCAGTAAAACCGTATCTCACATCGTCGACAGACTCGACGACGTGAAAGACGTTATGATTCAAAACGGCGCGAGTGCGGCGGCGGTTCAAAACGTGTCCGAAAACAGAGTGGTGCTCAATCTCGCAAAGCAATCCCTCAGCGCAACCGACGCGCAAAAGAAGGAAATGCAATCCGCGCTCGACAATGCCAAAAACGCTTTCGGCGAACTTATCGCCTTTGCGTACGATACGTCCGTCAACACCTTGACCGACGAACTTTATTCAAAGATATTCGCAGAGGACGGCGCGCTGTCCAACGTGTCCGAAAGCGAGTTGTCAACGCTCGTCGGCGCGCTTTTGGGCAACGTGTCCAAACTCAAAAACGCGCTTTCGCAAAGCGAGGTTGAAAAACTCGACGCCGCGCTCAATCTCTTTATCGAGAATTTCGACGACAAGAACATTTCCTCGCAAGTGTACGCGCAAATTATGATTTACGCAAAATACGCGTATATGGTTGCCGACGTCATACCGTCGCTGTGCGAAGTGGCAGAGGCAAGCCGCGAAGTCATATCGAGCAAAGCCTTTATCGAGGACTTCTTGTCTTGCGTTAAACTCGAAAACGACGAAACCCTCGACGACACCACAAACACGTTCAACAAACTCGTTTTGTCGGCGAGAGTCATCGACGGCATAATGGCGGAAGGAAGATTCGACCAAAACGCCATAAACGCGCTTATCGACAGAGTATGCGAGCAAGGCAAGGACGGCTATCAAAAGGCAATGCCCGTCATCGCGCTCGACTTGCTTCTCAACGTTTCCGACCTCGTAAACGACGATTACGGCGACGAGGATTTCACACCCGCGCACTCGGACGTTATCGACAACGATACGCTCGCGCTTATGATTGTTTCGTTGATGTTCAGTTCCAACGTCGAGAAAATGAAGCAAGCGTACTACGATTTCGAGATGAATCCGACCCAAGCGAATTTACAAGCGTTGTATCTCAAAGCCTCGCTTTGCAATATCGAGGGTATTCTCGACGAGAGTTATCCGTATGCAAGACCGAGCAAACCCGACGAGAGCAACATTCCGTATATCAAGCAATGGTATCAATGGAACGTCGCGAGAATCGACGCCGTAAGCCAAAAGATTACGTCTTGCATCGATAGCGTAAAAGCGGATTTGAAGTTGTTTGTGTCCGACTTCTTTGCAGAAAATTCCGAAAGCAGAGAAGCGATGAAGCAAATCGCAAATTGGAAAATCCAAAAGGAAAACATTTCCGAAGGCGTTATGGACGCCGAATATATGCCCGTGCTTTTGAAAAGCAGAATACTCGGCGCGGCATTGCTGTTTGTTTTCTAAAAACGCTTGACATATAGAGAAATATAGAATAATATCAAAATAGATAAAAAAATATCGAATCAAAAACGATGTGCGTCGAAGCCGACGGAGTGTAGGGTGCGCCCGAAACGATGGCAAGGCTTTTGACGAAAGACGGAGTGCAAGACGAGATTTACGGTTTATATATATGGATATAAAGCCGTCGTGTTGTTTTGCACGGCGGCTTTTTTGATGGCGCAAGCGAGCGAATAACTTCGTTAGATACGCCTTGCCTCGAAACCGTGTACGCCTATGTACACTGGGTTTCGATTCAAGCCGCATCTTCCTTGTTCTTCATCTCGCTTGCACCATCAAAACCGTACGATTAAAGCCGTTCGCATAGGACGAAAATACAACTTGTGCTTTGCACAAATACAACCGCGCCCACGGCGCAAATGAGGTAATTATGAAAAGAATAGGCGTTGTCGGAATCGTGCTTAAAGGAGACAAGACGATTGCAGTCGAAATGCAGAAAGTTTTGAGCGATTTTGCAGATATTATAATCGGCAGAATGGGCGTACCCAGAGAGGAAGCAAACGCAATCGCGCTGATTGTGGAAGGCACTCAAGAGCGCATTTCCGCGCTCACGGGCAAACTCGGTAGATTTGAAAGCCTGCATATTAAGTCTGCAATAACTTCGTTTGAAGTTTAACATCTTTTCGAAGACGGAACACGAGCCGCAACGGCGGCGAGCCTATGAGCGCCGAACTTTCGTCACGCACAAGCCCATTTGCTTCAACCGCAACAAGTTGCAGTTGTTC
>CAKQLT010000094.1:0-5242 GCA_934254715.1 uncultured Clostridia bacterium | reverse complement strand
ATCCCGACAAGTACGTCGGCACGGCAGAGGACTGGAACAGAGTGGAAACCGCAATGCAGAATATCCTTTCCGATCTCGGCATAGAGCATACGGAAGCGTGGGGCGAAGCGGCGTTCTACGGGCCTAAACTCGACGTACAGGGCAAAAACGTGCACGGCAAGGAAGATACGCTGTTCACCGTTCAAATCGACTTTTCGCTTGCTACGCGCTTCGATATGATATACATCGACGAAAACGGCGAAAAGGCTCGCCCGATAATAATTCATCGCTCGTCGATAGGTTGTTACGAGCGTACTTTGGCAATGCTTATAGAAAAGTACAACGGCGCGTTCCCGATGTGGCTTGCGCCCGAACAAGTGCGCGTTTTGTCGCTCACCGACCGTACGGCGGACGTCGCGACGAGTATTCGCAATCAACTTTTCGATATGGGCTTGCGCACTGAAGCGGACGTAAGAAGCGAGAAACTCGGCAAAAAAATCCGTGACGCGCAACTTGAAAAAGTGCCGTATATACTTGTCGTAGGCGACAAGGAAGCACAAGAAAGCGTCGTTTCCGTCCGTCACCGCACCGACGGCGACCTCGGCGTAATGAGCGTTCCCGACTTTGCAAAACTCGCCCTTATGGAAGTCGCAACCAATCAAATCAAATAGTTTTGCAAAGGCAGCAACGGTCATTACGCAAGCATTGTAAAGACGGAACTGGAATCGCAAGGTGAAATCCAACTTTTCCATATGTCATTCCGAGCGATAGCGTGGGAATCCGGTGTAGCGAAATGCGGCTTTGCCTTGATTGCCGCGTCGCAACATTCGTTGCTTCTCGCAATGACAAACGGATAAATTTGAATAGAAAACAACCGCTAAATAAGCGTTTTTGCCGAAATCAAATAAATTTTCGGAAATATTCGACTTTCGTTTGACACGAGTCGCTATTTTTGTTAGTATATACGAGCAAAGCAAAGGTATTGCCTTTCACCATCAGCCTTCGGCGATATGGTTCTCACTTCACAAAGTCTTGTCTATGATAAGGACAATCGGTAAGTGTTGAGGCAACTTTGCTTCGACACTTCTTTTTTATGTAATAAACCTTTCGAGGTGTATAGGAGTAGCAATTTGAAAGAACTGCAAATCAATGAACAAATCCGAGACAGAGAAGTGCGCCTCATCGGCGACGACGGTCAACAGTACGGCGTTATCTCGATGAGAGATGCACGAGCGATTGCGGAAGAAAAAGGGCTTGACATCTGCAAGGTTTCACCGCCTTCCGTTCAGCCTCCGACCTGCAAATTGATGGACTACGGCAAATATCGCTACGAACAACAAAAACGCGAAAAAGAAGCCAAAAAGAATCAGAAAGTGATGGAAATCAAAGAAATCCGCCTTTCTGCGACAATCGACATCGGCGACACTACGAGACTTGCCCAACAAACCGCAAAATTCCTTGCGGACGGCAACAAGGTCAAAGCGTCGATAAGACTCAAAGGACGCCAACAAGCGCATCCCGAAATCGCGGTCAAAATCGTTGAAGACTACATCGCGATGGTCGGCGGCGAATTTACCGTCGAGAAAAAGCCCGTGCAAGAAGGTCGTATGATTTACACGATTCTCGCGCCGGCACAAAAGAAATAACGACACTATTGTTGCTTGCCCAGCAAGCAAAAGCAAAATAAAATAGGAGGCAGACCTATGCCAAAACAAAAAACACATAGCGGAGCAAAGAAGCGTTTCCACGTTACAGCAAACGGTCTTTACAAGAGAGGCCATTCTGCACACAGCCACCTTCTTACCAAGAAGACAACCAAGAGAAAGAGAGATCTTCGTTCCATCGAATACGTAGACGAAACGAGATGCGGAGAACTCAAAAAGTTGTTGCCGTACAAATAAGGAGAATGAACAATGAGAATTAAAAGAGCAGTAAACGCAGTCAAAAAGCGTAGAAAAATAATGAAACAAGCAAAGGGTTACTATGCAGGTAAGCATTCCCTTTATCGTGTTGCAAAGCAACAACTTCTCAAGAGCGGCGTGTACGCATACGTCGGCAGAAAGCAAAAGAAACGCGATTTCAGAAGCCTCTGGATTGCTCGTATCAACGCTGCCGCACGTATCAACGGTATGAGTTATTCAACTCTTATGCACGGTCTTAAAGTTGCCGGTATCGACCTCAACAGAAAGGTTTTGAGCGAAATCGCAATCAGCGATCCCAAAGCGTTCACGGCACTCTGCGACAGCGCAAAAAACGCTCTTGCATAATAGAATAATCGTTTTTCAATGTTGCGCATAGGTTTTTATGCGCAACATTGATTTAGAACCGTTTTCGGATTTTCGCCCTCGTTTTTGAGTGCGAAAGCCGATATTTAAGGCGGTTAGAATGACAGAAATCATCACTTCCACCAAAAATCAATTCGTGAAGAAGGCGCGCTCGCTTTCTCAAAAGAAGTTCCGCAAAGAGTCGGGACTGTTTTTGGTTGAAGGGACGAACGTAATAAAGGATATGCCGTCGAGCGTAGAGGCCGAATACGTGCTTGCAACCTTGCAAAGACAGGGCGAAGTCGAGCACTCGTTCGGCGAGGGGTGTAGCGAAAAATCTCGCGAGGCTCTTGCTTTTACGCGCGCGCAAGTGTATTATGTGAGTGACGAGGTTATGCAGTACGTTGCGGACACTGTTTCGCCGTACGGCATAGTTGCGATTTGCAAAATGCCGTCAACCGAATTTGCTATGCCGAAAGGCAACGCGGTTTTGCTCGACGGCGTAAGCGACCCCGGCAACCTCGGCACGATACTGCGTACTGCTGCCGCGTGCGACTTTAACGACGTATACCTTTTGGACACGGCGGACGTGTTTTCGCCGAAAGTGGTGAGAGCGACGCTCGGCGGACTTTTCAGAGTGCGCTTGCACGAGATAAACGAAAGCGACGCGCTCGAACTTATGAGCGAAACCAACAGCGCGGTTTTGGATATGGGCGGAATGAATATTCTTCAAAACAAACCGTCTACGCCCGTGCTTTTGATTGCGGGCAACGAGGCGCACGGCGTGAGAGAGTCTCTCAAACGCGCGGCGAAAAACACCTATTCGTTGCCTATGAAAAACGAAATCGAATCATTGAACGTTGCGGTCGCAACCGCAGTTTCGATGTATCAAACTTTATAAACAGGAGAACAATATGAGCGGACACAGCAAATGGCATAACATTCAACAAAAGAAAGGCAAAACCGACGCGGCGCGTGCAAACGTGTTCACCAAGATCGGACGCGAAATCGCGGTTGCAGTCAAAGACGGCGGCGCAGACCCCAACAGCAACAGCAAACTCGCGCAAGTAATCGCCAAAGCAAAAGACAACAATATGCCCAACGACAACATTATGCGTTCCATCAAGAAGGCAAGCGGCGAACTCGGATCTATCAACTACGAAGATATGACCTACGAGGGCTACGGCGTCGGCGGAACGGCAATCATCGTCGAAGCGCTCACAGACAATAAAAACCGCACGGCGGGCGACGTTCGTCACTTGTTCGACAAATTCGGCGGTTCGATGGGTACGACGGGTTGCGTTTCCTTTATGTTCAAGCGCAAAGGCGTCATCACCATCGCAAAAGAGGACATCGCCGAGGACGATTTGATGATGTACGCTCTCGAAATCGACGGTTTCGAGGACATCAATTCCGAGGACGAGGACGTTTTCGAGGTATATGCGGACACCGCAAAACTTCAATCGGTGCGCGAAGCGCTCGAAAAAGACGGCGTAAAAGTGCTTTCGGCAGAAGTCGATATGATTCCCGACAACTACGTCACGCCGAGCGCGGAACAACAAGCAACCATCATCAAGATGATTGACAAACTCGAAGAACTCGACGACGTTCAAAACGTTTATCACAACGCAACTCTCGACGTCGAAGACGAAGAATAATTCTCGTACAAATATAATTTGTACGCTTGACAATCTAGCCCGTAGGTGATATACCTATTATGCAAAATATGAAACGAGTTTCATATTTGAAAACGTCGGGCGGATTCGAGAGAATTGCTTTCGGTTCTTCAAATCGAACTTGCGACGTACAAAAGGAAATTAAATTTTAGCGCGAAAGCGCAAAAAGGTTATATATGGACAGAATTTATCTCGATCACGCGGCAACTACGCCGCTATCGAACAAAGCGTTCGAGGCTATGAAGCCTTATTTTACCGATGTGTTCGGCAATCCTAATTCCCAACACATATATGGTCGCGAAGGCGCAAAAGCCGTTGACGACGCACGTCAAATGCTTGCAAATTGCATAGGCGCAAAACCGAGCGAGATCTATTTTACCTCTTGCGGTACGGAAGCGGACAACTGGGCTGTCAAAGGCACTGCGCTTCAAAATATCCAAAAAGGCAAACATATCGTCACGTCGGTCATCGAGCACCCCGCGATTTACACCACGTGCAAGCAGCTCGAAAAATACGGCTGGGAAGTTACTTATCTACCCGTAGACAACGAAGGTTTCGTATCGCCCGAAGACCTCGAAAAGGCAATCCGTCCCGATACGGTGCTTGTGAGCATTATGTTTGCAAACAACGAAATCGGCACGGTCGAACCTATCAAGGAACTTTGCGAAATCGCGCACAAACACGGCGTATTGTTCCATACGGACGCTGTGCAAGCAACGGGCGCGATTAAGTACAACGTCAAGGATTTGGGCGTCGATATGCTTTCTATGTCGGCACACAAGTTCTACGGCCCGAAAGGAATGGGTATGCTGTACGTCAGAAACGGCATCCGCATCGAAAAATTCCTCACCGGCGGCGAGCAAGAAAGAGCACACCGCGGCGGCACGACCAACACGCCCGGCGTTGTGGGTATGGCAGTCGCACTCGACGACGCACTCAAAACTATCGAAGAAGACGACAAATACGTCGCTTCGCTTCGTGACCACTTCGTAGAGCGTGTGTTGAACGAAATCGACGACATCTACTACAACGGTGCAAAAGACACCTCTAAACGTCTTCCCAACAATGCAAACTTCAGTTTCCGCTATATCGAAGGCGAATCAATCTTGTTCTCGCTCGACCTTGCGGGAATCAGCGCTTCGTCGGGTTCTGCGTGTTCGTCTGGCTCTCTCGAACCGTCAAGAACTTTGCTTGCAATCGGCGTTCCCGTCGGCACGGCTCACGGCTCGATAAGATTCACGTTCGGCAAGCACAACACTATGGAAGAAGTCGATTATACGGCCACAGAACTCGTCAAGATAGTAAAACGTCTCAGAGATATGT
>CAKQLT010000093.1:0-5355 GCA_934254715.1 uncultured Clostridia bacterium | reverse complement strand
CTTTGAGGGAACCCACGGCGTCCGCTTCGCGTGGGGCAACACTCAGCACTCGCATAGATAGGGACATTTCTCTACTTATGCCACTGCGCTTTGTGCGCCAGCTTCGCACCCAAACGGCGCAGTCGCTTGTACTAATCGTCAAGCTCGGCGTTCGCTTTCTCGCCGCCGTTGCGGCTCGCGTTCCGTCTTCGAAATTGCACATACCGTTAATAAGCACACTTCGAATGAGTGAGCGTTAGAAAGTCCGCTCAACAAGTTCGCGGACGGCGGTTTTGCAGAGTTGCGTTTACCGCATTATTTTATTAATGATTGGATAATATTCTTAATTAAATTAATCCCTATTAAATAGCGAATCCAACGTTACGTCGAAAAAGTCGGCGAGGGCTATCAACGTGTCAAAATCGGGATTGACTGCGTTCGTTTCGTATCTTGTGTAATTTACTCGAGATATGTGCAATGCATCCGCAACTTGCTGTTGCGTTAAACGTGCGCTTTTGCGCAATAGTTTCAAATTTTCGCCGATTTGATGTTTCATACTTGACATTGTACAAATTGTGTACTATGATAAGTAAAAATGTACATATTCTGTACAAGTTATACGCTGAAAGTAAAATAATCGGAAAACGATAAAACGTCAATCTCTGCCAACGAGCGCGTCGAGAGTCAAATCGAGGGCGGTGGCAACCGAAACAAGGCTCGGAATGCTCGGCAAACTCACGCCTTTTCGCCAAGACGCGATTTTGCTGCGGGAAATGCCCGTCTGTCTGACGAGGCGGTACTCGGTGATTTTCTTTTCGCAAAGGATTTTTTCAAAATGTTCCTTAAAAGACAAGAGGGGCGAGTGCGGCGTGTACTGTACGTCCAGTTCTTTGAGTCCGAAAAGATAGTCAAGCGAACAGCCGAAGCCGTCCGAAAGCACGATTGCGTTTTCAAAATTAGGCAAAGATACTTTCCTAAGCCACTTGTACACGGCAGAGGGGTTGAGGTTCAAATCGCGAGAAAGACAACCGACGTCGGTTTTGTTTTCTTGCATAAGGTCGCAAAGTCGCTCCGCGAAACACTCAGTCAATTTTTCGTTATTTTCCGACATTTTGCGACAAACTCCTACATTTTTCTACAAAAATAGTATGCCCCCATTTGTCCCCAAAGACTTGAATTTGTACAAATGGGGTCATATAATAAACTTATCAAAACAAAGGAGAACGCCCTATGGAAGAACTGTTGACGAAAATCGGAGAGTTAATATCGATGGAAATCGACGAGGTTAAAGATGTGGAATATCTCGACAAAGAGATGGGGTATATGTTTTATATAAATCTCACCGACGGACGAAAGATTTTGCTCTCCTTGATTGACAGCAAACTGTGAAAAAACCGCTAAACGGATAGCGTATTTGAAATCGGCAGAAAAAAACGAGGAACGCTGCTAGTAATAATCAAAAAACAAACATAAAAGAATAAATTAATGGATAAAAAAAATCCCCACATTTTTAGGTGGGGGGGATATTTTATTTAATAAGCTTTTCAAAAGAATTAGCGTTTAATATGGTATTTGATATAAACTTACCCTTATAAAAATTAGCCCAGTTATTGAATACACAAGGCGCATTTTTGGCTTTTTCCAGAGTGTCTATCTTGATGAAATTTATATTGATATTATTTGCCTTTGCATAGTCGGTCAGTTCTTTGACTTCATATTCTACATAAGGACACTCGTTGCTATAGTAAATAGTAAAATCTTGGTCGTCTATTTTCATATTCCGAGCATTATCGTTAAATTTAGGCACTTCATTATCGTCAAATTGTAATGCTAACAACTCATAATCTTCAATGGCATCTACAACCTTAAACCCATAATGCTCAAAGAATTTCTTTTCGCCAACGAACGGTTTTTTCTTTTTAGAAGTTAACGTGCAAATGCCACTCATATTTTTATCCTTAGCGTCTTTTATGGCATATTCCAATAATTCCTTTGCAATGCCTTTGCCTTTGAAACTTCCCGCAACCCATAAACAATAAATATATTCATAGTTCTTTGCACTAATAGGCACCCAAGCGGTTTCTATCGGTTCGTATTCAATAAAAATCTTACCCCTTGCATTTAGCTTTCTAAATACGTGCCCGTCCTTTAATTTGCTTTTTATCCATTCCTTTTTCTTATTAACACCTTGTTGGTGTTTTGGGTCACCGATAGCACAGCAAATGTGTTCATCGTCGATATTTTCTAACGTTAAATTGATATATTCGTTCATATTGTTTTTATTCCTTAATCAGTTACTACTATTGTCTTACAAGATATTTCTTATTTTGAATAGGTCGGTGACGGTGTGGTCGCAATCGGCTTGCTTTCCCGTGCGGTATTTGTCAAACCAAATCGTGTTTATGCCGTAATTGCGCGCGCCGTTTATGTCGGCGGTCAGCGAGTCGCCTATCATATAGACGTCTTGCGGTTTTTCGTCGAGTTTTGCAAAGCACGCGTCGAAAAACTCTTTGTTGGGTTTGAGGTAGCCTATTTCTGCGGACACGAAATATCCTTTTATATATTCGTCGAATCCCGCCTTTTTCAATCGTTTGGTTTGCTGTCCGAGAGGGGCGTTGCTTGCGACGTATATGTCGTATTTCGAGGAAAGGTATTCGAGCAAATCTTTTGCGCCGTCAACCGAAACCGCACTTTCGGCAAGTCCTTCGTGAAAAGCGGTTTCAAACGCTATTCCGTCCGCCGTTACGCCCACTCTTTCAAAAAGGGAATTGAACCTCGTTTCGAGCAGTTTTTCCATTGTCAATTCGCCGCGTTCGAGTTGTTGCCAAAGCGAAAGGTTGAAAGGGTGGAATATCTCGCAAATTTCGTTTGCTTTGTCTATGCCGAAACGAGCGCAAGCGTTTTTTATGCTTTCGTTTGCGCACTTATCGAAATCGAGTAGGGTGTTGTCAACGTCTATAAGAATCGTCATAATATTCGTTTTGCCAAATTGAATGGCGAGGGTTGAAAAAGAAAAACGCGGAAGCGTCCGCGTCGTTCTTTTAGGTTTTATTTTAGGTTTTATCCGTTCACTTTGTCAACGTACGCGCAGGCGTTGAACGCCGCAATCGAACCGTCCGAAGCCGCCGTAACGAGTTGGCGGATTTTCTTGGTTCTGCAATCGCCGGCTACGAATATGCCCTCGCAAGACGTCGTGCAGTTTTCGTCTGCAACGATGTAGCCCGCTTTGTCGAGTTCGACGAGGTTTGCAAAAGCAGTGTTGTTGGGCACTTGACCTATGCAGATAAACGCGCATTTTGCCTCGACTGTTACGTCTTCGTGGGTAATCGTGTTTTCAAAGCGAAGCGCGCTGAGTTCGTCTTGTCCGATAAACTCTTTCAAGGAAAGGTTGTGCGTGTATTTGACGTTGGGGCGGGCAAGCACGAGGTCCAAAAGAGCCTTGTCGCCGAAGAACTTGTCAAACAAAGTGCAGATATGCACGCTCTTGCAATATCCGCTCAAAACGAGCGTGTATTGAAGGGCGGTGTTGGCGTCGCCTATCACGCAAACGTCTTCGCCCGAATAGAACGCGCCGTCGCAAAGCGCGCAGTAACTTACGCCGCTGCCGACGAGTTCGTCCTCTCTTTCAACGCCGATTTTGCGGGGTTTAACGCCCGTTGCGAGAATGATTGATTTGCACTCGTATTTGTTGTAATCGGTGGTTAATTCAAACCCAAACGGCGTTTTAACTATCGATTGTGCTTTTTCAAGTTCGATTTGCGCACCCCATTCGGTTATTTGCTCATAGAGTTTGTCCATAAGTTCCGAACCCGAAATCTTTTGATAAGAAGGGAAGTTTTCCACTCTCGGCGAGTATGCGATTTGTCCGCCGAAACTGTCGCTTTCAAGCACCAAAACGCTCTTGCCCGCTCTGAGACAGTTGAGCGCGGCGGTCATACCCGCAGGGCCTGCGCCAACGACGATTATATCAAATTTGTCCATAATTACCTCTTGCTTTTTCAAAAAGAAAAGCGGTATGGCCGTTGCCATACCGCTATCGTTTATTCCTTATTTTCTCGATTCGATATAGCCTTTGATCTTGCTTGCGTTGTCGTAAACGTCGTAGCCGTTTCCGTTGGGAACGAGAAGCGTGGGGGCTTTCTTGACGCCGAACGCGAGCGTTTGATCTTTGTTGTCCTCTGCGTCGATAACCGTGTACGCGATACCTGCTTTGTCGAGCATTGCCTTTGCCATTTTGCAGTTGGGGCAGGTCTTCGTGGTGAAAATCAAAAGACCTTCGTCGCCGCCTTTTTGCGTGCAAGCGCATTGCTCGGTCGCTTCGGATTTTTGAATCGGTTTGACTTCGCCGGTTGCTTGGTCGTCGCACACGAATTCTTCGATATGTTTGCCGTGATATTGCGAGGTTGCGATGTCGTAAACTTTACGCTCTTTGAACTCTGCGCGTTTGCCGTCGTTCCAGTTTTGAACGGGGCGATAGTAACCCGTGATACGGCTGTAAACTTCCGTCTTTTTGCCGCAGATGGGGCAGGTGTATTGTTCGCCTTCGCGATAGCCGTGTTCTTGGCAGATGGAATACGTAGGCGAAAGCGTGTAGTAGGGAAGTTTATAGTTTTCCGCAATCTTTCTTACGAGATTCGCCGCCGCTTGCCAACTGTCGAGGCGTTGACCGAGGAAGGCGTGGAATACCGTACCCGACGTGTAGAGAGTTTGCAATTCGTCTTGAATGTCGAGTGCAGAGAAGATGTCGCTCGTGTAGCCGACGGGAAGGTGCGAACTGTTGGTGTAGTAGGGCACGTTGTCCATATTGCTTGCGCAAATGATGTCGGGGTATCTTTCTCTGTCGTGCTTTGCAAGGCGGTAGGAAGTGGATTCCGCGGGCGTTGCTTCGAGGTTGTACAAGTCGCCGTATTGCTCTTGATAGTCGCTGAGTTTTTCACGCATAAAGTTGAGCACTTTCTTGGTGAATTCTTGCGCTTCCTTGTGAGTCATATCCTTGCCGACCCAGTTTGCGTTGAGGCAAGCCTCGTTCATACCCACGAGACCGATCGTCGAGAAGTGATTGCCGAACGTGCCGAGGTATCTCTTGGTGTAGGGATAAAGTCCTTCGTCGAGAAGTTTGGTGATGACGTTTCTCTTGATTTTGAGCGAGCGAGCTGACACGTTCATAAGGCGTTCGAGTTCTTTGAAGAATTCGTCTTCCGTCTTGCTCACGTACGCGATACGCGGCATATTGATGGTTACGACGCCGATAGAACCCGTGGATTCGCCGCTTCCGAAGAAGCCGCCCGATTTCTTGCGAAGTTCGCGAAGGTCGAGACGCAAGCGGCAGCACATACTGCGCACGTCGCTCGGTTCCATATCGCTGTTGATGTAGTT
>CAKQLT010000092.1:0-5410 GCA_934254715.1 uncultured Clostridia bacterium | reverse complement strand
AGAATATCCTGACCTCTTTGAGGCGCGTTTGCGCGTTGCGCTCTCGACGAACCACCGCCGAATCCCGAAAAGATAGACGAGAATATGTCGTCCATATCGAATCCGCCTGCGCCCATACCACCTGTACTGAATCCGCTAAATCCGCTGAATCCGCTACCGCTGAATCCGTTACCACCGAAACCGGCACCTGCCTGAGGTCCGTTTTCGTCGCCGTAGGTGTCGTATGCCGCGCGCTTTTGAGGATCGGAAAGCACTTCGTAGGCGTGGTTTACGTCTTTAAACTTCGTCTCTGCGTCCTTCTTTTCTTGCTCGCTTGCCGAAACGTACATATCGGGGTGATATTTCTTTGCGAGTTTACGATAGGCATTTTTCAACTCGTCTGCCGTAGCCGTCTTTTCGACGCCGAGTATTTCGTAATAATTTTTTGCTGCCATAATCTATTCTTCAACCCTATCGGGTTGCCTTTATTCGTATTTGGGTGCTTTTGGCACGTTATCTCGATAATCTTTGATAGAACCGAGTTTCTTTTTATACGTCTCGGCGCAACGGTTGCCCGTTGCGCCTCGATTCGTTATTGTTTTTGTCTATAATCATTCAACCGTTCCGTCTACGCCGCCGTCCGGATTTGCGCCGCCTTGGAAGTCTTCGGGATTAATTCCCGCTTGCTTTGCCGCTTCTGCCGCCGCTTCGGGGTTTTGTTGATAGAACTTCGTGAAGATGGGGTCGGTGACTTTCGTCAATTTCTCGACAACCGCTTTCACGTCGTCTTCGCTCTCTGCTTTTGCAAGTTCTTCGGTTGCGGTCTTCGTCGCTTCGGTGACTTGCGTCTTGTCTGCTTCTTCGAGTTTCTCGCCGTTTTCGCTTACGAATTTATCGACTGCGAAGATAAGTTGTTCTGCGTTGTTCTTTGCGTCCACGACCGCTCTGCGCTTCTTGTCTTCTTCTGCGTACTTCTCTGCGTCCTTGACAGCGGCGTCGATGTCCGCTTCGGTGAGGTTGGAAGACGCGGTGATGGTGATGGATTGAGATTTGCCCGTAGCCTTATCGCAAGCCTTGACGGATACGATACCGTTTGCGTCGATGTCGAAGGTGACTTCGATTTGCGGGATTCCGCGCGGTGCGGGTGCGATACCGACGAGTTCGAATCTGCCGAGCGTCTTGTTGTCGCGAGCAAATTGTCTTTCACCTTGCAAAACGTGAATGTCGACTGCGGTTTGGTTGTCTGCTGCCGTGCTGAATATTTGCGATTTACTCGTAGGAATTGTAGTGTTCCTGTCGATGAGTTTTGTGCAAACGCCGCCGAGAGTTTCGATGCCGAGTGACAACGGTGTGACGTCGAGCAAAAGCATATCTTTCACTTCGCCTGCGAGAACGCCGCCTTGAATTGCCGCGCCGAGAGCCACGCACTCGTCGGGGTTGATTCCCTTATACGGGTCTTTGCCGGTGATGCGTTTAACCGATTCGTACACTGCGGGGACACGAGTCGAACCGCCGACCATAATGACCTTTGCGATGTCGTTGTAACTGAGCCCTGCGTCTTTGAGCGCTTGTTGCATAGGACCTTGCGTTGCCTTGACGAGGTCTTCGGTGAGCGAATCGAATTTTGCTCTGGTAAGTTCCATATCGAGGTGCATAGGCACGCCGTTTTCCATTGCGATGAACGGAAGCGAAATCTTCGCTTTAGTCACGCCGGACAAGTCGATTTTTGCCTTTTCTGCGGCTTCTTTGATACGTTGCATTGCCATCTTGTCTTTGGTGAGGTCAACGCCGTGTTCTTTCTTGAACTCGCTCGTAATCCAGTCCATAATGCGTTTATCGAAGTCGTCGCCGCCCAAACGGTTGTTACCAGCGGTTGCGAGAACTTCAAATACGCCGTCGCCGAGTTCGAGGATAGAAACGTCGAACGTGCCGCCGCCGAGGTCGAAGATGAGGACTTTCTGATTCTTGTTCTCGTCCTTATCGATACCGTAAGCGAGTGCCGCCGCCGTAGGCTCGTTGATGATACGTTTCACTTCCAAGCCCGCAATCTTACCCGCGTCTTTGGTTGCTTGACGTTGAGAGTCCGTGAAGTATGCGGGAACGGTGATAACCGCTTCCGTAACCTTTTCGCCGAGATACTTCTCTGCGTCGTTTTTGAGTTTGGTCAAAATCATTGCCGAGATTTCTTGCGGCGTATATTCTTTGTTTTCGATTTTAACTTTATAATCCGAGCCCATCTCTCTCTTGATGGAACTTACCGTATGTTCGGGGTTTGCGACCGCTTGACGTTTAGCGATTTCGCCGACGAGTCTTTCGCCGTCCTTTGTGAACGCCACGACGGACGGGGTCGTTCTCATACCTTCGGCGTTGGGGATAACCACCGCTTCACCGCCTTCCATAACTGCTACGCACGAGTTTGTCGTACCAAGGTCAATACCGATAATCTTTCCCATATTATTTCTCCTTTTCCCGCTTTAACGGGAATAAAACTTATTTTCTTTATATTTTTATGTTTTCGCATTGCTGCGGAAATGTCTTATTATTGTTTACTGTTTATTGTTTTGCTTCTATACTCTTTGCTTATTCTTCCCAATATCCGACTTTTACGCTTGCGGGTCTTAAAAGTTTCGTTCCGAGCATATATCCTTTTGCAAGCACTTCGACCACTTTGCCTTGTTTCTGTTCGTCCTTGACTCTTTCAACCGCGCTCATAAACTTTGCGTCGAAGTCTTTGTCTATTGCGTCCACTTCGGTGAGTCCGAATCCGCCGAGTGCGCCGAGAATCTGACTTTCCATCATATTGAATCCCGTAAGAGCCGCTTCGTCTTTGACGTACTTTCTTGCGAGGTCGCAGTTGTCGAGCACTGAAAGCATCTTTTCAATCACTATGGATTGTCCGAGTTGCTTCATATCTTCGGCAATGGAATTGTTGCGCTTGCGGTAGTTGTCGAAATCCGCTTGCAGTCTTTGAGTCAAACCTTTGCAGGTTTCTGCCTCTGCGATTGCTTGTCCGAGTTTTTCTTCGAGTGCGGCGATGTATTCCTCGTCGCTAAGCCCCTCGCGTTCTATCTCGAAGGACTTTTTCTCGTCCTCTTTGACTTCCGCTTCCGCTTGTTCGGCGTTTTGGCTTTCGACTTTATTTTCGTTTTTGTTTTCGTATTTATCTTTGTTTTTCATTTCAGTCCTCGTTGTCCTTTTTGTCCTTCACCACGCTCGCGATTGTTTTCTTCATACAATCGAGCACGCCGATAACCTTTTTGTAGTCCATACGTTCGGGTCCTATAACGCCCGCCTCGCCGACCACCTCGTCGCCCACTTTGTACGAAGCCGTGATGATTGCGCATTTGTCGACGCCACGTTCTTCTTTGCCTATTCTCACCGAGAACTCGATTGAGCCGTCCTCGCTCGAAAGCAAGTCGCCGATATTCTCTTTGTCGGATATGACCGAGAGGAAGTTTTTTGCGTCCTCGACGTTGTTGTATTCGGGATAATCGAGCATTTTGAGCGCGCCTTCCACGAATACGTTTCTGTCGCTATGCTCGGACAGATATATACGAAGTATTCCCAGCACGTCGTCGAGTATGTCCTCGAAGCCTTTGAGTTCGACGTCGATTTCCGCAAGGTCGAATCTGTCCATATCCTTGATGTTTCTGCCTTGAAAAACCTTGTTCAGAACTTTCGTTGCCGTGTCGATATATTCCGCTCTCACGTCCTCGGGAATGTCAATCGCCTTGTCGGCAATCATACCGCTGTCCGTGACGATAAGCACGACCGCCTTGCCGTTTTTGAGCGGCACGAGTTTGATTTCCTCGATAACGACGTCTTGCGCGTTCTTTTCCACGATGAACGACGTGTAATTCGTCGCGTCGCTTATTATCTTCGCAGCCTCTATGGACATATCTTGGATTTTGCCGAGTTTGTTCATAAATCTGTCGCGAATGAGTGCGGTTTCTTGGTCGGTGAGCATATTGCCCTCGAACGAACTTATGCTTTCGACGTAGAACTTGTAAGCGTCTTTGAGCGGTACGCGTCCTGCCGACGTGTGCGGTTGTTCGATATATCCGAGTGCTTCGAGCGCGCTGAGTTCCGCCCTCACGGTCGCAGAACTGACTTCGGGCAAATACTTGCTTTGAATATCCGAACTGGACACGGGTTGTCCCGTAGATATATACAGGTCAACCAACGCGTGCAATATTCTTTTTTTCCTTTCAGTCAACTCTTTTCCCATAACGTCTTTCCTCGCTATGACTTTTAGCAGTCTTTCGCTTTGATTGCTAACAGTATATGTCCTCTTTTGCTAAATGTCAATACTTTTAGCACATATTTTTTTACATTTTTTGTTATTTTTTATATTTTTTCAACGGTGATTCCGCCCATCTCGCGCCCCACCGATTTTTGCGGACGTTATATTGATTATAATGAGTAATAAAATATATAAACATACTAAAAAAAGCGCGCCACGCGCGCGACAAATATAAATCAAAGAATAACTATAATTAACAGGGAAATAACTATAACGTTTTTTCGGCTTCGACAACCGTATAGAGTTCCCTCACAAATTCCGCACCCGTCGGTCGAAAGCCCTGTTTGAGCCAAAAACTCTGTGCGGACAAGTTGGTTTTGACGTATCCGAGTCTTAAACGCTTATATCCCTCTGTCTTGAGCGTCTGCGACAGCGCATTGACGATATAAGTTCCTACGCCTTTTCTCTGGCAGTTTTTCGATACCATAAAAAGTCCGATAAAAGCAGTTCCGTTATCGGGATATTTGTCAATCAAATCCATTACCGCAACGAGAAAATCACCGTCGAAAATGCCTATAAAGTATTTATCTGCCGCTTCTTTTGTCGGTGGTAAAGCGACCAAATCTTCTTTTACGGTTTTGCGGTTCGGACTCGGCGGACAATGCTTAAAGTATTCCGTGTTTTCCGAATACAAGTTCAAGATGTCGGAAACGTCGGATTCTGTAAGTTTCCGCGCTTTGTACGGTGTAAAAACGTTTTCAAAATTCATATTTTTTATTCTATTGTCCTCTTAAAGCAGTTTTAGTAAGTCTGTTCTGTCTACTAGTTCCAAAAAAACGATATGCGTTTTGAGAGCGCAGATTATGAACGCTCGGATTTGGATGCGGCGACCTTTTGTCCACCCCACAAAACAATTCTGTTTTGCGGGGACCCCGAAATAATAATCTTCAGGTACTCGTGGCCAAAATTTGTCCGTTAGTTCCAAAATAGGGGCATCCCCATCGCACGGCGCGCGGAACGACAGCGCGAGTTGCCCGTCACTCGTTTTGAGAGCGCAGATTATGAACGCTCGGATTCGGACGCGGCGACCTTTTGTCCACCCCACAAAACGATTCTGTTTTGCGGGGACCCCGAAATAATAATCTTCAGGTACTCGTGGCCAAAATTTGTCCGTTAGTTCCAAAATAG
>CAKQLT010000091.1:0-5451 GCA_934254715.1 uncultured Clostridia bacterium | reverse complement strand
AGCGATTTCGCTATGCTAATAGCAGAGGGTTATACCCTCAAATTAAAAACCACCAGCTAAGCTGGTGGATTTTTATTATCAACGATTTTTATATGAACACATATAATAATTTGCTTTTGCAAACTCAATCTATGTGAACATATGCGAAATTGCAAATATGTACATATTCAAATCAAACGTATGCACGATTGCCGATATGAAAATATGCGTGATTTTTAACTCTATTCTTTCGGGGCGGTGAACATCAAAAAAATCGCCCCGTACGAGCGATTTTTCTTAAATAAACGACGTTTTTTTCATCTAAAATATAGTGATATATTTAGCCTAAAATATAGTAATTTTTCGCCTAAAATATAGTGATATTGCGCTTAAAAAACAGCGGTTTTTTGCGCAAAAATTACACGGGCTGTTCCGCAACGGCTTTTCCGTATGCTTCGAGGACGGCTTCTTTGAAAAGTTCGCGCGTTTGCGTGTTGATGGGGTGGACGATGTCCTTATAGTCGCCGTCCGGCGTTTTTCTCGACGGCATTGCGATAAACGCGCCGCCTTCGCCCGCCACTATCTTTATGTCGTGGACGGCAAAACAATCGTCGATGACGAGTGACGCAACCGCTTTCAATTTTCCTGCTTCTTGGTCTATTAATCTGATTCTGACGTCTGAAATTTTCATATGCACACCTCGGTGATTTTACTTATTGTAGCACGATAGTAGAAAAATAACAATACAAAATCTCAAATTAGTATCAAAACAATACATATATCACACAAATGTATGAATATTATAGCGAAAAATATTGCGTTTGTGCGGCTTTTCTTTCAAAGACGTATGCGCAATCGGGTGCGGTTTCATATAATGAAATATGGATTTCTCGGCGGTAAAAAGAGGCTATTTCGTGGGGGTAGGCGGCGTTGGGGTGAACGCGCTTGCCAAATTCGCGGCGGATTTCGGAATCGACGTTTGCGGAAGCGACGCAAAAATCAACGATTTGTGCAAAGAACTTATAAAAAACGGTGCGAAAATAAGCAAAAATCCCGACTTTTCTTTGCTTGAAAAGTCTGATTTTTTGGTGTTTTCGTCGGCGATTCCGAAGGATAATCAAGAACTCGTTTTCGCAAAAAAAGCGGGTATACCTACGTACGAGCGACACGAGTTTCTTGCGGAAGTTTCGCATTTGTTCGGAAAGGTCGTGGCAATTGCGGGCACGCACGGCAAAACCACGACTACGGCAATGCTCACTCAAATTCTTTTTGAAAACGGCGTGAAATTTGTCTCGATGATAGGCGGTGAAAGCATAGATTTTTCAAATTACGTCAATAATACGGGTGCAGAAAGAATTGAGGATTTGAAAGATTGCATATTCGTTTGCGAGGCTTGCGAGTACAAGCGCAATTTGCTTGCGCTTTCGCCCGACGTTGCGGCGGTGTTGAACGCCGAGTGCGACCATCCCGATTGCTACGACAGTCTGAAAAGCGTGAAGGATACTTTTGCGGCGTTTCTTGAAAAATCGAAAATCAAAATCGTAGAGCAAAGCAACCTCGATTTGATAGGCGCAAGTATAGGCAAAAAGCGTAACGGATTTTGCGTGTGCGTGCAAAACGGCAATCAAAAGAGAATGCACGCGTTCGTCAATCCGAGCGGCGCAATGGTTTGCGACGGCAAAAAAATGTCCACGCTCAAATTGCAAGACGACGGACGATATAACTTCGAGAACGCAACGTTTGCGCTTGCCGCCGCTTCGGCGTGCGGTTTGGATTTTGAAAAAAGCGTGTGTGCCTTGCAAAAGTACAAAGGCGTAAAACGCAGATTCGAGCGTGTGCGCGACGTCGGAAAAACGAAAGTGTATTTCGACTTTGCACATCATCCGAGCGAAATTCAATCGGTCATATCTCGCGCCGCAAAACTCGGCAAACTGCTCGTGGTTTTTCAGCCGCATACGTATTCGCGCACGAAAGCGTATCTCGACGATTTCGCAAGAGTGCTCGGCGAAAAAAACAACGGCGTGAAAACGCTTGCGATAATGCCGACGTACGCCGCGCGCGAAGTGCCTTCAAACGGCGTCGAAAGCGACGTTTTGGCAACGGCGATTTTCGACAAATATCGCAAAAAGGGCGTTTATCTTGTCAAAGACAAGCAATCAACGCTCGATTTTGTCAAATCGCACGCAAAATACCACGACGTGGTTTTGATGATAGGCGCGGGCGACGTATACGATTTGAAAGACCTTTTCTAATTTGCATATATGCAAATATGCGCATATGAGAATATGAAAATATAAGAACACCGATATGCAAAATCGCCAAAACGAGAATAGCAAAAAAGAGCGAGTTTGCCTCGCTCTTTTATATTCTCTGCACCGCGTTATCAGATTATGTCTTCCGCATTGAAATCGAGCAGACGTTTGATGTTGTCTGCCATTACGATAAGCGAGCGGCACTTTGAAAGCGCGTTCTGATAGTCCTCACATTCTAGCGAGCCTTGCGTTTCGGCAAGCGCAACCGAGAACGAACGGACGTCGGGCGAGTAAGCAAAAAGTTCCATATACATACGCTTCTTTTCCCACCACTCGAAAATCTCGTTCGCTTTGTCGAGGCAATCCTCGCTTTGATTTATTATCGAGTTTTCAAGGGACGTGAGTTTTTCGTTCAAAGCGGAAAAAGTCTTGTGAATATAGAAGTCTTCGAGTATGCCGCCCGTCACGATGATTATCAAAATCACGATTGCAAGCACGACTTTTTTCATTGCTTCTCACCCCCGCGATAGGATAAAAACGCATTTTTGACTTCTTGCGAACGGTCTTGTTCGTCGTCTTGCGCGTCGCTTTGTTGCGGCAAAGTCGAGGTGATATATTCGCCTTTGTAGGGTTGAACGAACACGTCTTGCCCCGCAACGAGCAGCACGAGCACGTCTTGCTGTTTGAGTTTTATGTCGTCGAGATATTTGAGCACGTCCTCTTTTACGTCGCCGTCGAGCGTCGCAAGGTTTTCGGCAACGAACTCGCCTTCCATAATCACGGTTACTGGAATTTCGGCTTCGGGCGGTTTTATATCGACGTCGGACGGCGCAAGCGGTCTGTTTTGCGACTTTTGAAGCACGCTCATATTGCCGTTGGTTTCTAAAATCGCATACTCGACTTCGGACGGATTGAAGCAACCCGCGCCGCGCAACGCTTCCATAACGTCGTCGATGTTGAGGTTGAGTTCTTTCATAACGTCGGGCAAAATGTTGCCTTTTTGTATGATAATGATGGGTTTGCCGTTGAGGAATTTGCGGAATTTTTTGCTTTTCGTTGCGAGTTTGGTGATGATGATATGCACCAAAAACAGCGAAAATACGGGGATAATTCCGTACAAAATCGGGATTGACGAATCCGCCATAGGTATGCAAACGAGGTCGCTCGCGACGAGAGTTATCGCAAGTTCAAAGGGTTGCAATTCGCCGAGTTGACGTTTGCCCATCAAACGCATTGCCACAAGCAATACGAAGTATAAAATTAAACACCTTATAAACAAATTGAGCATATGCGTAGTTTGCTTATAAGGCGTTTTTTTATGCGATTATCGGATTTTTTGCGAAATCTCGCCGCATTTAGCCTCGTTTATACCCGTACTTCGGCGGTTTCGTTGCCGCAACGTTTTTTCGTATGATTTCGCACCCTTTTCGTGCCGTTTTCGTTCGGTTTTCCTTGTGGTTTCGTGCTTTTTTTGTGCCGATTTTGCACCGATTTTGTGTGCTTTTTGTGCTGTCTGTTTGTTGATTTGATTGTGGTTTTGCTTGCCTTTTGTGGCGCAAGCATTTTTATGCAAGCGGTCACGTCAACCACGTTGAACGCGGATATGATGAGGAAGAAAAAGAAAAGTATGTACACGCCCACGACGACGATTGCCGTGATATAGTCGGCGTATCTGCAAAGCAGTTTCGCGCCGAAAAGACCCGTTACGGCAAGCGGAATCGACAGTAAAATGAGGGGAAGATTTTTCTTGTGATTCGCAAACGAGCCGACTTCTTTTTTTAGGACTATGAGATTGATGATTGCTATGAGCAAAAAGCACAATCCCGTCGAGAGAGCCATTGCGTAAATGCCGATGTATTTCGGCATAAAGAGAATACAAGGAATCATCGCGCTTGCGCCTATGACCGTGCCGATCAGCGTTACGCGCTCTTTTCCGAGCGAATTGAGCATAGGCGTGGTGGATTGAGCGGTGGCGATTGGAAATAGCATAAGCGAGCAGTAGGACACGAATTTGCCCGCCTCGCTGTCCTTGAACAGCAGTTGTCCGAGGCTTTGACCGAGCGGCAGATATATCGCGAAAAACAGACTTGCGATTATGACGGAAAACAGCAGAGAAGTGGACATCTTCGAGCGCACCGCGTCCATATTGCCTTTTGCGCGCAACTCTGCAACGTCGGGAACGAGCACGACGGACAGCGCGCCTATAAACGTCACGGGCGCCATAATAAGCGGCAACGCCATACCCGCGACTCTGCCGTATTGCGCCGTGGCTTCCGCAAGCGTAAGTCCCGCTTTTACGAGCATTTTGGGAAGAATTAGGGCGGTGAGCGACGCGCCGAGGGAAGTGATTATGCGAGTTGCCGAAAGGGGAATGGTTTTCAACGTCAATTCCTTAAAACCGCTCGGTTTCGTAAGTCTTCCGCCCGTTGCAAAGAACAGCACGAGAAGTATAAGCACGCACGCAAGGTCGGAAATCGTCATTGCAAGAGCGATGTTTTGCGCGCCGTTAAGACGAGAAATCAAACCGCCCGTAAATGCGATAGAAAGCGCGATTTTTACGATTTCGTCGATAAGTTCGGTTGACGAAAACGCCAAAAACTTTTTTCTGCCCCAAAACCAACTGCGAAGCGACGCATAAAGCGTTGAGGTGAGTATTGTGGGCAACATAATGAAGAATATGGGTAAGCAATCGGGATTTGAAAACAGCGGCGAGATTCTCGTTCCCAAGCCGTAAAAGAGGGCGCAAATCGCCGTCGATATGCCGAGTCCCATAATCACGGAAGCGGTCAGAAGCGAGTTTTGCTTTTTGAGATTGCCGCTCGATTCCGCAATTTTTCTCGAAAGGACGGTGGGCGCGCCTGCGGTGATTGTAAAGAGCATAAGCAGAACGCTCAACGCAATTTGGTAGAGTCCGACGACTTCCGCGCCGAGCGAGCGGGACATCCACATTTTGAAGATAAACGAAACGAGCCTTGTCACGATTGAAAACCCCGTGACTATGCCGAAAGATTTTGCGGTTTTATTCATATTTAAGAATATGATAAAAATTAATAATTAATAATGAATAATTAATAATTGCGGGCGGGACACCCGCACCCGAAACGAACACTCATTCGAAGCCTACTTATACACGGAATGTGCAAATTCGCAGACGGAACACGAGCCGCAAGGCGGCGAGCCTATGAGCGCCGAACTTGACGAACAGTACAAGCGACTGCGC
>CAKQLT010000090.1:0-5570 GCA_934254715.1 uncultured Clostridia bacterium | reverse complement strand
GCGGTCGCCGTGGGTTCCCTCAAACTTGTGCAGAGGGGGAACGGCGATAGGGAAAACACCTGAGGAAAGGGGAAATTCTATTTTAGATTTCCCCCGTTACACTTTTGTAGAGGTCGAAAAACGCCCCTCTTTTTTTCGAGAGGGGCGTTGACACAGTTATTCGCAATTTTACACAGTATAAGACCTCGATAAATCGATGCATAACGCGAAAGCACCCCTTGAATGGCAACCCTAATTAAAAAACCGCGATATTGAGATGAAAAACAAGGAAACGCCCTCTTGCGAACCCGCCCAGCGTACTAAATCGTACGTGACGGGTGAACAAAAGGGCGTTGACGATGTTATTCGCTCAATAGCGCGGTTTTAATGGTTGGCGACGTAGTCGTTAGCCCCCGTAAAGTCCGCATAATAATTCTTTGCAACGCACTCGAACGTGCTGTCCGATTTGAGAGATATGACAGTCGTGCCGCGTTGAGAATTTTCTTTGTAAATGCCGGCGTAGGCGAGATAGTCGATGGACATACCGTAGGTGAGACGAATGGATCGAGATGCACCGGTCGGCATGTAGTTTACGGAAAAGTTGTTGTAGTGGTCGTGTCCGCAGAAAACGCCTTGCATACCGTGCGTAAGACCCGTTTCAAAAAGCGTGTCGGTGCTGCTGCCGCAGAATACGCCGTAGGTGCGAACGCCGTTTTTCTTCTTGTCGGATTCGCCCATAGTTCCGTAAATAAACTCGGTTGTGCCTTTATCCGACGTAAGAATCGTTCCGCGGGTCAATTCGTCTTTGGATTTGCCCGATTCGATGACGTTTGCCCACGCGTCGCGGTACTCGGTGAGCGGAATGTGGAAGAACACGAGGTTGTTGACTTCGACGTTATTGTTGATTGCTTTGAGTTTGTCCATCTCGGTTGCGTACCAGTCGATTTGGCATTGATGGATATTGTCGTATTTCCACGCCATACCGAAATAGTCGCCGTCGGTGTAACTGTGGCTGTCGAACGTGACGAGTGCTTGGTTGATGGGATTTTCAGAGCCGCTCGGATTCTTGACCACGATGACGTCGTTGCCAAAACCTCTCGAAGTTTTGCTTATCACGTCTTTCTCGTCGCAGAAACCTGCTCTGAAAAGGCAATATTTGAAACCTGCGTTTGCATAGTAATCGCAGATTTGGTCGCGCGTGTAAAGGCTGTACATCTCGGTGTCGTGGTTGCCGAACGCAAACGTCCAGTACACGCCGAGATTTTCCATCATATTCGCAAATATTTTGGTTGCGTTGAGGTTGTTGAACGTACCCGCTTGGAAGGGAACGGGATACGCAATATCGCCCGTTACGACCACGAGGTCGGGTTGAGATTGACGAATCATCGTTGCAACCGCACTCATAGCCCAGTTGTCTTTCGTGCCCGAAAACGCGCCGCCGCCGATATGTACGTCGGTGAATTGCAACACTTTGAAATCTCTGTCCGCCTCTTTTTCAAACGTCCAGTGTCCGAGTTCGTTGTCGAAAGTCGGAACGAGTTGCGTATGTTCGGTGTATTCGACCTTTTCAAAACTCGAAGCAAGCGAAAGGTGCGCGTTGGTATTGACGGTCGAGGCAATGGCGCAACCGCTGAAAAAGATGACGATTGCAAGCACCACGCAGCCCGTGATAATCAAGGCTTTTGCGGTTTTTCTTTTCTTTTGTTCGGGCGTGAGTTGTTTTTTCTCTTTTTTGCCATTGTTTGCCTTTTTGCCGTCGAAGTCTTTGAGTATACCCTCTTTTTCGACGTTTTCTTCAAGACCGTTTACGTCTCCTTGCGATTCCTCTTGCGGAATATCCGCGTTTTTGATTTCGTCGCTCATAAGTCCCTCCTTGTTGCTACACTATATAGATATTATATATTATTTTTCGTTATTTTCAATAGAAGAATGTTCGGATTCGTCCGCGTTTTCGGTTGCGTTTCCGCCCTCGCCGTCCGCACTTGCGTTTTTATTCTCGGATTGATTTCCGTTTTGGTTCTCTTTATCGGCGGATATATCGATAAACGTAACGCTTGCGTTGGTTTTTTCCTTAACCTCTGCGCTCATAGCCGCAAAGTCCGTATTCTCGCTTGCACCAACGAACGCGTTGCCAACTTTCGCGCCGTAGCCGTAATCGTGAAGTTCGGTTTTGACGAGGGTTGCGTTTTGGGATTTGCACGCGTCCTCGATTGCCGCAATCTCGTCTTTTGCGCCGTCGCCCACGACGATAGCGCGCACGTTTTCAACGACCATTTTTATGCCGACGGCGATAATCACCACGCTCATCACGATTCCGACGATTGCGTCAACCGCATAGTCCACTCTTGCCGTAATCGCAAACGCGACGAGGCTTGTTGCGGTTATGCCCATATCGAGAAAACTGTCGAGCATAAGCGCGCGCACCGCTTGCGAGCGAATCTTTTTGTTTGCGAACATATACGCAAGACCGATGCCGAGTTTTATTGGCAGACAAACGCTGATAAGCACAATGCTTTGCCAGCCGTAGTAGACGGGTTCGGGCATAGCCATACGATTGAGCGAGCGCACGAAGAACAATCCGCCCATAACGACCGATACGACCGCGACGATAAAGCCCGCGAGGTATTCCCCTCTGCCGTAGCCGTACGGCGCGTTTTCACCCTTCGGCAAAAGAAGCACGATAAACACCACGAGCGTGACTATGCAAGTGAGCGTGTCGAGAAAACTGTTCATCGCGTCGAGCATAATGCAAAGACTGTTCGAGGCAAGCCCGACGTACATCTTTATCGCCGCAAGCGCAACGTTGACGACAATGCCGATTGCAATAAGAAGAATGGATTTTTTTATTCTGTCTCTCATTTCCTGCCCTCGTTGTTTGCCGCGTTTTGCTTGTTCTTTTTGCCGTGACGAAGTTTCTTTTGCGCGTCGTTATCGGTGTTTTTCGCAGTGTTTTTCGCAGTGTTTTTGACCGCCTTATTTTGGGCGTTGTTTGCACAATCGGACGTTTTTGCGTGCATTTCCTTTACGTAAACGTACTTTTCGAGTCGTTTAACGTCCGCTTTGTGCCTCGCGTAAAGCATAAGAGACATAACGATTACGACAACGCAAAGCATACCCGTAAGCGCAAGCAAAAACGCAAAGAGGAAGTTTGTGAGATTGAACGTTGCACATATCAAACCGTACGTCATACCAAATACCTCTTTTGCTTTTTCCACGCCACGCAAAGAGCGACGACGGTCAACGCAAGCACGCCGCAGATTGCGGCGAGCGCGATATTTGCAGGCGTAAACGCCTTTGCCAAACTGTTGCCCTCGATGAAGCAAATCACGTTGTATTGCTTTGACAATACCACGCCGTTTTCGCTTATATCGAGAAGTTCGTCCTTGCCGTAAACCGCAAAATATTCGACGATTTCGGGTGTGTGTTTCCACGTTATCGAAAAGGCTTCTTCGGGCGTAACATCGTTTCCGTCGCCGTCCGAAAACTCAAATTTATACGCGGCGTATACGGGTCTGCCGTACTTGTTTTCGACCTCGACTCTGCTCGCCTTTACGATTACGTCCATAAGACCGCTTCCGAAAAACGCATAGAAAATCTGTCCGTCGTCGGCAACGACTTCCACTTGCTTTGCGTACACGAAATATCTGCCGTAGTTTGCAAACTGGCTTTCGTAACTGTGGCAATCGGGCGTGTAGTTCGGATTTGAAAACGCGATATACGAGCGATACGACATACTCGGCACGTCTTTGTCCGCTTCGTACTCGAAACTTACGCCGAGGTCGGCTTCGGTATCGCCGCCTACGAGCGCGGATACGATTTGATATTTCGGAATCGCAAACGCCTCGCCCACGAGCGAATACGCGTCGCGTATGCGAACGTAAAGCGTGCGAGGACTTACGTTGATTTGCACCGCGATTTGTTCGAGCGGCTTATAGTTGTCCGAGTCGGGAATAAAATCGAAATATACGACGTGACCGCCGTCCTTAACGCCCAAATATGCGGATTTAGGGTCGACTACGCTCGCTAAGGCAATATCCGTTTGCGCCGCGCTCGGCACGAATCTTCCCTGTACGCTCACGTCGCAAAAATCCGTCGATTCGAGCGAGTTTGCCATATCCGACAAACTTGCGCCGTATACGAAACTCTTTTGCGGCTGCTTTTGCGCCGAGAGTTCCGCTTTTTCTATGGTGCAAGCAAACGTCTGTCCGTATCTTACGGACTCGTATTCAAACGGAATGAGTTGCTCGTTGACCTCGTATCTTATTTTCTCTGTTGCCACTAGACGCACTTGATATTCGCCCGCGTCCACGCCTCTGCCGAACGAATAACCGCCCGCGGTGTAGTCGGCATACGATCTTTGCCATTCGCCGCCCTCTTTTTTATACTCGAACGCAACGCTCGGCGAGGATATTATCTGCAAAACTCTTGCGCCGAAAAACACGCCTTGCGAGCCGTATTCCGCTGTGTTTTGCTCGACCGAAGAAACGATGTCGGGAAGTTTGAAAGATATATCGCAATAATTTGCAATGGTAAAATCGTCCTTATCGGGAACGTCCGCGCCCGATTCGCGCAAACACGTTTTGATTGCCTCGTACATTTTGAACGCAACGCAATTACGGTTGTTTGCCTCTATAAACGCGCCTCGGCACTCTGCGCCGTCAACGTTTTGACCGTTGAAAGAAAGCGTCCAGTTTTCGCCGTCTGCGGTTGCTATGACGAACGACGGCAACGCCGTATCCTCTGCCGCCGCAACCAAAACGTCGTGCGGATACAATTCGAGCAACGCGCAAACCGCCGTGCCGAGCACGACGAGCAAGCAACATATAAGCACGATTGTCATCTTCTTTGCGGACATAAACCCTCGAACGTATCTATTGACTCAAATTCGATTGTACCACGAAAATACCCTTTTCGCAATACGCGCGCGTTATTATGTTATATTTAATATACATATTAAAATATTGTTTTATTTGAATTAATTAATAGATTTTGAATTAATAATTAATAATGAATAATTAATAATTGAGGAAGGCGAAGCCTTAATCCGAAAACTTGTTCGAAGACTACTTATACACGAAATGTGCAAATTCGAAGACGAGATAAAAACCGCCGTCCGCGAAGCATTGCTCAAACGGCGTTGCGGTGAAAGCAACAAACAAAGTTTATTGCTTGACACCGCACTTGTTTTTGCAATCACTAACCGCGCAAGCCCTCTTTACTCTCAAAATAAGACGGGCAAAATTCAAGCCACAATTTCGTGCGAGTGCTTGCTTGGTGAGGGCGTGCGATGCACGCAAGCGGTTAAGCGAAAACTTGTTCGTAGCCTACTCATAAGCTGAATGTGCGGCTTCGAAGACGGAACACGAGACGCAAGGCGGCGAGAAAAGCGAGCGTCGAAGCACGACGGTCAGTACGAGAATGCGTGGCCTTCTGTTGCGAAGCCGCCACGCAGTCGAAGTGGCACGGCTTTCAGCCGATTTGTATTGCCAACAACCCGTCCACCGTTCGTTGCTGGCAACGAACTAGCGATTGCTACGAAGTCAATCGCGTCAGTGTTGTCCCCCGCTACGCGGTCGCCGTGGGTTCCCTCA
>CAKQLT010000089.1:0-5800 GCA_934254715.1 uncultured Clostridia bacterium | reverse complement strand
ACCTGACGGCCGCGCTCTTTGTCGAGACTGCCCGTCGGTTCGTCAAGAAAAATGATTTTCGGATTCGTCGCAAGAGCCCTTGCGATTGCAACGCGCTGTTGCTCGCCGCCCGACAGTTGACGAGGATATGCGTCTTTGCGTTTGTCAACGCCGAGATACGCCAAAATTTCGTCGACGTGCGCCTTGTATTCGCTTTCCTTTTTCTTGTCGAGAACGAGCGGCAAGGTCACGTTTTCGTAAACGGTCAGATTCGGCACGAGATTGTCGAACTGATACACGAACGAAAAATCGCGCCTGCGCATACGAGCGATTTCCTCGTCGGGTGCGGCGCAAAGGTCTTGCCCCAAAAGTTCCACTCTGCCCTCGCTCGGCTTGTCTATGCCCGCAAGGATATAAAGAAGCGTGGATTTGCCGCTTCCCGATTCGCCCACGATTGCGACGAACTCGCCCTCGTCAAGCGAAAAGTCCACGCCTTTGAGAACTTCGGTTTTCACCTCGCCCGTAACGAACGTTTTTTTGATGTTTTCGGCTTTTAGTACGCAATTTGCCATATAGCCCCCGTTTCGCGCCTACGATATGCGTGCGCGCGTAAATACACTTTGAATTATAACACAGCGTATTTGATAAAACAATAACAAAATAGTTGCCATCGACCGCTTAAAATATGATATACTGAATTTATGAAAAAACCATTGCTCGGCACGGTAGAATACGAAATCGAAATTGCAAAAGAAACGGCGAGAAAACCTCGCTTGCTTCTGCACGCCTGTTGCGGTCCTTGCGCAAGCAGCGTGCTTGAATATCTCACGCCGCACTTTGACGTAACCGTTTATTACTATAATCCCAACATTTTGCCGAAAGACGAGTTTATCAAACGTGAAAACGCACTTAAAGAGGTCGTTTCGCATTTTGACGGTGTAAAACTTGTCGTGCCGAATCAAGACGAGCAAGAGTATATTTCCTACGTCAAAGGGCATAAATCCGACCCCGAAGGCGGCGCAAGATGCACCCTTTGTTTCAATCTGCGACTTGAAAACACGGCAAAATATATGCTTGAAAACGCTGAAAATTTCGACTTTTTTGCCACCACTTTGACGGTGAGTCCGCACAAAAACGCGCCGCTTATAAACGAGATAGGCAAAACCATAGCCCAAAAATACGGCGTGAATTATCTCTCGTCCGACTTCAAAAAGAGAGACGGTTATCTTCGTTCCATTCAACTTTGCAAAGAATGGGGCATATATCGTCAAACTTACTGCGGTTGCGTAAGCGAACTTCTGAGCGATTGACAACTTGTATTTTAGCGTGAAAAGCACCGCAAAACAATATGCCGATTTAAAAAGTTATATTGAGTTGACTTGAAAACGCCGTAACCGTTATGCAGATTTGACTTAAAAACGACATAAAAATTCGTTAAAAAACGGCGAAAAAACGCACAAAAAAACACGTTTTTTAACGTGTTTTTTGCTTGTTTTTCAATCGGTTTTGCGTGCGTTTTCGCCGCTCAATCTATCTCGACTTTTACGACTTCGCCCGTTTTTGCATTTATCGTTATCTCGACTTCCGTCAAGAATCCTATGCGGACTTTCACCTCGTAAACGTAAACGGAGTGTCTGAGGTCGCTTGAATATTCGATGCTTTTTTCGCTTTCCTCAATCGCGATTTTCGCGCTTCCGCCGTACTCTCTTGCAACGTAGTCAAGCGCGATTTGCTCGGCTTGCGTTTGAGAATAGTTGCGATTTTTGTTTGCCGCCCCGAATGCCGTGCCGAACACCGCACTGAGGATTATTGCGGCGGACACAAAAAGCACTGCGACCGAAATCAACAAGATTTTGAGCGTGTTCTTTTTGGCGTATTTCTTCCGTGCACGACGGATTTTGTCCTCGTCGCAGTCGTCGCTTATGGCTTTTTTAGATTCGTACGCGTCGATAATTTCCGTCATTTTGCGCGCTTTTTCGAGTTCTTGCTCGACGAAAGCGGTTTCTTCATCCGTTGCAACGCCGTCTTTGTACTTTTTGTATGCGTTTTCAAAATCCATATTACTTCTCCAAAATCTGTTTTATTTGTTCTCTGCCCCTATAAAGCATAACCTTGACGTTGCTTTCGCTCTTGCCGACAATCAGCGATATTGCGTCCACTCTCATATCTTCGAAGTAAAACAACAATATGACTTCTTTGAGGTTTTGCGGCAACAATCCGATTGCGTTGTAAAGCGCGCGATAGTTTTCGTCCTTTACGATTTGATGTAACACGTCGTCGCACTCGCTCGATATATCTTCGGAAAGTTCGACGATTTTCGAGCGTTTACGCTTCTTGTTGAGGAACAGATTGCGACAAACTTTCAATATCCACGCCTTGAAGTTTTTAACGTCGTCCGCAAGCGCAAGCGCCTTGAAAAAGGCTTCCGAAACCAAATCTTCGGCTTCGGAAGCGTTTCTCGTGAGCGACATTGCGTACAAGAGAACGTCGTTATAATACTTTTTGAACAGTTGTTCTACAAGATCGTGATCCATAAAAATCAGTCGTCTATTTCCTTGTCGTAGTCAAGAATTTGACCCGTTTTTGCATTTATTTCGTATTCGTATTCGTATCCGCCCGACTTGAACTCTACTTCCCAAACCACTACGCCGTGTTCGACTTCGAGTTTCGCTTCGATTTGAGCGGGGTTGCTCACGCCTGCGTGAGCGGTTGCGATTCTGATTGCCTCGTCTTGCGAAATCGTAGTATTAGTATCGACTTGCTCTTTCTTGTCGGTTTCAACCTTGATGATTGCGCCGGTCACAGCGTTGATTTCGTAGTCGTATTCTACGCCGTCGAGGATAAATTCGATTTCGTACACGTACGAGCCTTTTTCAAAATCGAGTTTCGCTTTCTTTATCGTGGCGTCGTTTGCCGTAAGAGAAGTGTTTTGCAAACCTCTGAGCGCGTTTTCGACTGCGATTGCGATTGCCGCGTCCGTGCCTTTGAAGTCTACGCCTTCGGGTGCTTTTTCAAACTCGGTTTTGTCGTTAACTTCTTTTTTGTGAATTTCGCCGCTTTTTGCCTCGATATCGTATTCGTATTTGGTCGTTCCGACTTTGAACTCTACTTCGTAGAGATACTTTCCGTCGTCGAAGTCGAAGTCGATTTCGAGTTTGGTGACGTCGTTAAGTTCAACGCCCGCGTCGGCAAGCGCAATGTTTCTCGCCGCTTCTTTGCCGATATACTCGTTATTTTCAAACGGTGCGTCGGGGATTTGGTCTTTTTCGACTTGACGGTCGTTTATTTTGACGGATTTCACGGTTTTGTCCGCGCCTATCGTAACGTCGTATTTTATGCCGTTAATTTCGATTTCGACCACGAAACTGTCCGCGCCCTTTTGCGTAACGGTGGCATAATCGACGGTTTGATTTTCAACGCCCACCGTTTGAAGCGCGATTCGCGTAAACTCGGCGTTTCTTGATTGTTCTTTTTGTTCTTGTTGGTCGCAAGCGGCGAATATCACCGCGCAACATACGATTGCAACTATTGCAAAAGTGAGTATCATTTTTTTCTTCATAAGGGGTTGCCTCCTTGAGTTTTTTCACTAATAAGACACCCGACTTAAAGAAAGGTTACAAACTTTTTGCAAAAAAATAAACGGACAAAAGGATTTTTGCAAATCGATTTGTCCGTCAATCGTCAATTTATTTGTCGAGAACTACGACTGCGCCCTTAAACTCGTCGCCTTCCCATATGATTTCGCCGACGGACGGAAGCATAACGTAGCCGTCTTTTACGTTCTTTACGCTTATGACGGGCGTGGTTACGGTCGCCTCGACGTCGCTTCTTTCAAATGCGAAGTCGCAATCTATCATTTCGCAATCTATGAGTTTAAGATTCTTGCAATAGCAAAGCGGTTGCGTGCCTATGATTTTGCAATGGTCGAACGTCACGTTGTCGCAGTACCAAGCAAGATATTCGCCCTTGACGACGCAGTTTCTGACGGTTACGTTTTCGGCGTGCCAGAACGCGTCTTTCGTGTCGAAGTTGCAATCCTCGAACACCGCGTCCTTGATGTACTGAAAACTGTATTTGCCCTTGAAAACCACGTTTTTGAAGTGAATTGACGTTGCGCGCATCATAAAATACTCGCTTTCGGCGTGCGAATTTGACATATTCACGCCGTGCGTCGACCAACCGAACTCGGGCGAAACGACGTCGCAACCGTCAATCGTGACGTTTTTGCACTCTCTTAGTGCCTTTATGCCGTGCATTTTGACGTTTTTGAGGTTGATATTTTCGCTATACCAAAGCGACGCGCGGCACAACTGAGTCATTTCGCTGTCCTCAATCGTCAGATTGTGGTCGTGCCAAAACGGATAGCGAAGATTGAAAAAGCAATCCTTGCACTCTACGCCCCTACACTCTTTGAACGCACTTTCGCCGTCGGCGGGTCCGTCTATTTTTACGTTGTTGACTTTGACGTTTCTCGCGCCGTAAAACGCGCGTTCCTCGTCGAAAGTTTCGTTTTCTACAACACAATTTTCGTATGCCATTATTCTTTCCTTGTCTAAAAGTGTTCTATACCAAAATGCAAACCGCCTGCAACTGCAAGCGGAATGACGAATTATTGTTCTTCTTGTCTTTGTTCGAGCATAGACTTGACTTTCATAAGTCTCGTCGTCGCGCCTCTTTCGTTCTCGTCGAGTTTCATAACGATATACTTTATGGTTTCTTCAAGTTGCGGAATCATAACGTATTCGAGCGCGTTGACGCGTCTTCTGTTCTTCTCGATTTCGTCGGCGAGCATATTGCAAGTCTTTTCCACTTCCGCGAGTTTCAAGAGTTTGGGCAGAAGTTTGGTGAGCGAGGATATGGAACTGTCGAGTTCGCTCGTGACGCTCGCAAACGAGTACGGATACAAGTCCTTGCTTTCCCCTTCCGTGACGGTGAAAACGGGCACGTTGACGCTCATAACGTTTTTCGAGGACGTTTCGAGCGTAACCTTTGCCGACGGCATTGCGATTGCTTCCTCTATCACGGCGTCGCTGGAAACCGCACGCGCGAGCATAAAGGATTTGAGCGAATCGCCGAGTTCTTCCTCGACTTCCTCTCTCAATCTCTTGTTTTCGCGAACGTAAAGCATAAACTGGCGAATCATCTCGTCAGATTTATCCTTCAAGAGTTTGTGTCCTCTCGTTGCGGTTTTAAGACGATTTTTGAGTCGTCTTAATTCCATTCTCGTGGGATTTACGTTGAGTTTGCTCATTACTTATTTTCTTCCTCGTCGTTTTCGAGGTATTTTTCGATATACTCGTCGCGGATACGTTTAAGTTCGCTCTTGGGCAGGATTTTGAGAAGTTTCCAGCCGAGGTCGAGGGTTTCTTCGATGTTACGGTTGACGTCGAAGCCTTGCGAAACGTATTGTTTTTCAAACTCGTCCGCGAATTTTGCGTACTTCTTATCCGTTTCGGTCAAAGCCGCGTCGCCGAGAATTGAACTCAATTCCTTTGCTTCCTTGCCTTGCGCGTACGCGCTGAAAAGTTGGTTCATCGTGTCGGCGTGGTCTTCTCTCGTTTTGCCCTTGCCTATGCCCTTGTCTTTAAGACGAGAAAGCGACGGCAATACGTCGATTGGCGGAACGATACCCTTTTTGTACAATTCGCGCGAGATGATGATTTGCCCTTCGGTGATGTAACCGGTAAGGTCGGGAATGGGGTGCGTTTTGTCGTCCTCGGGCATCGTGAGGATAGGAATCTGCGTGATAGAGCCTTTCTTTCCGACGATTCTGCCCGCGCGCTCGTACATACTCGCAAGGTCGGTATACATATATCCGGGG
>CAKQLT010000088.1:0-5855 GCA_934254715.1 uncultured Clostridia bacterium | reverse complement strand
CACTGCGCTTTGTGCGCCAGCTTCGCACCCAAACGGCGCAGTCGCTTGTACTATCCGTCAAGCTCGGCGTTCGCTTTTCTCGCCGCCTTGCGGCTCGCGTTCCGTCTGCGAATTAGTGCATATCGTTTATAAGTACGCCTTAAATAAGTTTTCGTAATTCTCTTTTACATAATCATTTCAAAAATAACGCAATATTGAGATAAAGAACAAGAAAACGCCCCTCTGTCAATCCTAACGTACATAGCGCGTACGTGACGAGCGTGCAAAAGAACGTTGCCGAAGTTATTTGCTCAATTAAAACTTATAAATGATGTCGATATTTAGATGAAGAACAAGGAAGAAGCACCTCGACGGCAACCCTAATTTACTTGGCGTAAATGAGTTGACGGCGAGTGCTTCTGACACAGTTATTCGCTAAATAGCGACATCATTTCTTGTTTGCTTCTTCTTCGCGCTTCTTCGCATCCGCAATAATCTTATCGTTGTTCATTGCGGGCACTTCTTCGTAACGCACGACGTGCATCTCGAATCTGCCGCGACCTTGCGTCATTGAACGAAGATCGGTTGCGTAACGGAACATTTCGGCTTGCGGAACTTCTGCGGTGATGATTTGCTTGCCGTTTGCCATATCCGTTCCGAGAATACGACCACGACGTTTGTTCATATCGCCGAGGATGTCGCCGAGATACTCGTCGGGGACGGTGACTTTTGCTTCAACGATAGGCTCGAGGAAGCACGGACCGGCCGCCGCGATACCGTCTGCATAAGAAAGTTTTGCAGCGGTGACGAATGCGATTTCCTTGCTGTCGACGGGGTGATATTTGCCGTCGTAAAGCGTGGCTTTGAGGTTGACGAGCGGATAACCTGCCAAAACGCCGTGTTTGATTGCTTCGCGCAAACCTTTTTCGACTGCGGGGATAAATTGACGAGGAACTGCGCCGCCGACGACTGCGTCGACGAACTCGAATTGACCGTCTTCCGCGCCCGGTTCGTACTTGATGAATACGTCGCCGTATTGACCTGCGCCGCCCGATTGCTTTTTGTGCTTACCTTCCGCTTGCGAAGTCTTGCGGATAGTTTCGCGATATGCGACTCTGGGTTCTTGCCACGTGATGTCGATGCCGAGTTTGGATTTTACGCGCTTGCACATAATGTCGAGTTGAGCCTCGCCAAGACCGCTGATAAGCACGTCGCCGGTTTCAACGTTCTTTTCGACCTTGAACGTTGCGTCTTCTTCTTGCATTTTGATAAGACCTTGAATTGCTTTTTCTTCGTCTTTAAGAGCCTTGACCGCGTAAGAGATGACCGGCTTGGGGAATTCTATTTTTTCAAACTCAATCTTTGAATCCGCAGAGGCAACGAGCGTATCGTTGGTGTTGGTGTAAACGAGTTTTGCAACTGCGCCAATGTCGCCTGCGTTGAGGGAATCGACGGGTTCTTGCTTTTTGCCTTTGAGAACGTAAAGCGTACCGATTTTTTCGGGTTTTTCAACGCTTGCGTTGAACACGTTGTCACCGCTTGAAAGTTTGCCGCCGAGAACTTTGAAGATAAGAAGTTTTCCGACGTAGGGGTCAACGACGGATTTGATGACTTGCGCGCAGAAAGGTGCGGACGGATCGACGCCGACTTCGGTTTCCTTGCCGTCGACGATCGCTTTGATCTTGTGCGCTCTTTGCGGATGCGGCATAAGGTCGACGAGTTTGTCCATAAGGCGTTTAACACCCTTCGACGTTTGCGCGTTGCCTGCGACGAGCGGAACGAAAATGTCGTCTGCGATTGCGGCGTGCAAACCTTTTTGGATTTCATCATCGGTGAATTTCTCGCCGTCAAAGAACTTCATCATAAGTTCCTCGTCGGTTTCCGCAATGAGTTCCATAAGTTTGCCGTTGAATTCCTCGACGTCCGCTTGCATATTTTGAGGCGTTGCGATTTCTTTGCCTTGCAAATCGTACGCTTTGTCGGTGAGAACGTCAACGCAACCTACCATCTTGCCGCCTTCCATAATGGGAAGTTCGATGGGGATAACGCTCTTATATTTTGCCATAATCGCTCTTGCAGTGCCCATAAAGTCGCTGTTGTCCTTGTCAACCGCGTTGACGAAGATGAGAGCGGAAACTTTCTTTTCTTGGCAGAGTTCGAGAGCCTTTTCCGTACCGACGGTGATAGAACCCGTTGCGCTGGTAACTACGACCGCGCTGTCTGCCGCGTGAAGTGCTGCGACCATTTCGCCTTCGAAGTCGAAAAAGCCGGGTGCGTCGAGAATGTTGATTTTGGTATTGCGATAAATCGCGTAGCCCAAAGACAAAGAAATGGATATTTTGCGTTTGATTTCTTCGTCGTCGTAGTCCATAGTGGACGAACCGTCGTCGACTTTGCCCAAACGGTCGATGGTCTTTGCCTCGAACATCATTGCTTCTGCGAGGGACGTTTTACCCTCGCCGGAGTGGCCGATGAGAGCCACGTTGCGGATTGAGTCTGTATCAAAAATCTTCATAATTTACCTCTTTTGAAGTGGATATATCAATTATATAATAATTTTTATACTTTTTCAACTACATTTTTTTGCCGAAAAGGCTTGCAAAAAGCATATACGGCAATACAGCGGATTAGATAACGGAAAATTTTTTGAATAATTTTTCGGACAAAATATCCGCAATCTCAAAATACCCGATTAGAATATCGATTTTTAGGCGCGGCAAAATGCGGCGATAACTATCGCGATGTCAAAAAACCGCTTTTCGTCATATATAGACGGTATATGGCGACTATAGGATTGTACGACAGCGGAATAGGCGGACTCACCACCCTCAAAATTCTGCTCGAAAAGTTCAAGGGCAACGATTTTTTCTATCTTGCGGGCAACGCTTCCCACCCGTTCGGAACTAAAAGCGCGAAAGACCTCGAAGAAATAGTTTCTTCTGCCGTTGCGACGCTCAAAAGCAACTGCGATTTCCCCGTACTTGCTTGCAACACGGCGTCGAGCATATATAAAGACAACGACGCAATCAAACTTTTGCCGCCTATACCGCCAAAAAACGCCGATTTGAACGAATGGTTGCTTATGGCAACGGATTTGACGAGGGAAAGCGCAAGCAAACACTTCAAAAACGTTGCCGAAACGAGCGATTTGGCTTCAATGATAGAAGTTCAGGCTTCCATAAACTCGAAGCAAGGCAATCTGAATATGCGCGCGCTTCTTCCCTATCTTGCAAATTCCGTATTCAAATTCAAAGGGGTAAAAAACGTAGTGCTAGGCTGTTCGCACTATCCGCTTTGCAAAAAGGAAATATCCAAAATTCTCGGCGACGTACGCTTTTTCGACGGCAACGAAAACATCGTAAACTCTCTTGAAAAGTACGTTTCGCCCCTTAAAAACGAAAGCAAAATCACATTCCGTTTTACGGGCGGAAACGAAGAAAAAAAGTACCGAAAAATACTTTCGATACTGCTTGCCGAGCGAAACTAAAAATCAAGATTAACCGCGTTAGATTGCCGATTTACAAGTGAAAAGCCGTGTTTATCGCGCCTGCGACGATTTTTGATGAAAGATTTACGGCAAGGTCTATGTCGCGAGGCGCGACGATTAGGTCGGACAGAGCGCAATCGGCAAGTTTCTTTCGCAAATTATACTCGTTTGCATTTATTTTTTCTTCGCTCAAAAAGTCTTTTACGAAAGCGTATATTCCCGTCCTTAACGACAGCAAAAGCGGCACGCCGATTGCAAACGCCGGAACGCTCAAAACCGATTTGTCTATGCGCTCTTTGTCTTGCCCCACGCCGCTTCCCGGTGAAATTCCCGTACTTGAAATTTGAAAGGATTTCCCCAGCCTTGCAACCGACCCCGTTGCCAACGAATCCACCAAAATCACGCAAGACGGTTTGATTTTTGCCGTTGCGCCCGCAATAAGTTCGGCTGACTGTATGCCCGTCATACCGAGTACGCCCGTTGCGAACGCACATACGCTCTGCTTTCGTCCGCCCGCTTCGACGTATCTTGTGACTTTCACGCTTTCGACGCACCTTTGTCCGAGCGAGTCGGCAACGATATGGCGGTTTCCGAGTCCGACGACAAGCACAGGCGAGGATTTTTTTACGATTCCGACAAGTTCGGACAGCGAAAAAGCGAGTTGTTTGGTAAGATATTCTATCGAATTTTGGCTTTCGAGTGCGGATTTTGGGCAATCGAAAGTGATATACACCCCTCTTTCTCTGCCTATTTGCTTTGCCTGTTCCACCGTTTTGACGTTAAGCGTGCGCTTTTGTATTCCGTACGAGAGCGGTTTTGCTTCGCAAGCGGACGAGAGTCCCACGCTCTGCGCGCTTTCGAGCGCGATATCCGTGACTATTCCGAAGTTTTTTGCGATATTCATAACATTATTGTGCATAATCGCAAAAAATCCATTCAAAACGGTTGCAACTTTTATCTTAATATGCTAATATGTCAAAGATATTTAGTCAGTACAAAAGTACGAGGAGAAGAATATGCCAAATATTAAGTCAGCAAAAAAGAGAGTTATCACTTCCGATAAGAGAAACGAAATCAACACCGCAAAGAAAGCACGCGTTAAAACCGCTATCAAGAAATACAACGCAGCAATCGAAGCAGGCGACGTCGCTCTTGCAGAACAACTCCTTCCCGAAACCGTTTCCGTCATTGACTGCGCTTTCAAAGACGGCATCTACAAAAAGAACACGGTTGCAAGAAAGAAATCCACTCTCTGCCGCGCTTTGGACGCACTCAAAGCAAACAAGTAAGCAACGTTAAAATCGCAAAAATCAAAAGACTGTTTGAAAACAGTCTTTTTTTCGTTACGCAAAATCGCATATTTATCGTGTATTTCGTGTTTTAAGAAAATTCGGCAATACCTGCCAAACCTATTAACTCGTCAAACTTTCTTTTTCGCCGCCACCCCGACAACGACGACCGCAAGACACACCACCAACACGCATACGACAACGACTGCGGTTATGTCGTAAGGCGTGACTTCTTCCTCGCCCTCATAGACGTATACGCTCGTTTCGCTCGTGAAATAGTTGCCTATTTTCGCCTTGACGTAATGCACGCCCGTTCTTTCAAACTCGCAAACGAACGTGTTGCCCGCCGCAACGTACTCGCCGTCCACGAACCATAGCACAGGCGTAGTCGGATTCACGCTTTGAAGTATGCTTTCGTCGATTGAAAATTCGATTTTCTTTTCGCAATCGACGGTTGCGGTTTTATCCGTCGTTTCAACGTCTTTTCCGCCGTTCTTTACGGATATTTCGATTTGTCCCGTTTCGGTCTTGTCGTATTCGACGTACTTGACCTCGACTATGCACTCGACGGCTTTGTTTTCGGCGTTTGCTTCCTCGCAAGTCCACTCGGCTGTAATAGTTGAAATGCCGACTTTGTTTTCGGGAACGAACGTGAACTCGAATTGATTTTCGGAATCGTTTTCAACCTCTTTTCCGTTCACTTTCCACACGACAGAGCCTAAATTCGCAAATTCTGACGGAAAAACGTTAAGCTTGAATTTAACGGAATTCGTCGCATTGACGTACTGCTCGGTGTCGCCGTCTGCTGTAATTCTGATTCTCGTATCGTCGGAAATCAACTGCGCGAAATCGAACACGCCGAGAGTAAAGTTGCCCGCTTTTATGGTTTCGGTGTACGATTGTTTGACGTTTTGGGCAATTTCGACCGCGCCGCACTCTTTTTCGCCCGAAACGGCGCAATACGCTCTGTCTTTGAGCATCGCAATCGCGCTCGCAAAGGATATAAACGGCGTTGCCATACTCGTGCCGTCCAAAGACTTGTACGAATCGACGGTTTTGCCGTCCGCGCTGAAAATGTTTTCCCCCGACGCACAAATATC
>CAKQLT010000087.1:0-5948 GCA_934254715.1 uncultured Clostridia bacterium | reverse complement strand
GGTTGCAACTTTGAGGCGGCTCGGCAGTTGCAACGGTGAAAGTTGATGCTCACAACGATTCTTCGTCGCTCTATATTATTCGGCTCCGCCTGTCTACGAGCAACGTCTCGGAGGCTGCGAAGCCGAATGATTCAAAAAACATCAAGCAGACAATCGTTAAAAACAACTTATAATTGTGGGTGGGGTTGCGCCCCACACCCGCAATAGAACTTAGTTATAAAAACTGCGCCAAATAGATGCATAATTTTGTCAGAGGCATCCGAACGGCAACCCTAATTTACTGACGTAAATGAGTTGTCGGACGGATGCCTCTGACAAAATTATGCATCTATTTGGCGCGGTTTTTAATAAGCGCGGGCGTAATAAATGACTTTGCTCGCAGGCTTCCCGCAGACGGGGCATACGTCGCCGACGGGCGTTTGGTCAAACGGCATACAACGCGAGGTCGCCGCAAATTGTTCTTTTATCTTGTCTTCACAGCAACGGTCGCCGCACCACATAGTCTTGACGAAATTGTGATTGTCAAGAGCCTCTTTCATCTCGTCGAGAGAGTGGCAAGTGACGATGTGCGAGTGCAAAAATTCGTGCGATTGCTTGAACATATTTTGTTGAATATCGTCCAAAAGCGCGGGAATTTCGGTCGTAAGGCTGTCGATTTTGAGCGCGAACTTGTCGTGAGTATCGCGGCGCGCAATCATAACTTGACCGTTTTCGATGTCGCGAGGACCGATTTCGAGACGTACGGGCACGCCTTTCATTTCCCATTCGTTGAACTTCCAGCCCGGGGATTGCTCTCTGTCGTCGAGCATAACTCTCACGCCGACGCTGCGAAGTGCGGAAGCGACTTCTTGAGCCTTTTCGTTGACGCCTTCCTTGTGCGCCGCAACTGGAACGACAACCACTTGATAGGGTGCGACTCTCGGCGGAAGTTTCAAGCCGCGTTGGTCGCCGTGCGCCATAATGAGCGCGCCGATAAGACGAGTGGATACGCCCCAACTGGTTTGATAGGGATTTTTGAGTTGACCGTCTTTGTCGAGATACTTGATTTCAAAAGCGGACGAGAAGTTTTGTCCGAGATAGTGGGAAGTGCCAGATTGCAACGCTTTGCCGTCGAGCATCATTGCTTCCATAGTGTAGGTGTCAACCGCGCCCGCGAATTTCTCTTTTTCGGATTTTTGACCGACGAGAACGTCGATTGCAAGCACGTTTTGCATAAATTCACGGTACACTTCGAGCATTTTGAGGGTTTCCTCTCTTGCTTCTTCTTCGGTTTGGTGAAGGGTGTGACCTTCTTGCCAGAGAAATTCGCTCGTACGAAGGAAAGGACGAGTGGTTTTTTCCCAACGCACGACGTTTGCCCATTGGTTTATGAGTACGGGCAAATCGCGATAACTCTTGACCCACTTTGCGTACATAGAGCAGATGATGGTTTCGGACGTAGGACGCACGACGAGTTGTTCCTCGAGCGGCGTGTTGCCGATGTGTGTGACAAGCGCGACTTCGGGCGCGAATCCTTCAACGTGGTCCGCCTCTTTCACGAGATAACTGTACGGGATAAACATCGGGAAGTACGCGTTTTTGTGTCCCGTTGCCTTGAATCTCGCATTGAGTTCCTCTTGGATATGTTCCCAAATCTCGTAGCCGTAAGGGCGAATGACCATCGTGCCTTTGACGGGGCCGTAGTCGACGAGTTCGGTTTTAAGCACAACGTCGGTGTACCATTGAGGGAAATTCACGTTCATATCCGTGATTTCTTTTACGAATTGATCCTTTTCTTTTGCCATAGTCTGCCTCTATTCGTATTAAGGATAATTATATATAATAATGTACTATATCGATATTATATACTCTAAAACCCGCCTTGTAAAACGAAAACATTGAAAAACAGCGCAAACTGCGCTGTTTTTAGTTTTCATCGGGAACGTATTCCAAAATTTCCGACACCGAACAATCCAAAATTCTGCACAAATCGTTGATTTTTGTGGTGCTGATTCCTTTGTTTTTTCGCAGTCTGTCAATCGTTGCGCTGCTTATTCCGTGTTTTTCAATCAGCGTGTAGGTTGACTCGCCTTTTTCTTTTATTGTTTTCCAAAAAGGTGCGTAAGTTATCATATTTCAATTCTAAAATGTAGTTCATATATTGACAATAGTCATAAAAATGACTACAATAATTTTACTACATCTAAAAGGGGTAAATATGGAACACTTGATTATCGGTGTGGGTTTTATAATATTGGGGGCTGGTGGTATGGCTTCTATTGCTTTGTTTATAAAAACAAAATCAGATAACATTCTCGGTATTATTTTTATAGCCGTTGTTGGTCTTTGTTTGATTGGGTATGGATTAAAACAAATCTATGATTACATTAACGAAATACTTAATGCAAAAGCTATTAGAGAATTAGCAGAAAAAAATAATTGTCAGTTTAAGACTGCATATAATTTGAAATTTGAAAGATTTGATGATATTAGTTTTAACAAAAAGTGCGCAGAAAACGGTTATTTATTTTTTGATTCGGAAAACAAAAAATTAGGTTTTATGCACAATGAAGTTTTTTGTATATACAACATTGTAGATTTGCAAGATGCTTATATATCTAACAAAAATTCGGTAGAGTATGATGCCGAACACGGAAGAGCGATGTCAGATGCGGTGAAAGATTATTTTATGGGGGTAAGACGTATTTTTGTTGGCGATGGCGGCTATGGAAGAAAATATGTTGTGGCTACGGTGTATTTAACACTGAAATTTGTTGATTGTAACTATCAATATACGCTCTGTAATAAAAAGATTTTTGACGAAGCAGATCTAAATAAGTTTATCGAAAATATGAACGATAGGTGCAAAAATTGTGCAAGATTTTTACAAGAGATAACAGGAAAAGTTTGGGATGTTAATACAAATTATATAGACATTTCCGTCTAAATAGTAATAAACGTTGCCGTTTAATTATAGCAATTCACATAATGTGTGTTGTTATAATTACGGCGGTAAATCTTGAAGTAGGTATTAAATCTTTTAGTGATTGCCATTTTTCGACTTCTTTTATATAATGGCAGTATGGCAAAGAAATCTTCAAAATCCACGAAATCCAAAAAGCAAACTTCGTCGCCCGTCGAAAAGGCGGCAAAAAAGGCGTACAAGGCAAATCCGAAAGCGTTTGTAATTTCAATAGTTGCAATCGTGCTTGTGATAGCAATCGCAACGGCGGTTGTGTATTTTGCATTCCCCGACACTTGGGATCAAATCGTTTCGATGATTGTCAAAGACAATCAACATTCGGGACTTGCTCGCGGCGACGGCGAATTGCTCGTGCATATGCTCGACGTCGGACAAGGCGATTGCATCTATATTCAGTTGCCCGACGGCAAAGATATGATTATAGACAGCGGCAGTACGACCAAACCGTACGATAACTTTGACAAAGACGTCGTTTTGGATTATTTGCAGCAACGCGTAGACGGAAATATCGAATATCTGATGCTTACGCACGCCGATACCGACCACGTTTCATATCTCGACGACATAGTAAACGAGTTTCAAGTAGATAACATATATATGCCGAATATATTGTCAACGCCAAACGTAGACGGTTTGTCTGCCGCGGTAAAAGCACAATTTACCGCTATTCCCGACGATAAAAAGGCGTTGTTTACGGACGAGGATACGATTTCTACGGCGCAATACGCGGCGTTCTTTGCGGCGGCGTTGACAGAGCCGAATTGCAATATATTCATCAATATGGACGACGACGAAAATACGAACAATATCGTCATTAGAGACGATGCCAACACCTATGAATTCAAGTTTTATTGTCCGACAAAGCAGTATTACGAAAGCACCAAACTTAACAGTGCGGAAAAGAAAAACGCCGTTTCTCCCGTCGGAATCTTGACATACAACAACAAAAGAATAATGTTCACGGGGGATAGCAACGAGTTAAACGAACCGATAATCGAAAGACGTACCGGTAAAGTCGATTGCGATGTGTTGAAAGTGGGGCATCACGGAAGCGAAACTTCCACGGAGAACGATTTCTTGGACAACTATACCTTTGAGTATGCGTTGATAAGTTGTCAGTATAATACTTCGTATTATCATCCGCGCCAAGCAACTCTCGACAGGCTCAAAGAACGCAATATCGAGGTTTATCGCACCGATAACAACGGCAATATCGTGCTGACAATCGACAAAGACGGCAATTTAAAATTCGACGTTCAGACCGAGTGTTCGCAAGATCAGAATTATATCGGTTACACGTACGGACAGAAGAAAGACGATGTGTCAACGCAAAGCGTAATCCCCGACGGGTTAAGAGGTCTGTTCTTTGCCGTAGCGATGTAAGGAAAAAGAACCCAAAAAGACGCGCCACCGCGCGTCTTTTTATATATAACGAAACGCGCAAATTTTCTGCGCGGTAGGGGACTAGAAGTTTATGCAGATAAAACAAGCGTCTAAACGCCGCAGATAGGATAAAGAGCAAGAAAAAGCCCCTTGTCAGGCAACCTTTTTCAAAAGTAGGTACAGGGTGCAAGCAAGCAGACAATTTGGCGAAACTGTGGCGGGATATTTTGTCCGTGCTTGATTTGATAGCGCAAATTTTCTGCGCGGTAGAGGACTAAAAGTTTATGCAGATAAAAGAAAAGACACGCATTTGCGTGTCTTTTTGTAAACTTGCATAAACTTTTAGTCCGCTTTGTAGGGAAGCAATGCCATAACTCTTGCTCTCTTGATTGCAACAGCAAGCGTTCTTTGATGTTTTGCGCAAACACCGCTCATACGACGGGGAAGGATTTTGCCTTTCTCGGTGATGAAACGACGAAGTTTCGCAACGTCCTTGTAGTCGATGTCGTCAACGTGATCTACGCAGAATGTGCAAACTTTCTTTTTGGGCACTCTCTTGGGTGCGCGGGGTGCTTTAACTTCTTCTGCCATTTTCAATACTCCTTAAATTAGAATGGAAGGTCTTCGTCGATGGGTTTGAGATCGTCGAAATCGACGTCGTCAGAACCGTTTTCGTCACTTCTGGTGGAAAGGAATTGCACCTCGTCCGCCGCGATTTCGGTGACGTAACGACGAGAACCGTCTTGCGTGTCATAACTTCTCGTTTGGATGCTGCCGCTGATAGCCGCCTTGCTGCCTTTTTTGAGGTAGCGAGCGCAGTTGTCCGCTTGCGCTCTCCAAACTACGACGGGGAGAAAATCGGTTTCTCTCTTGCCGTCTTTTGAGTAGGAACGAGACACAGCAAGTGTAAATCTGCAAAATTTGATGCCGCTGTTTGTGGATGCGAGTTCCGGATCCTTTGTCAAATTGCCGATCAAAAATACCTTGTTCATTATATTTCTCCTTGTCGATTACTTCTTGATGATCATTTGTCTTACGACGTTTTCGTCGTTACGCATAAATCTGTCAAGTTCTGATTGAGCATCTTTAGTGCAGGTGACGTTCATAAGAACGTAGTAACCTTCGGTTTGCTTGTTGATTTCGTAAGCAAACTTTCTAATGCCCCATTTGTCCAAACCGTCAACGGTGCCGCCGAGAGAAGCAACCAAGTTTTCAAATTTTTCGACAACTTGATTTTTCTTATCGTCGTCCACGTCGCCGCGAATGATGTAGAGAACCTCGTACTTATCCATAATTCGATACCTCCTTTTGGTCTTGTGTCCCTTTCGGGAAAGGAAAACGCATCATTTAGATGCTCAATAATAATATATTAATAAAAAATATTTGTCAAATAGATTGATTATTTTGGTAATTAATAATTGCTGGCGGGCTTTGCTAACACCGAAACGAAAACTTATTCGAAGCGTACTTATAAACGAAATGTGCCTATTCGAAGACGGAACACGAGCCGCAAGGCGGCGAGCCTATGAGCGCCGAACTTGACGGACAGTACAAGTGAACGGGCGAGTGTGGATTTTTTTCGCCCGTGAACGAGTGGCATAAT
>CAKQLT010000086.1:0-6007 GCA_934254715.1 uncultured Clostridia bacterium | reverse complement strand
CCCATATTGAGATGAACGAGGGGCGCGCAATGCAATCCGCCTCTTACGCATATTCCCGCTTCGTTGAGTTTGTCAGCAACGTAGCCGCTGTCCGCATTTTTGAGATTGAAAGACACGACGCCCGTTTCCGTGTCGCGAGTGTAGACGGTCGCGCCGACGTGTTCGAGCGAATATATAACGTTTTTCGTGATTCTATCGATATGTCTTTTGATTTTTGCAAGGTTGTCGAAAGTCCATTTCGCGCCTTGATGAAGCGCGCATATGCCGCCCGAAAACTGCGTGCCCGCCTCGAAAGATTCGGGCATTGCGATTTTGGGGATAACGTCGTTTGAAAACGTACCCGTGCCGCCGTATAAAAGCGGTTTTAGGTTTATATCGTTTCCGACAACCAAAAATCCCGTACCTTGTATGCCGTGCAGTCCTTTATGCCCGGGGCAAGCGAGCATACTTATTCCGCTTTTTCCGAGGTTCAAGGGAATTAAAGGCACGCTTTGCGCGCCGTCAACAATCAATTTGACGTTATTTTTTTTGCAGATATTCGCTATTTCGTCGATATTGCAAACCGCGCCCGTAACGTTGCACGCGCCGCCGAAAACCATAATATCGGCGTATTTTGCGAATTTTTCCACGTCTTGAAGAGGGATATGACCGCTTTTGTCCGCTTTTATGACGTCGAGCGAGATTTTGCCCTCGCTTTTGAGTTTGTAAAGGGGGCGCAGTACGGAATTATGCTCATTGGTGCTTGTCACGACCTTTTCGCCGCCGTTTATCAGTCCGAAAATTGCAAGATTGAGTGCTTCCGTGCAGTTTTTCGTGAACACGAGGGAATATTCCTCGCTCGCGCCGAGCATAGAAAGCAGATAATCCCGACATTTCTGAATGCGTATGCTTTTGTCCACCGCTTCGTCGTGACTGCCTCTGCCGCTGTTTGCCGAGTGCGATACGTCGAAAAGCAATGCGTCGAGGGCGCATTTAGGCTTGAATCTTGAAGTTGCGGCGTTGTCGAGATATATCATTTTTTGTCCTTATCTATGCAATTTATGCGAATTTGCACGAAAAATGTGTTCGCACAATATATTAAAATCGAGAGCGGTTACATATATTTTCGGAGGGGATTATGAGAGAATTTTTCGTAGCGTTCCGCTCGCGCGCCGAAGCCGTGCGGTTTTATGAGGATTTGTCATCGTACGCCATATCCTGCAAACTTATCAACACGCCCTCGTCTGCAAAAGTTGGGTGCGGATTGTCGGTGAAGTTGTTTGCAAAGGATATGCAACAAGCAAAAATCGTACTTCAACGGGGCAGATACTCGTCCGCCATAGGCTTTTATTATTTCGGCACGAACGGCAGCGCGATAAGACTTTGAAGTGTAAACCGCTCTGAAATGCCCGATTGCGCATATGCGCTTTCGGGCATATTAGAATACTTTTTTCAAGCGAATATGCTCGATACATAAACTTGTAATACGATAAAACAATATTTCGCACCCGCGCAAACCCTTGCAAAATGCCCTCGTTTGTGCGATAATCGTAAATATGACGGAAGATAACAAGAAAATATACGACTTGCTCGACCAAATGCACTACGACGCCGATTGCGAATTGAATTTCGATTCGCCTTTCGAGTTGCTCGTTGCGGTGGTGCTGTCCGCTCAATGCACGGACAAGCGCGTAAATCAGGTCACGAGCGAACTTTTTAAGGTCGCCTCTACGCCGCAAGAATTTGCGGATATGGACGTATGCGAACTCGAAAAATATATATTTTCTTGCGGATTTTACCATAATAAGGCAAAGGCGATAAAGAGCCTCAGCCAAAGCATTCTCGATATGGGCGGTATGCCGACGACGCGCGACGAGTTGATGAAACTCGCAGGCGTGGGACGAAAGACGGCAAACGTCGTTGCGACTGTCGCCTACGGCGAAAACGCCATAGCGGTGGACACGCACGTTTTCAGAGTGGCAAACCGCATAGGACTCGTTCACGCCAAAACGCCCGAGCAAACCGAAGCGCAACTTATGTCCGCTTTCGACGAGAATCTTTGGTCGCACCTTCATCATCTTCTGATATTTCACGGCAGATACACTTGTCACTCTCAACGTCCAGAATGTGACAAATGCCTCGTGCGAGGTTACTGCGAGTACTATCAAAAACTTACGTCGGGCATACCGACGCAAAAGGCAAGCAAATAAAAGCGATATGAAAAAATACGAGATTGTTTCAAAAAAACGACTTGCGCCCAACGTAAACGAATACGTCGTTTACGCGCCGCTCGTTGCAAAACACTGTCTTGCGGGGCAGTTTATAATTTTGCGCACCGACGAGGACGGCGAGCGCGTTCCGTTCACCGTATGCGACTATTCGCGCGAGGACGGCACGGTTTCGATTATGGTGCAAGAAGTCGGCTACACGACGGCAAAACTCGCTATGATGAACGAGGGCGATTGCCTTTGCGATTTCGTAGGACCTTTGGGCAACGCAACCGATTTGTCGGCGTATGAAAATATCTGCCTTATAGGCGGGGGAATAGGCTCTGCCGTTATTTATCCGCAAGCGAAGCAACTCTTTTCGAGCGGTAAAGCGGCGGACGTAATACTCGGCGCGCGCAACGAAGATTTGCTTATGTACGTGGACGAGTTTAAGGCAAATTCAAAAGATTTGTATTTGGTCACCGACGACGGTTCGAGCGGCGTAAAGGGATTCGTCACCGATATGCTCAAATCCCTCGTTGAGGGCGGAAAGAAATACGATTGCGTATTCGCGGTCGGTCCGCTTCCTATGATGAAAGCGGTTTGCAATCTCGCAAAATCCCTCGATATTGCCGCAATCGTGAGTATGAACTCTATGATGGTGGACGGCACGGGTATGTGCGCTTGTTGTAGGCTCACCGTGGGCGGCGAAACCAAGTACGCGTGCATAGACGGTCCGGAATTTGACGGACGTCTCGTTGACTTCGACGAGGCTATTGCAAGAAGCAAAACGTATCGCGAAGAAGAAAAAGAACATTACTGCAATTTGAGAGGTGGGGTATGATTGAAGCAAGACACCATATGCCGACTCAATCCGCAGAGGAAAGAAAGCACAATTTCGACGAGGTTGCGCTCGGATATACCGCGCAACTTGCCGCCGACGAGGCGCAAAGATGTCTTAATTGCAAAAATGCGCCGTGTATGAGCGGTTGCCCCGTAGGCGTTCGCATACCCGATTTTATCGCGCACGTCAAAAAAGGCGATATGGAAGGGGCGTATCGCACGATAAAGCAAGACAACAATCTTCCCGCAATCTGCGGCAGAGTATGTCCGCAAGAGAATCAGTGCGAAAAGCACTGCGTACGCAAGGACAAACTCGGCGGAAGCGTGGCAATCGGCAATCTCGAAAGATACGTCGCCGATTACGCCGCAAAAAACGGATTTGCCGAGCATACCGTAGCCGAAAAAAGCGGCAAACGCGTGGCAATCGTGGGTTCTGGTCCGTCCTCGCTCTCGTGTGCGGCAGACCTTGCTCGCGCAGGCGTGGAAGTCACGATATTCGAGGCTTTGCACGAAGCGGGCGGCGTACTCGTGTACGGTATTCCCGAATTTCGACTTCCCAAATCGCTCGTTAAAGAGGAAATAGAAAAGGTTTGCTCGCTCGGCGTGAAAATCGAAAAGAACGTCGTCGTCGGCAAAACCGTGTTCATAGACGAATTGCTGTTTGAATACGACGCGGTGTTTATCGGTTCGGGCGCGGGCGTGCCTATGCTCTTGAAAGTCAAGGGCGAAAACCTCAACGGCGTGTATTCCGCAAACGAGTATCTGACCAGAATCAACCTTATGAAAGCCTACAAACAAGGCTCGATAACGCCGATAAAGCACGGCAAAAACGTAGTCGTGGTCGGCGCGGGTAACGTCGCTATGGACAGCGCGAGAACGGCGTTGCGTATGGGCGCAAACGTCAAACTCGTCTACCGCAGAGGCAGAGAGGAAATGCCCGCACGAAAGGAAGAAATAAACCACGCCGAAGAAGAAGGCGTAGAGTTTATGCTATTGTCCAATCCCGTCGAGATACTCGGCGACGAGCAAGGCAACGTACGCGCGATTAAGTGCGTGAAAATGCAACTCGGCGAGCCCGACGCAAGCGGCAGAAGAAGCCCCGTTCCTATTGAAGGAAGCGAGTTCGTTGCGGAATGCGACGAAGTTATAGTCGCGCTCGGCACGAGTCCGAATCCCATAATCAAGCGCAGTTTTCCGTCTTTGGAAACGACGAAGAAAGGCACGATAGTTGCGGACGAAAACGGACTTACCAATATTCCTCGTCTGTACGTCGGCGGCGACGCTATGACGGGTGCGGCAACCGTAATTCTCGCAATGGGCGCGGGCAAGCGCAGTGCAAAAGCAATCCTCGAATCGTTCAAAAACTAAAATCGAACAACCGAAAATCAACGAAATAACAAACAATCGAAGCGTTGATTTTTCCACAATAAAAGCACCAAAGAGGTCAATATGTTTCTCGACTATGTGAAGATTTTTATAAAAGCAGGCAACGGCGGCAACGGAAAAGTGTCCTTCCACCGTGAAAAATTCGTTCCCAACGGCGGACCGGACGGCGGCGACGGCGGCAACGGCGGCGACGTGGTGTTTGTCGCGGACAAAGAGATAAACACTCTCATAGATTTCAAATTTCAGAAGTTTTACCGCGCGCAGAACGGCGGCGACGGCGAGGCGAAGAATTGCACGGGCAAATCCGCGCCAAATCTCGTCATAAAAGTGCCCGTCGGCACAGTGATTCGCGACACGGAAAGCGGAAAGGTCATCGCCGACCTCTTTGACGACGGCGAAACGTTCGTCGCTCTCAAAGGCGGCAGAGGCGGCAAGGGCAACAATCGTTTTGCGCACGCAAGACGTCAAGCGCCGTCTTTCTCGCAACTCGGCGAAACCACCGACGAACATCAGGTTACGCTCGAACTCAAAACCATTGCGGACGTAGGTCTCGTAGGCTTCCCGAACGTTGGTAAATCCACGCTTTTGTCCGTTCTTACGAGCGCGAAACCCAAAATCGCAAACTATCACTTTACCACAATCAATCCCAACCTCGGCGTAGTGCAGATGTACGACGACAGTTTCGTAATTGCGGATATTCCCGGTCTTATCGAGGGCGCAAGCGAGGGTGCGGGTCTCGGACACTATTTCCTTCGCCACATCGAAAGAGTGCGCCTAATCGTGCATATCGTAGACATCAGCGGCAGCGAGGGCAGAGACCCCATCGACGATTACAACAAAATCAACGCCGAACTTGCAACGTACAGCGAAAAACTCGCTTCAATTCCGCAACTCGTCGTCGCAGGCAAAGCGGACTTGCTCACCGACCGTTCGGAAATCGAAAAGTTTGAAAAAGCAATCGGCAAAAAGGTTTTCGTCGTATCTTCCGTCACGCACGAAGGACTTGACGAACTTCTTTCCGCAATGAAACAACAAGTCGAGCAACTTCCTCCGCCTCAACGTATTCAGCGCGACGAAACCTTTGAACTCGAACCCAAAACCGACCAGAAATTCACCGTATCCCGTCTTCCCGACGGCTCGTTCTTCGTCGACGGCGGACTCGTCGATTTTCTCATTCAAAACGTCACCATTTCATCTCAAGATTCCTTCGCCTTCTTCCAAAAGGTACTCAAAGACCGCGGCGTAATTGCCGAATTGAAAAAGAAGGGTATGAAAGAGGGGGATATAGTTGTAATCGGCGACCTTGAATTTGAATGGGTTGATTAAACGCAACCACAGAGCGAATAACTGCGTCAGAGCCGCGCTTCGTAAACGGAATGTGCTAATTTGCAGACGGAACGCGAGCCGCAAGGCGGCGAGAAAAGCGAGCGCCGAAGCACGACGATTAGTACGAGAATGCGTGGCATTCTGTTGCGAAGCCGCCACGCAGGCGAAGTGGCATAAGTAGAGAAATGCCCCTATCTATGCGAGAGCCGAGTGTTGCCCCACGCGAAGCGGACGCCGTGGGTTCCCTCAAATTTATGCAGAGGGGG
>CAKQLT010000085.1:0-6187 GCA_934254715.1 uncultured Clostridia bacterium | reverse complement strand
CCGCAACGCCGCCTTTGGCTATCGGGAACAGCGTGTCGATAACTCTTTGTCCCGTGACGAGCGGTGCTTTCGGGGAAAGTTTTTCTTTGTAGGGTCTGCCCTTTCTGACGGGCCATTTTTGAAGCATAGTCACGTTGACGTCGCCCTTTTCGGTTTCCACGACGGCAATAGTTTCGTCAACGGTGAACTCGCCTTGTTTGATTTCCTTGACCGTGCCTTTTACACCGTAAGGAACCATAATTTTATGCTCGACGAGGACGTTTTCCTGCACTACGCCGAGTACGCTTCCGCATTCCACGACGTCGCCGACGGTTGCCTTAGGCTCGAACACCCATTTCTTTTGGTGGTCTACCGCGGGAAGATATACGCCTCTTTCGATACGGTCGCCCGCAATATCTCTGAGTTTGGCAAGCGGTCTTTGAATACCGTCGTAAATGCCCTCGATAAGTCCCGGGGCGAGTTCGACGGAAAGGGGCGCGCCCGTCGAATATACGTTTTCGCCGGGGCCTAATCCGCTCGTTTCTTCATAAACCTGTATGGACGCGCGGTCGCCGCGAAGTTCGATGACTTCGCCTATAAGTTTCTTTTCGCTAACGTGAACCACGTCGTACATCTTGCACTGGGACATACCCTCTGCAACAATCAACGGTCCGGATACTTTTACGATTTTTCCAGTTTCCATTTTCGTCCTCTTATTTGTTCTCTTTGTCGAATAAAATGTCTGCGCCTATCGCCTTTTCGACGTTGGCTTTTATGCCCGCGAGTCCCACGCCGCGATTGCCTTCCGCCGACGGAATGGGCACGATGACGGGATAGGGACGGGATTTATAGCGATTAATGAGCGCGTCCGCTTGCGTGGCAACCTTTTCCGTCACGAAAATGACGGCGTATTTTCTCGCAAGCGCGTGAATGGTATCTCTTGCCTGAATCTCGTCTTCCACGGGGAAAACGTCAAGACCGATGGCCTTGAATGCAAGCACGCTGTCTTTGTCGCCGCATACCGCGATTGCATTGTCACGCATAGAGTTCACGCATCCTTTCTTTGATTATTTGAGGCGCGACGTGATTTTTCACGCCTGCCACGATGAGTTTTGCAATTTTGATTTCTGTCTTTCTGCTCATATAGAACGCGACGATTGGCGCAATCGAGTACAAATCGTCTTTTTCGCGCTTCCAAACTTTCAAAAGCGCGTCGTCGGTTTTTGCCTCGAACACGACGAGTTTTCCGCCCTCGTCGAGTGCCTTTACGTCCTCGTAATATTCCGTTTCCTTGAAAGGTTTGAGGAAGTCTTCGCCGTGAAGTTCCCATATTCCTTCAAAGGTGGAAAGCGGAATCGTGCCGCCGTCTATAAAGCAATCCGCAAAAAACGCAAAGTCGAGCCCGAGTCGTCTTGCTCTTTCAAAGGAAGATATATTGAGGTAGTTTATTCTTTTTTCAAAATATTCCTTTGCGACCTTGCCGCTCTTTTTGCAAAGTTCGAGTTGGTGGGCAAACTGCGCCTTGTCGACTGCAACGTCGAGCGCGTGCGCTTTGATTTGACCGCTTGCAAGGTCTTCTTGCGTTTTGAGGATAACGTCTTGCATTTGCTTTGCAAGCGCGCTTATCTCGCCCGATTCGATTGCTTCTTTGAGCGTTTCGACTTCAAAAAGTCCGTTCGGGGCGAAACTTTCCGCTTTTGCGCCCGAAACGTACGCTTTGAGCAAAATTTTGAGGTTGACGTAATCGCTTTCCACAATGAATGCGTCGAGCGCGCCGCCCTCGTTCATCTCTTTCAAAAGCGCGATGTTTTCTTCTTCCGCGCGTTTGAAAACGACGTCGAAATTTTCGCCGTCCGTACCGAAACCGAGTTCCGCAAGAGCCTTGGACGCTTCCCTTGCGTCGGCAGCGTCCAAAAGCCTCTGCACCGCTTGCGCGGTGAGAAGTTTGCTTTCTCTGCTCTTTATCTGGGCGTTTTGGTACAAAAATTTGTATGACATATCAGCCGAAAATTTCCTTTGCCGTCTTTGCTTCCGTTTGTTCTTTGAGAAGGGCGACTTCGACCTCGAAAGTGAAGTTTTTGTCAACGCCGTTCTCGCTCAAAATCAATCCGCCGTCAAAATCGCCGAATTTGTCCGAAAGAGTGAGGTTTATCCCCTTCTTTTTTGCAAATTCCGCAAGCGTGGACTCTGTGACGACGTCCTTTTCTCTTTGGGATACGGTCACAACGTCGCCGTCTTTTGCGTTGTCGAGCATTGCGAAAATAAGGTCGGAATATGTCTTTTCGTCGAGATTTCGCAAGTTTTCGAGAACGCGCTCGTACACGACGTCAAGCACTTTCGTCTTTGCGGCGAGAGTGAGTTTCTTTGCGTCGAGTTCGGCAACGGTTTTAGAGCGCGCGTCTACGTCGAACACCATTCTGTCCGTTTCGGATTTTGTCGAATACAAATATTCCTTACATTCTTCTGCCGCTTTTGCGATGATTTCGTCCGCTTTGGCGTTTGCCTCTGCGATTATCGAATCGGCTTTGAGATGCGCGTCGGATATGATTTTTTCAACGATTGCTTCTTTGCTCATAGGTTTTTATTATGCGATGAACGCCGCGCTTGCCGCCGTTTCGAGAAGGGATTCGGTTGCGGGCATCATAACGCCGAGAAGGGATACCAAAAGCGCAAGAACGGCGTAGGTTTCGACCATAACCGTCAAAATGATTGCCTTGCCGCTTTCTTCGGGACGTTTTGCAACGAGTGCGATACCGCTGCAAGCGACTTTGGATTGATAAAGCGCGCTCAAGAAACCGACGATTGCCATCGGAAGGCAAGCCACCATCAAACCGAGTCCGCCCGTGACGGAAAGTCTTTCAACCGCGCCGAAAAGGTCGATTTTGACGAACACCAAGAACGCTACGAGCAAGCCGTAGATACCTTGCGTACCCGGCAAAAGTTGCAAGACCAAACATTTGGAAAACTTGTCAGGGTCCTCGCTCGTTACGCCTGCCGCCGCTTTACCTGCCGTGCCGACGCCGATTGCCGAACCGATGCCTGCCATTGCTGCCGCAAACACCGCGCCGATGAGGGCTATCAAAGTCCCAAGTGTGAAATTACCCATATAACTACCTCCTACTTTTCCAAGTATGTGTATTTTGTTTTTGTTCCGAAAGGCACGAAAACGTGTCCGCAGCCTTCGTAGAATTTTCCGAAAAATTCGATGTATTGCAATCTGCAATTATGAACGTACGCGCCGAGCGTGGATATGCCGATGTTAAAGACGTGTCCCACGAGGAAGATAGGCACGCAAAGGACGTATCCTATCGCAACGAGGTTTGCGGGGAACAAGCCGAGCACGACCGAACAAATCTGATTGACGACGAGCGCGACCACGCTGCCCGAAAGTCCCAAACCGAACAAACGCGCGTACGAGAGTATGTCCGAAAGAATGTTTACGCCGTCGTAAAGTTTGCCGAATCCCGTGAGGAAGGACGTCACTTTTTTCACGCCTTTTTTGCCTCTCGTGTTGCCGAGAACGAGCAAGAACGCGCCGCCCGCCATAAAGCCTATACCCGTCCATTTGAGAGCGGTGATTTGCTTGAAGAACAACAGCGAAAGCGCAAGCATAATTATGCCCGCAAAAATCATATACCAAGTTCCGACGGCGAAAAACGCGTCGAGGGGACGTTTTTTGCGTATGAGATTGATTGCGTTGAGAAGCATACCGACTGCGATATGCACGAATCCGAGCGCAAAGGATATGCCTAACAAATACAGCGGTCCGTTGCCTTCGAGCGGTTGAACCAGTTGCAATTTTGCAAGGAACGTACCCGATATGTCAAGTCCGAACCAACCGCCGAAAATCGCGCCCCATACGATTGTGGATATGCCGCCCATACCCACGATGAGAAGCAATCTTCCCTTGCCGGGGACGGGCTTTTTCACCGCGTACGCGATAAATCCGCCCAGTGCGAGCAGTATGCCGTACGCCGCGTCCGCAACCATCATTCCGAAAAGCAAGAAGTAGAAGAACGACATCACGGGGTTGGGGTCGAGGTCGGAAAAATAGTTGGGCGCGCTGTACATATTGGTTATGTCTTGATACGGCTCGACTATTTTGCTGTTTCTGACATAGGTCGGGACGATTTCGTCCTCTTTGGGATTTGAAAACTCGTAAACTACGGTGTCGCCCATCTCGTCGAGAATTTTTTTGAGGTCGTCCTCGAACTCGGCGGGATACCACGCTTCCATAACGAAACTGCGCTTCGTCGCGGCAAATCCGTCGATAGCGGAAAACTTGTCGATTTGAACGAGATAGTAGTCGTAAAGCGTTTTGAGGTCGGCAATGTACATCTCTTTCACGAGAGCGCGGGTCGTAAGTTCAAACGTTTCTTCTTCGAGCCTTGCGAGTTTCTCTTTGAGAATATTCATATTCTCGATAGGCGTGTCGTCGTTGTTGACGGACGCGCGCGAAAATTCGAGAGATTGCAACTCGTAGGAAAGTGCGTCTGCACACTCGTTGAGCGCAATTGCAACGATAGGTTGAACTTTGCCTTGTTTCAAAAACTCGACGTAAACGCCGTCGTTTTCGTCTTGGTACTTTTGAAGCGCAAGCGTGTTTTGAGTGGGAATACAGCCCAAAAATACGGTGGTTTTTTCACTGTTTTTGTAGAAAGAATAGGGTTTGCGCAAGGATATATACACTCTGTGCGCCTCGATTTCTTCCTTTATGCTCGCCTTTTGTGCGGCGATTTCTTTCTGTCTTAAATTGATTTCTTCGAGGTCGGCAACGTTTGCCATAAGTTCGACTTCTTTCGAGTCGATAAGGTCGAAGTCGTCAAAACTCATTCTTTCGATTTGCGAAAGTGGCGGGGTTTTGATGGGTGTAAAAATGTACGGGCGTTCGCTCTTTTCGGTTTCTTTGGCGAACTTTTCGGCAACTTTTCGTTGGTCTCGCAAATACGAGAATGCAAACTCTATCCTTGCGATTTGCGCCTTTGCGTGCTCGCAGGAAGCGGAATTGTCAAGGCGCACGGTATCGTCAATATCGTGCGTTTTTGCAATCTCAACGTTTTTGGTGCGCTGAAGTGCCTTGAACAATTTGTGCCTATCGCTCTTGTGCGCGACGAGCACCAGTTTTTTCATCTCAACAATCATAGTATGCCGTCAAAAAGTCTTATTCTTCGATTGTATCGTTTGTGCCGCAGTATTTTTCCACGAGCGACGCGGCGAGTTCGTTTGCTTTTTCGCTTGCGACGAGGTTGTGTTCGTTCACGAGTTCGTCGGCGGATTTTTGTCCTTTTTTGAGAATTTCCTCGCGCTTTTTCTGCGCTTCCTTCTCTGCTTTGTCAAGCGCGACGCGTCTGTCGTCGCGGCATTGCAAAACCGTTGCTTTTTTCTGCTTTTCGGCGTCTATTTCGGCTTGTTGCACGATTTGCTTCGCCTTGTTTTGAGCCTCTTGCACGATTTCGTCCGCGCTTGCTTCGGCTTCTCTAATCTCTTTCAAAACGTCGTCAATCATATTTCACCGTCCGTTTTCGATGTCGGAAATCATATCCAAACGTCTTTGATGTCTGCCGCCCTCGTACGTCGCCGTATACCAAGCCTTGACAATCTCTCTTGCCTCGTCGGGCGTGATGACGCGTCCGCCGAGCGCGATTACGTTGGCGTTGTTGTGTCTTCTCGTCATTTCCGCCATAAAAGTGTTCGTGCAAACGGCGCAGCGTATGCCTTTTACCTTGTTTGCCGCAATGGAAATGCCTATGCCCGTGCCGCACATAACCACGCCGAGGTCGCACCTTTGTTGAGCGACGGCGTTTGCGACTTTGAGTCCGTATTCGGGATAATCGACCGACTCGGTTGAAAAGCAACCGAAATCAACGACTTCCGCACCGAGTTTTTTCAGTTCGTCAACGACGGCGTCTTTGAGAACGAATCCGCCGTGGTCGCAACCGACAGCAACTTTTGTCATAACAATCACCATACTATTATATACTTGTTTAATATTATAACACCCGAAGTTTTTTATTTCAAGTCTAAAATGAAAAGGCGGTTTATTAAAAAAGGATTTAATGAAATCAACATTAGATTATAAATAGTAATATTTATATTTAGGGTGTTGGTGTCAATTATTAATAAAAGAAAGTTTCCCCCTTCCTCACGTGTTTCCCCCACCGCCGTTCCCCCTCTGCATACTTTGAGGGAACCCACGGCGTCCGCTTCG
>CAKQLT010000084.1:0-6321 GCA_934254715.1 uncultured Clostridia bacterium | reverse complement strand
ATATAATGCGTGAGCACTAATTAAAAATTTCCCCCCCCGTTTCGTCATTCAGAGGGAACGAAGTGACCGTAGAAATCAAGCGAAGCGAAATGCGCCTACGGCTGGATTCCCACGCTGCCGCTCGGAATGACGGCAGAGGGTGGGACACCCACACCCGATTTTGAATCTTCCATATTATTCTTCCGTCTTGGTTACGACGGGTTTGCCGTCGGAATCGAGCAAAGGTGTGATTCCCAATCCGTAACTGCTGTATACGACAAGGTAGTGAACGCCTGTTTGATTGTCGACAATCACACTGCAGTTAGGACCGATTAACGACACGCTGTCGCTGCTAATTTGCTCAAAACGTTTTTCCGGTTTTTCTTTTTTCATTTTAGGTTTCTCTTTTCGTGTTTTTGTATATTTTATAAGTTAGCTCGCTTATTTTGTAGTCATATATTGTAACGTTTACGTTAAATTTTTGTAAAAAAAAGACTTCCGAAACGGAAGTCCGATGTATTATTTGTTTGCCGATGCAGAATCGTTCTTGCTGTTTTGTTCGATGTCTTCGAGCATTTTTAAGAGTTTCTTTTGCGTTTCCGACACTTGTTCGAGTTTTTTGTAGAGTTCGTCGATAAGGAATTCACTTTTCAAATTGACTCGATAGTCGTTTTCGGCACGTTTTCTGTCTTTTGCTTCTTGTCTGTTTTGGCTCATCATAATCAAAGGGGCTTGTATTGCGGCAATGCAGGACAAGACCAAGTTCAAAAGAATAAACGGATATGCGTCGAATGCCTTTGTTCCCAGTATAATGTTGACGACCATCCAGATTACCATTATGGCAACAAAACTGAAAATGAATGCCCAACTTCCCGCAAATTTTGCAACGGCGTCGGCGGCTTTTTGTCCGAAAGACACCTTTTCGTTTTTGTCGGAATTTTCGGTAACGTTCGTGTTTAAAACTTCTGCCACGAGTTGTTCGTCGGTCAGTTCCTTGTCGGATTGATGCAACAATTCGCGTATGATTTTTCGTTTGTTTTTCAAGTCTTTTTCAGACAATTCGGGCAACTTGTTTTCGTTTTCATTTTCTTTCGATTGTTTCATTGGTTTTACCTCTTTAATCGAATTTAAAGTCAAAATATAACTTTACTTTTTTTCAAAGCATTTCTCTGCGAGCGGGCAAGTGGCGTAGGTGATAAATTCTTCGTACGAATACTTGCCGGGGTTGTCTACGCACCAAAGCACCGTGTTTATCATTCCGCCCGCAACGAACGTAGACAAAATCTGAAGGGGAAGTTTGATTTCGTACGCGTCCTTGTATTTGGAAAGTTGATACTTTATCGAGTGCGCGATGGAATCTTGTATGGTGCTTATCACTTTGCCGTTGCGGTTGAAGCGTATGATGTTTGCGATGTGGTTGTGTTTGTCAAAGAAAAAGTCCACGCCCATAACTATCATCGAGTTGAGCGTTTCGGTGGGGGTGGTGAACTTTGTGTCTTTGGTGAACTTTTGATAGAGGTCGTCTTTGAGTTCTTCCAAAGCGAAGGACAAGAGGTGATATTTGTCCTCGAAGTGAGCGTAGAACGTGGCTCGGTTGACCATCGCTTTGTTGCAAAGGTCGATGACGCTGATTTTTTCGATGGATTCTTCTTCCATCATATCGAGCAGCGTATTGCTCAAGAGTTTGCGCGTGCGCACGATTCTCAAATCTTCTTTTTGTGCAGACATAGTGACCCCCTAACTGCATTCTTGTATAAATTATTGCACAGAATCATATATTCTGTCAAGATATGTTGACAACGTACTCTCGTTTAATAAATATAAAAACAGCCTCTCGTGCTTCTGAATCGACGCAAAGTCGACGGTGCGTACGCAAAAAATTCGCGGCGCGTATATATGGATTATTTATTAAAATATATTTAATATTTTTATTTATTTTTAATAATTCGTTGACATTTTTTTTAATAAATTGTAAATAGAATATTGACCGACAAATTTAAGGTCGATGAAAACGTTTCCGCTTTTGCGAATTTTTCATCGTTGCATCCGGCGACATTAAGGTGATTATGTTAGAAGATAATAAGAAAGCACCCCGTTCTAAGGGCGGGTTCAAAAAACTGGCGAGTTGCGTGGGCGAGTACAAAGTGCCTGCGATTTTCACGTCCGTTTTGGTCGCGCTCGAAGTGTTGTTTGAAATTCTCATTCCGCTAATTATGGCGCAAATCGTAAACGTCGGTATGGTCGAAAACGCAACCTCGTTTACGTTTACGCTTCAACTCGGAAAGAAAGGTTTTGCGCTCTTTACGATGAACGACCGCATTTGGTTTATCGTCACTTGCGGCGCGATGATGGTTGCGATGGCTCTCATATCGTTGTTTTTCGGCACTATGTCGGGCAAACTCGCCGCAACCGCTTCCACCGGTTTTGCAAAGAATCTGCGCAAAAAGATGTTCTACAAGATAGAGAATTTCTCGTTTGCAAACCTTGACAGATTCAACACCGCAAGCCTCGTCACAAGGCTCACGACGGACGTCACGAATATGCAAATGGCGTTTCAAATCATCATTCGTATGCTCGTGCGCTCGCCCATAATGTTGATTTTGGCAATGATTATGTCAATTTCGATAAGCCCCGATTTGTCCCTTATCTTCGCGGCGGCGATACCCGTTTTGCTCGTCGCGCTCATCGTCGGCACGAAAATCGTTTTCCCGCGCTTCGAGAAAATGCTCAGAAAGTACGACAGTATGAACGAGTCCACGCAAGAAAACCTCATCGGTATCCGCGCGGTCAAGGCGTTCGTGAGAGAGGACAGCGAAATCGACAAGTTCAAAAAGGTTAGTTCTTCCGTTCAAAAACTTCAATTTTCGGCGGAAAAAATCATCGTTATCGCATTCCCGTTTATGCAAATCGTCATCTACGCTTGCATTATCTGCGTGGCGTGGTTCGGCGGCAACGACATCATCGTGGGCAAAATGCAACTTGGCGACTTCACGGCGTTTTTGAGTTACATAATGCAAATCCTTATGTCGCTCATTATGGTTGCGATGGGCTTTATGAACATCGTTATGTCGCGCGCTTCGCTCGACCGTATCGTTGAAATTCTCGACGAGAAAATCGACATCGAGGACGGCGAAAACGCTCAAGACATCGAAGTCAAAGACGGCAGTATCGACTTTGATAACGTTGACTTTTCCTACTCGAAATCCCACGACGTTCTCAACCTCGAAAATATCGATTTGCATATAAAGAGCGGCGAAACGATTGGTATTATCGGCGGCACGGGCTCTGCTAAATCCACTCTCGTGCAGTTGATTCCCAGACTCTACGACGTGCTTGACGGCGAAGTCAAGGTCGGCGGCGTAAACGTCAAGGACTACAAACTCGAAAAACTCAGAGATTCCGTCGCTATGGTGCTTCAAAAGAACGTGCTTTTCAGCGGCACTATAAAGCAGAATCTTATGTGGGGCAACAAGTTCGCCACCGACGAGGAAATCGTACACGCGGCGAAAGCGGCGCAAGCGCACGACTTCATTATGTCTTTCCCCGACGGCTACGACACCGAACTCGGACAGGGCGGCGTCAACGTGTCGGGCGGTCAAAAGCAACGTCTTTGCATTGCCCGCGCGCTCTTGAAACACCCCAAAATTATGATTATGGACGACTCGACGTCCGCAGTCGATACCGCAACCGACGCGGCTATAAGGTCGGGTCTTAAAAACGAGTTCGGCGATACGACCGTGCTTATCATCGCGCAACGTATTTCTTCCGTCGAAAACGCGGACAGAATCATCGTTATGAACGACGGCAAGATAGACGCAATCGGCTCGCACGAGGAATTGCTCGCAACGAACGAAATCTATCAAGACGTATACAATTCTCAAAAGAAAGGAAGCGACGAGGAGGTGAGCGTCAATGCGTAAGAATAAAAAACAAAGCGCCAATGCCGCGCCTCAACAAAACAAGTTTAGGGCGAAAAACCCGATGCAGACTTTCAAACGTATTCTCGGCTACTGGAAACCGTTTAAGGGTCAACTTATCGGCGCGCTTATCTGTATGATTGCAAACGTGCTTTGCAACATCGCAGGTACGTTTATGCTCGGCTCGGTGGTCGTCAACAACTACATTTTGCCGCTTGCGTACTCGCACGGCGCGTACGTTACGTCGAATCCCGACATCATAGCAAGGGCGGCGGAAGTCACCATTCAGAACTTCGGCGGAATCGTCGGCGTTATGGCGGCAATGTACGTCGTCGGCGCGGGACTTCATTATCTTTACAACTACATTCTCGTCAAAGTCACCACTCAAACCCTTCAAAACGTGCGCGACGAGATGTTCGTCAAGATGGAAAAACTGCCCGTCAGATACTTCGATACGCACACGCACGGCGACATAATGAGCCTTTACACCAACGATACCGACACTTTAAGAGAGTTGCTCTCGAACGGTATCCCCAACCTCATCAGCAACTTGCTCACCGTTTTGGGTATGTTCGTTGCGATGATGCTCGTATCGCCTTTGCTCACGCTTTGCTCGGTGGGTATGCTCGTCATTATGCTGTTCATAATGAAGTTTATCGCGGGCAAGAGCGGAAAGCACTTCGTCGGTCAACAACGCCAGACTGGCGCAATCAACGGCTTTATCGAGGAACACGTCGACGGTCTCAAAGTCGTCAAAGTATTCTGCCACGAGGAAGAAGAAAAAATCGACTTCGACAAGTTCAACGAGGATTTGTACTACCACTCGAACAAGGCGCACAAGTACGCGAATATCTTGTTCCCGATTATGGGCAACTTGTCCTACGTTTCCTATGCCGCAACCGCAATCGTCGGCACGATTATGGCAATCAGCGGATTCGGCGGTATGACTTGGGGCGGTCTTGTGTCATTTATGCAATTCTCGCGCCAGTTCAGCAACCCGCTCTCGCAGATAGCGCAACAAATGAACGGCATCCTTATGGCTCTTGCGGGTGCGGAACGTATATTCGAACTCATCGACCAACAACCCGAACAAGACGAAGGCTACGTCACTCTCGTCAATGCCAAAGAGGACGAAAACGGCAATATCGTCGAAACGGACGAGTACACGGGCGAGTGGGCGTGGAAACACTACCACAAAGCCGACGACACCACCACTTACGTCAAGTGGAAGGGTGAAGTCGAGTTCGAGGACGTATCCTTCGGTTACGTTCCCGAAAAAATCGTGCTTAAACACGTCACTATGGAAGCGTTGCCGGGTCAAAAAGTAGCGCTCGTCGGCTCTACCGGCGCGGGCAAGACCACGATAACCAACCTCATCAATCGCTTCTACGACATCGACGAGGGCAAAATCAGATACGACAATATCAATATCACAAAGATAAAGAAAGACGATTTGCGCCGCTCTATGGCAATGGTGCTTCAAGACACACACCTCTTTACGGGGACGGTTGCCGACAACATTCGCTTCGGCAAACCCGACGCCACCGACGAGGAAGTCGAAAATGCCGCAAAACTCGCAAATGCCGACTATTTCATTCGCCATTTGCCCGACGGCTACAACACTATGCTCACGGGCGACGGCGAAAACCTCTCGCAAGGTCAACGCCAACTTCTCGCAATCGCGCGCGCCGCTGTCGCAAATCCGCCCGTCCTCATTCTCGACGAAGCGACCAGTTCCATCGACACCCGCACCGAAAAACTCATCGAGCAAGGTATGGACAAACTTATGCAAGGTCGAACCGTCTTCGTCATCGCTCACCGTCTGTCCACCGTCCGCAATTCCGATATGATTTGCGTTCTCGAACACGGCGAGATTATCGAGCGCGGCAATCACGAGCAGTTGATAGCGCAGAGGGGTAGGTATTATCAGCTTTACACCGGCGCTTTTGAACTCGAATAACAAATTCAAACAGCGAATAATTTTGTCAGCACCCCTTGTCTGCCAACTCATTTACGCATTAGTAAATTAGGGTTGTCATTCAAGGGGTGCTTTCGCATTATTCATCTGTTTGCTCTTTGTTATTCGAGCTTGAATCATAATTTTAGGATTTTCTTGCTTCATCTGTTTGGCGACGTTATTCTTATCTCGGTAAAGTAGTGAATGTGTTTATCTGGTGCTTAAATATCGCGCTTAAAAAATTAACGGAATGTGCTTATTCGAAGACGGAACGCGAGCCGCAAGGCGGCGAGAAAGCGAGCGTCGAGCTTGACGGATAGTACAAGCGACTGCGCCGTTTGGGTGCGAAGCTGGCGCACAAAGCGCAGTGGCATAATTAGGAAAATGTCCCTATCTATGCGAGCACCGAGTGTTGCCCCACGCGAAGCGGACGCCGTGGGTTCCCTCAAATTTATGCAGAGGGGGAAC
>CAKQLT010000083.1:0-6342 GCA_934254715.1 uncultured Clostridia bacterium | reverse complement strand
GCATAATCAAAATCGAGATGCACTTCCTTCCCGACGTGTACGTTCCCTGCGAGGTCTGCAAGGGCGCAAGATACAACCGCGAAACCCTCGAAGTGCGCTACAAAGGCAAAAATATCAGCGACGTGCTCGATATGACAATCGAGGAAGCCACCGAGTTCTTTGCCAACATCCCCAAAATCAAAAACAAAATCAAAACCCTCAACGACGTCGGTCTCGGCTACGTCAAACTCGGTCAGTCCTCAACCACTTTGAGCGGCGGCGAAGCGCAACGCGTCAAACTCGCCACCGAACTTTCTCGCCGTTCCACCGGCAAAACCGTCTATATCCTCGACGAACCGACGACCGGACTTCACACCCACGACGTCGCCAAACTCATCACCATTCTCGACCGTCTCGTCGAGCAAGGCAACACCGTCGTCGTCATCGAGCATAATCTCGACGTCGTCAAAGTTGCCGACAACATCATCGACCTCGGACCCGACGGTGGCGACCGTGGCGGCACGATAGTCGCGCAAGGAACACCGGAAGATGTGTGTAAGGTGAGTTCATCTTACACCGGTCAATTCCTTAAAACCGTGCTAAATCGCGCCTAACTTTGTCAGATACACCCGCCCGTCAACTCATTTACGATTTGTAAATTAGGGTTGCCGTTCGGGTGAATCTTCCGTGTTATCCATCGATTTATCGCGCCTTTCTCAAACCGTGCTATTTGCAAATAGCAGAAAAACAAGTTGTCAAAACTAAATGAAACAAATAAAAAATCGAGCAATGCGCTCGATTTTTTTCTTTTATTCGTTGATTCCGAAAAGCGTATTCGGCATAATGCCGAACTTGTTGTAGATAGCCATTATGCTATCGTATCCCGGCTTTTTCTTCCCAAGCAGCCATTGACTTACCGTGGTTTGATTTACGCCAAGTATATCCGCAAGTTTTTGTTGTGTAAGTCCGTTTTCAATCATAAAATCTTTCAATACTTCGACATAGTTCATATCAATAAAGTAAAACATTTAAGGTCAAAAGTATTGACATAGGTCAAAAGACCTAATATAATTTCATTAAAATCAACCTTTGGGAGAATGTTCTATGAATGAATTAATGCAAAATAATAATGAGCAAAATTCTATTGTTCCGTCTTCTGATAAGAAGGAACTGCTGGGGCAACTTTACTTTTTTCGTAGCATACTTGGCAATTTGTATTTAAGTGCGAAAGACAAAGAAGACAGCGATAAACGTGTGGCGTCTGCAAATGCTGCGTATAACAATTTGGTGAGCGAGCGACAGCTTGCTAAATCTGCAATTGTAGCTACGATGACAGCAAAGGAAAAGCGTAAAAAAGCTAATAGGCTTTTTATGATAGGGTGCCTTTCACTATTGTTGGTCACAATTGTTTTAGGACTCGTCTTATCATTTACATTAGATTACAGTTTCGTTCCGATTGCATGGGTCGGTATTCCATGTCTTTTTATAACATTTATATTGGTTTTTTTCTATTCAAAAAAAATCAAAGATATTACCGATACAGAAGACTATTGGGATTATAGTAACTATTCTAAAGTATTAAATGCTTCGGAAGAAGAACGAACGGCTTTTTTCAACGATAGGAAAGATAGATTAATATATGTGGGAAAGAAATGCGACGAAGGAAAACGCGAGGAAAAAATATCCGAATATGTTAAAAAACATAAATCTGATCAATTTCCGTATAAATATGTTGCGTTAAAAGATAAAATCGACGAAGCGAAGAAACGATTAGAATTTGAACGTGAACAAAATCAAAAACTGACAACAATCTTTAAAAACAAATTTAGAATTGTTACATGCAACTTTTCTCATTTTCTAGTACGAGAAGATTGGTCAATGGTAGACGAGCTCTTATATATGATTTCATCAGGTAGGGCGGACAGCTTAAAAGAAGCGTTAAATTTGGGCGATTTAAAGATTCGACATGAAGCAATTGTGAAATCGATTAATGACTTAAACGAAACTATAAAGCTCGGTTATTGTACTATTTCAAAGCAATTGATAGATACGCAATACATGATTGCTAATTTATCGAATAATATTAGCAAGTCAATGTTTGGCTTGCGAGAAGCAATAAATGAAAGTAGCGCAAGTATTAGAAAAACGCTAAATTCCAGCAGTAATCAAATGTTGGAAAAAATCGATAATGTTTATTATGGTGTAATTTAGAATTAAGGTGAGCAAATCACAAATTTAAAACAAATATTGATATGTATTTAAAAACGCGTCGAATTGTTCGGCGCGTTTTCAATGACAAGAAACCATTTCACTCGATTCCGAATGAGTTTTTGAGCATAAAGCGGATTAAGGATTCGACGGAAGGGATTTCGCGAGCGGTCGTTTGCACGAATCCGTACATCGCAAGAGGGGTGTCGCACACGTACGAGATTGACGGCGTTTCGCCCAAGCAACTCTTTGCGGTTTGGGTGAGTATATCGCCGAAAAGGGCGGTTGTAACGACAACGTCGAGAGAGGACGGATTCGAGATTATCGCGTCTACGGTTGCCGAAACGTCTTGCATATCCACCGACACGAAAGGATAATCTTCGTTGACGTCGGCAACGATTTTGCGCCACAGTTTCGACGTAGTGAGTTTGTCCGCTTTGTCGGCGAGAGTGAGCGTGCGGCGAGAGTCGTTTGCAAGTTCGTACGCAACGCGTGCGGTGCGCTCGATTTCAAGTTCGCTGTACCTTTCGACGTCGTACGCTTCGCGACCGAAAGCGGCGTTGTTGGCAAAGCCTTTTTCGCCCTCGTATATTCCGCCGTTTTTGTCTTGAACTATGCAAAAACCGTGGTTTATGTCCTCGTTTCGACGTGAAAAAGCCGTGATTTGCGCATATAAGCCGAGTTGTTTGCGTACGGAATCGACGGCGAGTTCTTCTTGCTTGTCGCTTGCAAAAAACAAGATTGCGTTTGCCGATTTTGCCTTTTCGATTACGTTTTCGTCTGACAAATTTATCGTTTGAAAATCAAACTTGACGTACTCGTTTTCGTATGCGGAAACGGTCTTTTTCGCTTTCTCGAAAAAGTCGGCTTTTAAGGCGTTGTTCGTGTTTATCAAAAGTATGTCGTTCATATGCGCGCGATTATTGTATTTGTTAGAATAAGGATATATTAAACCAAATAAAAAAGCGGGTCAAACGGTATTTTGAGCGCTATTATGCGTATAATCTGTTGAAAATGTATAAATATACCGAATAATTATAAATTTATTCATAAAATTCAAAAAAATATAAAAATTATGATAAATTTTATGCAAAAACGGTTGCAAAAATAAATGTTGCTTGCTATTATATGTCGGTAAATTAAAAATACAAGTTTTTCGGAGATATAAAACTATGAAAAAAATGGCAAAATTCGTTGTTTCGTTTATGCTCGTCGCGGTGGTTATCGGCGCGAGTTTCGCGCTCGTTGCGTGCAACGGCGACGATAAGAATTACGTTGCCGTCGCGGCAATCGACCTTCTTCAAGAGGACTTCGGTATTGCCGTCAAAAAGGGCAACACGGCTCTTTTGAACGCAGTCAACGTCGTCATCGACGAGTGGCTTGCAAACGGCAAAATGAATCAATATATGGATTACTATTCCGCGCTTGCAAACGAGGAAAAGGGCGGCGAGAGCGCAGTTGCGCCCGACGGATTGCAAACGAGTTGGGATTTCGGCTCGGCAACCGAAGTCGTGACTATGTACACTGAATCGGGCTTCGCGCCGTACGAGTTCTACAAGGGCGAAAACATCGTCGGACTCGACGTTGCGATTATGTCGCAAGTTGCCGTCAATCTCGGCAAGAAACTCGAAGTGAAAGACGTGGTGTTTGACGTCGTTGCGACGAACGTTGCAAATTCGACTGGCGACGCTGTCGGCGCGGCGGGAATCACAATCAACGACGAGCGCAAACAAATCGTTGATTTCAGCAACGTGTATTCGAGTTCCACTCTCGTCATCGTGTCCGAAAACGGTCAGTATTCGAGCGTCAAGGACCTTGCGGGCAAAACCGTAGGCGTGCAAGAAGGCACGAGCGGCGACCTCATCATCAGCGCGGCAAAGGGTGCGGGATATACCTATGAAAACGAGGACGGACAAGACGTCACCGTCACGGCGGCGGGCGCGACCGTCAAGCAATACAAGCAATACGCGCTCGCTTTGCAAGACCTCAAAAACGGACGTATCGACGCAATTCTTATGGACAAAATCCCTGCCGAATTGATGCTCAAATAATGCCGAAACGGGTGATACGATGATTCTTTCAGCAACGATTTCCGAGCGGCTTTACCGCGCGTTCATATACGACGACAGATACAAACTGTATTTTCAAGGACTTGGAAACACACTGCTCATCGCTTTGCTTGCCACGCTCATAGGCGTGGCTATCGGCGTAGTTTTGGCAATGATAAACTACGTCAGCAAAAAGACGGGCAAACTCAAAGTGCTTTCGACTATATCCAAAACGTACATAATGATTATTCGCGGCACGCCCGTAGTGCTTCAACTGTTCATAATGTACTTCGTGGTGCTTGCCTCGTCCGACAACGGCATTTTCATAGGCGCATTGACGTTCGGACTCAATTCGGGCGCGTACGTTGCAGAGATAGTAAGGGCGGGCTTTGAAAGCGTTGACTACGGACAAATGGAAGCGGGCAGGTCGCTCGGTATGTCCACGTCGCAAACAATGATAAAGGTCGTCACGCCGCAAGCGGTGCGCAACGTATTGCCGCCACTTTTCAACGAGTTCATAACCCTCGTCAAGGAAACGGCAATCGTCGGCTACGTCGGCATACTCGACCTCGGCAAAGTCCCCGGGATTATACAGTCGAGGACGTTCGATTATCTTTTCCCGCTTTTGATTGCGGCGTGTATGTATCTGATAATCGTTATGGGGCTTACGGGCATACTCAAACTCGTGGAAAAGCAAATGGCAAAGACCGACCGCAACTACACGCGCATTAAAGTGCGCGGCAAGAAAAAAGAATTTATCGAGGAGGCGTAAGGTATGTTGAGCGCAATAAATCTGACAAAAAAATTCGGCGATTTGCTCGTGCTCGACGACATCACCGAAACGATAAACGAGGGCGAAAGGGTCGTAATCGTAGGTCCGAGCGGCGGCGGCAAATCAACGTTTTTGCGTTGCCTCAACTGCCTCGAAGACCCGACCGCGGGCAAGATTATGTTCGACGGCGTGGACCTTGCCGACCTCAAAGTGGACATCAACGAACAGCGCAAAAAAATGGGTATGGTTTTTCAACAATTCAACCTGTTTAACAATATGACGGTCAAGAAAAACATCACGCTCGCACCCGTTCAAATCGGCGTAAAAAATATGCGCAAAGCAAAGCGCAAAAACGCCTTCGTACCCGTGTACAACAAGTGGTATTCTCTTTTCGGCGCGGCGTACAACAAGAAGGTGGACAAAAAGGTCGAAACGCTCAAATCCAAACTTGAAACGTTAAATTCGCAACTTAAACCTATCGTTTCTGCGTGGGAAAGCACGAAATCGACGAAGGAAATAAGCGGCAAAACGTACGCCGTTTACGACCCGAAACTTACCAAACAAAAACTCGGCTTGACTGAAAAAATCGAGCAGACCGAGCGCAAAATAACTCACGCGACTCACGCCGAGCCAAAGAGCGTTCAACCTCTCGTTTACACCTCGAAAAAGCAAATCAAAGAGGACGCCGAAAAGCGTGCGGACGAACTTTTGAAACGCATAGGACTCGAAAGCAAAGCGGACGTTTATCCCTCGACTTTGAGCGGCGGACAGAAACAGCGCGTTGCAATCGCGCGTGCGCTTGCAATGAATCCCAAAGTTATGCTTTTCGACGAGCCTACGTCGGCACTCGACCCCGAAATGGTGGGCGAGGTTCTCGACCTCATAAAGCAAGTTGCAAACGAGGGTATGACGATGGTTATCGTCACGCACGAAATGGCGTTTGCAAGAGAGGTCGGCACGAGAATTTTGTTTATGGCGCAAGGCAAGATTTTGGAACAAGCGCCGCCCGAAGAATTTTTCACGAATCCGAAATGCGACAGACTTAAAGAGTTCCTCAAAAAAGTGTTATGAAAAAAATCCTCGCATAGAGCGAGGATTTTTTATTTGTCTTAATTATGCTTTTTCGCAGACGGAATTGGAATCGCAAGGCGATGACCGTAGCGAGCGTCGAGCTTGACGGAAAAGTACAAGCGACTGCGCCGTTTGGGTGCGAAGCTGGCGCACAAAGCGCAGTGACATAATGAGTGAACGATACTTATCTATGCGAGCACCGAGTGTTGCCCCACGCAGAGCGGACGCCGTGGGTTCCCTCAAAGTATGCAGAGGGGGAACGGC
>CAKQLT010000082.1:0-6658 GCA_934254715.1 uncultured Clostridia bacterium | reverse complement strand
GTCCTGAGCCAGGATCAAACTCTTGAGTTCAATCTTGACTGTCCTATAACTTTTTGTTCAAAGGTTTTTTAGACGTTATTTAATGATTTAATTCACATTAAAAATCGCTTTTCCAAATATTGTTCAATTATCAAGGTTCGTTGCCGTCAATTTGTGACAGCTTTCATATACTATCATAAGCAATTTTCTTTGTCAACGATTTTTCAAAGTTTTCGAAGAATTTTTTTTAAGTTTTTTTCAAAACTCTTTTCATTCCAAAATGTTGTGTTCGCTTTGGGCTTGCACCACAATCTGAAACTTGCTTACTGCTTACGACAGCTTGCATATAATAATCCATTGAGATTTTTTTGTAAAGCGTTTTATGCAAGTTTTTGTAAAATTTTTAAGATTTTTTTCATATACGGAAAAATCAAACGTTTTGTCTTGAAAATCCACTGTTTAGAGGCGAACGGAAAACCTAAATATATACGTGCGCATATAACGTACGCGTGCGCGCGCATATGCGTGTGCGCGTTCATATATATATGGGCGTATGCGGAATATCGCCGCACAACATCTTGTTGTAAATTTGCTTTTGCAAAGACACGCACCGTATTTTTATCAAATTCGATTATCCGTTTCGGAATTTTTGCAACAAAAAACCTTGTCGTTTCGACAAGGTTCTCGTTTTCTAAATGAATTTTGCGCTTACAAATCGAACGAGTGATTTATCACGCCGCCACCCAAACAAACTTCGCCGTAATACACGACGGCATATTGCCCTTCTGCTATTGCGCGCTGTTTCTGCTCGAACACGATTCGTACGTCGCCGTTTTCCAAAATCTCTGCGCGCGCCTTTTGCAAAGGTTGACGGTGTTTTATGCGCACCTCGCAATCGAACTCTTTTGCAGGCGGTGGCGTAATGAAATTGAAGCCCTCGGTGACGAGTCCGTCTTTGAAAAGAATATCGTCTTCGCCTTGCGAAACGATAAGCAGATTTTTCGCCACGTCTTTGCCGAGAACGAACCATCTCTCGCCGTTGCCGTCCGCGCTTCCGCCTATGCCGAGCCCCCTACGCTGACCGAGCGTGTAAAAATATACGCCGTGATGTCTTCCGACGACTTTTCCGTCTTGCGTAACGATGTCGCCGTCTTTCATCGGAATGTATTGCGAAAGGAATTGTCTGAAATTGCGCTCGCCGATAAAGCAAATGCCCGTGCTGTCCTTTTTCTTTGCGACAGGAATGTCGAATTTGAGCGCGAGTTCTCTGACTTCGGGTTTGGTCATATCGCCGAGCGGGAAAAGGACGTCGCGAAGTTGATAGGACGAAACTTGATTGAGAAAATACGTCTGGTCCTTGTTGTCGTCCTTTGCTCGAAGCAAATAGTGCGTATCGCCGTCGTGCCTTATTCTGCAATAGTGTCCCGTCGCGATATAATCCGCGCCGAGTTCGCGCGCGAAATCCGCAAACGGTCCGAACTTGACCTCGCGATTGCAAAGCACGTCGGGGTTTGGCGTTCTGCCCTTCTTGTACTCGTCAACGAAAAGTTTGAAAACGTTGTTCATATACTGCTCGGAAAAATCCACCGAGTAATACGGAATATCGATTTTGTCGCAGATATATCGAACGTCCGTCCAGTCTTGCTCGCCGGTGCAGCAACCGTTCGGGTCGGTTTCTTTCCAGTTGGACATATAAAGTCCCACAACGTCAAAACCCTGCTCTTTCAAAAGAGCAGCGGCAACCGCGCTATCCACGCCGCCGGACATACCGACGACAACTCGTTTTTTCTTTTCGTCCATATGGACATTTTAGCATTTCGCCGTCGGTATGTAAAGCGAGAGTTGTTTATTCAATAGGAATAATAAGATCTTTCTTGACAATATCCCATTTTTCGCCAACGGATAAATCTTTATAATTGGCAAACTTTTCCGCTTCTTGTTCACTATTAAACTTTATTGCAGCCGTAATGCTTTTCGTAACTCTCAATGAGCGATCCTCGACAGATGTTGAACTTAAATACGAACTTTTTTCAATATATCTCAACAAATAGCAAGTGCTTGTTTCATATGACTTGCTTTCGAGTTTCAACGACACTTGTTCGGCTTGGTTGTTTTGCATATCGTCTAATGTAATGCCCGTTTGTTTAATGTCAGACATCGCATCAATTATTGCGGTAGCAAACAAATGCGAGCAATAAATCATAAACGAGCCGAATCCACCCAAAATAAGCGAACTGATTATTGATGAAATGCCGGTTACTATTTCACCATACACACAAATAACAATTCCGCCGATGAACATTAAAATTGACATAACTATTGTAATTGTGATTGCGACATTTCTCAACGTGTTAAACACTCTAATTAAGTTGCTTAATTTGCTAAAATCTCTGTTTCTCATACATCCTCCGCGTTATCGGTATACCGATATTTTAATAAATAATATCATTATGCCGATAATATGTCAATAGGGGTTAATATGGAAATTCTTATTGCACAACGAATCAAAGATTTGATGAAAAGCGAGAAACTCACTCAAATGCAACTTGCCGCCGCAATTAAGGTCGGGCAAAGTTCAATCAGCGATTGGCTGAACGCAAAGAGCGAACCGAGCGTTGAGAACTTGTGGAAACTCGCGGATTTTTTCGACGTCAGCGTGGACTATCTTATAGGCAGAAAAGAGATTTGAAACAGCACCGAAAAGGTGCTGTTTTTTTGTGCGTCTGAACACGATTGAGACACTTAAAAAGCGAAGCAATATTGCTTCGCTTTTTGTGAATCGATGTTTTATCCGTGCGATTTGCAAGTATAAACCGTTTGTTGTGCGCAAATACACTAAATTGTGTGATTTGCTTTTTTCACTTATTTTTCTACATCAGCATAGACAACAACGGAAGCACTGCGGCATAGTAAGAACCCGTGCCTGCCGCCAAAATCACGCCGAGAATTATGCCGTAAAGTATACCGCCGAAAATGCTCAGACACACTGCGACGAGACAGCCGATTCCTGCACTTCTCGACCTTGCGGGGTGGTCGTCTTTCCACACGAGCCAAAGAATAAAACCTACGAGCGGGAAGAAAAATCCGAGTACGCCCCAGCCTGCCGTGCCGCCTTCTTTTGCGGATTGCGCTTGCGTGGAAGTTGCGTTTTGAACGCTCGATTCGTATCTGCGACCGCTCGACGGCAACGTATAATTGACGCCTTGCAAGAGGTTGTTACGGTTGTTCGAGCCTTGATCGGACACGGTGAACGAGGACGGCATTTCGCCGTTGTTGAAGTTGAAAATAGTCTTGATTATGCCGCCGCAATGGGGACATTTTGCAAGCACGCAAATGAGTTCACCCTTGAAATCGAACACGATTTCCCAGTCCACTTTCATCTCGCCGCAAAGCGGGCAAGTGGAAAAGGAATTGTTGATTTTGTTTTCTACGATCAAGCCTACGCCGTCATAGTATCTTTGAAAATCCATATTTATTCCTCTCTGTTTAAGGATTTATAAAATCATAGCACCGAGCGCGCGATTCGTCAATACGCTCGGTTCGCCGCCTCATTCGTAAAGGCTTTGAGGGTATCTTTCGCCGTTGTCGGGAATAACGACCACGATGTCGCCCTCAACTTGCTTTCTAAGCGTTTGAGCGGCGAAATAAGCCGCACCGGACGAGATACCGCACTTGATTCCGAACTTGCGATATATCTTACCTGCGGTGCGTATGGCGTCGTCGTCGGCGACGTCGATGATTTGATCGAGTTTGCTCGGATCGACGATTGCGGGAACGAAGTTTGCGCCTATGCCCTGAATCTTGTGCGAGCCCGCGTGTCCTTGCGTGAGAAGCGGACTGGAAAGCGGCTCGACGGCAACCATTTTGCAGTCAATGCCGTTTTGCTCGATATACTTTTTCACACCCATAGCCGTGCCGCCGCTGCCAACGCCCGCAACGACGTATTTTGCCGTCGGAACTTGCGAGAAGATTTCGGGTGCGGTTGTGTAGAAATGCGCCTCTACGCTTGCGTAGTTTCCGAACTGATTTGCAAGCCACGCGCCGTTTTCGGCAAGTTCTTTCGCCTTTCTGACCGCGCCCGCCATACCCTCGCTTGCGGGGGTAAGCACGAGTTCCGCACCGTATGCGGCAATCATATCTCTGCGCTGCCCACTCATACTTTCGGGCATAACCATAACCGCTTTAAGACCGAGTTCGCGCGCGACGTAGGAAAGCCCTATGCCCGTGTTTCCGCTCGTCGCCTCAACGATAGTGCCGCCCTCTTTCAAATCGCCGTTTTCGAGCGCGCGCAAAACCATATAGAACGCCGCCCTATCCTTAACCGAGCCGGCGGGGTTGTTGCCCTCGACTTTTCCGTATATGCCGTCGCCAAGCGACACAACGGGCGTATTCCCTATCTTTTTCGCCAATACGTCAAGTTTTTCTTGCATATTTTTGTCCATAAAACGCCTCTTTTGCCAAATCGCGCGAACGAATCGGACGATAAATCCGCCTCTGCGGAAGGAAGAATCCGAATTGACGAATAGTAAAATCCGCTTTTCCGACACGATTCAACCTAAATTTTATTTTCGATATTATTATATCACCGACATATCGATATGTCACCAAAATATTGCACGTCGAAAATTTTGCGTTGGGTTTACTAATGCGCACGAGTGTGCTATAATTCAAGCGTACAAATCGAAAGCGACGATATGCACCCATAGCGCAACTGGATAGCGCATCAGATTCCGATTCTGACGGTTGGCGGTTCGAATCCGTTTGGGTGCGCCATGAAAAAGACAAGTCAAGTTGACTTGTCTTTTTCAGTTAAATCCGACTATGTCGGGTGAAATCTCACGCTGTGAGGTGAAATCTCTACAAGATGAAATCTGCTACGCAGGTGAAAGGTTTGTCGGATTTAATTTCATCCTGCGAGATAATCGCAGGATTTCATCCGTGTCTACACGGATTTCACCGTGAGCAAAGCGAACGATTTCATTGATATATGCGCGTTTGTTGTAAAACGTTATTTCCACACTTCGCATATTGTAATTCCATAAGTTTTATGCTAATATAAACGTGAATTAATAAATCAAAGAGGCATACCATGGCATCCAACAAATTAGCCGATGTTTCGACCGCATTTGCTATCGACATACTCAACCTAACGGATAGTATTAAAGGACATTATTCATTATCCAACCAATTAGAACGTAGCGGAACAAGTATCGGCGCAAATATTCGCGAAGCCAAATACGCCCATAGCAAAGCGGATTTCGTGGCAAAACTTCAAATCGCATTAAAAGAATGTTACGAAACCGAGTATTGGTTGGAAATTACTCGGAACGCAGATATTATCAATCAAGACATAGCAAACAAACTATTGCACGACTGCGGGTCTATCCGTCGTATGTTGATATCATCTATTAACACCGCCAAAGAAACAGTTAGTCCAAAAAAAATAAGCTAATCATGAAAAAGACAAGTCTACCTGACTTGTCTTTTTCAGTTAAATCCGACTATGTCGGGTGAAATCTCACGCTGTGAGGTGAAATCTCTGCGAGATGAAATCTGCTACGCAGATGATAAGAAAAAGCACTTCCGAATTTTCGGAAGTGCTTTTGATTTTTGTTTCTTGACACAAGGTCAAGTGCGATTATGCAACAAAATCTGCATTCGTATAAACGTAAGTGTTTGTCACGTCAACATACGGGAAGGGTTTTGTGTTGTTAAGTTTAAGTTGTCCGTCAGACACCGTAAACGTAATTTGTTGACCCGTCGAAGCACCTGTTCCCGATTGCGTAACAACCGTAAGAGTCAATGTCTTTGTTGCTTCGTCATAAGTTCCCGTAAACGTGATATACCAACCTGCGTTTCCGCAGTACATCGTTCCTGTAATATCCGTACTGTCGTCAAACACGATATAATCCGCACTACCTTTATCGAATCTCAATCCTGCAAATTTGCTCTTTCCGATAAACGTCTTGTTCTCGACATCGAGTCCGTAAACGGTAGACGTCTCGCCGTCATAAACGGTGATGTTCTTTCCGTTTACGACGTAAGTCTTGCTTGTGTCGGTGACGTTGCCGTAACCGTCAAGTGCCAAAGTGCTTTCATCGGGAAGCGTGTACGTTCCTTCATAGCCGTCAAGCGTCTTGGTGTAAGTGCCGTCGCCGAGAGTGACAACTCTCATTGCGTTGTTTACGACAAACGTAACCTTATCGCCGTCAACAGTGTAAGAACCGGTTGCGTCACCGACAGTAATCGTTCCGTAACCGTCAAGGTGGATTTGTCCGTATGCTTCACCGTTGTTGTAAACGCCCTCTTTGCCATCGTTGCCGAGCATTTCGCTGCCGCTCTTCTTCACAATAGGCATACCCGTAGAATCGCTAATCAACATAGAGTCTGTCTTTGCGCACGATTTTGCAGAGATGTTATCCGTCCAAGAAACGTTTGCATAAATGATTCCGTTGAACACAAGCAAGTTGATTGTCTTCGTTGCGGAATCTTCTTTGTAGGTTACCGTGAACCAAGCAACGTATACACCGCTGAACGAATCTGCGGAATATTCGACTTTGGTGATATTAGCATAGTTCTTGAATCCGATATAGAAGTCAGTTCCTATACCCGTATCGTTCTGATAATAACCGTAAACCACCATACCGCCGAATGCGTCGCTGACATAAGCGTATCTGCC
>CAKQLT010000081.1:0-6758 GCA_934254715.1 uncultured Clostridia bacterium | reverse complement strand
AAACAACACATCCGGTGAATGTGTTGTAGCCAAAGCGAACGAGGCGGATTGCCTTGCAAACGCCGAAGTCCAAACACCTGAGGAAAGGGGAAATTTTAATTTAGAGTTCACGACGGTTGCTCTTGTAGAAAAAAAGCACCCTCTCGACGTTGCGAGATGGGTGCTGACAAAGTTAGGCGCGATTTAGCGCTGTTTTTTCTCTTCCTTAAGTTCTTTCTTCTCAGCCTTATCCTCAATATCCTGAGCCTTGATAGCCTTACGACGCGCTTTGTCGCGTTCGATTGCCGCTTGAAGTTTGGGAAGTTTGCCTTTCTTGAAAAGAATGGCGAGGACGATTGCAACGATGATGATTGCGCCGACCAAGCTTCCGACAAGCGCGAGTGTGAACGTAAACCAGTCAAATACGAATTCACTGCCGTTTTGAGCAAGGTTTGCGTAGTGCTCGATGCACTTTTCGATTTTCACGCTGTATTGTTCGAGAGTGTTGGAACGAAGCGTTGTTTCAAGACGTTCGTCTTGCGAGATAATTTTTATAATGTCTTCGGTGTTCCAGACGTAAACAAACTCGTTTGAGGGGTGAGATTCGACGGGAACGTTCATACCGATGACTTTGACAATCATTGCCCAGTCCTCGTACGAGCGGAATGCTCTGACGTAGCCGTTGTCCCACACTTCGAGTTCGGCGCGCCAACCGCTTATCGTATTGTTAATCGTAAAGGATTTTACGCCGATGTCGAGGTCGAGGCGAGAGTTGGCTTGGAAGTCTTTGAGAAGTTCCTCGTCGCCGTTTTCGCAGTCGATTGCGAACGTAACGGAATAGCAGCCTTTTGCGGAATCGTAGGAAATTTGGCAATCCTTAAGCAATTCGCGATAAATGCGCATATTGTTGAGTTCGAGTTGACCGTCGCGGCAGTTTCTGTCCGCCTTATACGCGTCGAAATCCTCGTACTCTTTTGGTTCGTCGCCCTTGGGAATGATGAAACTCGCATACGGGAATACGTTGGACGTACAATCCATTTGAGTTGCCGTACCCATAATGTAAGCGTAGTTGTATTTTTGACTGTCAAGCGTGTAAGCAACTTGCAAATTGCCCGCGATAGGGCTCATAATTTTTGCGATTGTTTCAAAGCCAGCAACGTCGCCCTTTGCCGCTTGCGAAGCGAGTTGATAGTACCATTTTCCGCCGCTTTGCAAAGTAAAACCGTTCATATACACTCTGCCCTGTTCGTTTCCGCCGAGCGAGCGTTGAACCATAAGCGATACGCCTTTTTTCTGATGTTCGTTGTTGAGTCGGGAATTGTTTGCCGTATTGTAAAGAAGCATAACGGCGTCTTTGATTGCGTCTTGGTCTTTGGTTTCGTCGTCGTCCGCTTTTGCGCTTTCGGCAACGCCCTTTTCGATAGCGGATTTTGCGGCGGCGTCGAAAAGCGAATCAAAACCGCTCGGTCTTGTCGCAGATTTTGTTGCAACATCCTTCAAAAAATCGCCCGTAGACGCAACTTCTTCCTCTTTGTTGCAAGCAACGAAAAGCACCGCGCTTGTCAGAAGCAACACGACTATAAGCGAAACACATACAAATTTTCTCATCTTCTCACCCTAAAATAATACAATCCTTGATATGAAATCTCGATTGCAAACGTGAATGGTCAATCGTTTTTTTGCTACAACAATATAAGATTTTACACGGCTCGCAAACGATTTGCGGACTGCGAGCATTGCGATACAATCTGTTTGATTTGCAATAATATTAATATAAAACGATTACATAAGTCAATCCCAAAAAGCGCGCCCAACCTTAAATTTTTCTAAATATTTTTTTGAATAATCGACACCTGAATTTTAATTGTACAAAAACTTGTTTTTGTTGTCGAATTTTGAATTAAAACTTCCCCATTTCTCAACGTGTTTAGTTCTTCCTCTACAATGGTGTTGTGCGTGAACTCTTGAATTAAATTTTCCCCCTTCCTCACGTGTTTCCCCTACCGCCGTTCCCCCTCTACATACTTTGAGGGAACCCACGGCGTCCGCTTCGCGTGGGGCAACACTCGGTGCTCGCATAAAAAGGTATCGTCCCCTTGTTATATCACTCGTTCACGGGCGAAAAAAATCCACACTCGCCCGTTCACTTGTACTAATCGTCAAGCTCGACGCTCGCTTTCTCGCCGCCGTTGCGGCTCGCGTTACGTCTACGAATAGACACATACAGTTTATAAGTACGCCCCGAATAAGTGTGCGTTAAAAGTCCGCTCTGCAAGTTCGCGGACGGCGGTTTCTTCTCGTCCCTAAACAGTTAAAAATGCGATAAATCGATGGATAACGCGAAAGAGGCACTCGTGCGGCAACCCTAATTTACTAATCGTAAATGAGTTGTCGCACGAGTGTCTCTGACAAAGTTAGGCGCGATTTAGCGCATTTTTTAGTCTCTGAAAATAGAGAGAAACGTAGTCCCTTAATACACTCATCGTCTTGTCATACTCTGCTTGCGACGTAGCCAAAAACGGGTCGGGAACGGGGGAATACTTGTCGGTGGCGGCTTCGGAAAGCGTAATATACTTCGAGCGATACTTGCGAGGGGTCAAAAGTTTGTGCATACGCGACATACCGATGATAACGTCGGCGTTTTCAAATCTCTCTTTGTCGGTTTTGAAAGAGGGTTTGTGCGCGAGAATCTCGCTTTCGGGAAAACCTTCGCGTTTGAGAATATCGACGGCTTTGGGGAATATGCTTTTACTCTTGTTGAAAACGGCGGACGAGCGCACTTCCACTCTGCCTTTCAAATCCTCGTCGTTTTCAATCATTCGTCTGAGCATAAACTCGCAATAAGGGCTTCGGCACACGTTTGACGAGCAAACGAAAAGCACGTTGTATTTCTTGTGGGTATCGTTCATATTATCCTCTTTTCAAGCAAGCGTATTTTTGCAAAATTGCAATGGTTTTCGATATTCTAATCGCACGGTTTTAATTTTTGATTATGAAAAACGGAATGGGCGGGTCTTTTTTCCAGTTGTAGAAAAACGTCGCAAGAACCTGATATTTTTCGTCGTCGAGCGTTTTGAGCCACGGCAAGAGCGCGTCCTTTTCTTCATAGCCGCTGTCGCCGCCGTAATACACGCTCACCGTCATAAGTCCGCCTCTTTTGAGCAGTTCGAGTCCGCTCTCGACGGCTTGTTTCGTGGATTCAAAGTGGGTGAAAACGCTGTGATCGCCCTTCGGCAGATAACCGAGATTGAACACTATGCAATCCACGCTCTCTTTTTCAAAATAATTTGCCATATTCGCGTGGGAATCGAGAATCAAACGCGCCGAAAGCCCTTTGCTTTCGAGCAAATCGCTAGTGCTGTCTATTGCGTCTTTTTGCACGTCGAAAGCCGTAACCGAGCCGTTTTCGCCCACGAGTTCGCACAAAAACGCGGTATCGTAGCCGCGCCCTGCCGTTGCGTCTATCGCAACGCCGCCCTTTGGCAAATATGCTTTTATTGCGTTATGTACAAGTGTCAATGCGTTCATACGTCACCTCAAAGGCATAATAGCACAAATGTCAATTTGAAGCAACCTCACATTCGACGTTTTCAAGCGATTCTATTTGCGAATCTAACGTATCCTTTTGCGTTTGCGAGGCGACGTAAATCGTCATATTCGAGCAACCCGCAAATACTGCGCCGCCGAAAACCGTATTTTCGCTTTCGATTTTGACTTCTTTGAGTCCACTGCATTTTATAAACGCTTGCTGTTCGACAACGGATACGTCTTTCAAAACGACGTACTCTAACGATGTTATTTTTGAAAAGCCTTTCATCAAAATATTTCCGCCGAGCACGGTCAGATATTTGAGCGAATTGGGAATATACGTTTCTATCGACGTATCAATCTGCAAAACGTACTCGGACGAAACGTCCTTGTAATATCCGTTTACGTTGGTATATTTCGACAGCAAATCCTCGTTTGACGGTTTGCCGAAAAGATACGTAAAACCGACGGCGTAGCCTTCCTCGCACGTATCGTCGTAAGCGATTGCGGAAAGCGCGGCATTTTCGTCGTTTGCAACGGCGTTTATATCTTGCTCGGTGACGAACGAAGCAAACGGAATCGTCAAATCTTCAAGCGAAGCGCAATCTTTGAGCATACCTCTGTGCAAAGTCGAAATCGTGGACGGCAACGAAAGAGTTTTGAGATTCGTCATACCGTCGAACGCGCCTCTTTCAACGCTTTGCACGCCTTCTTCTATGACTATTTGCGTGACCGAAGCGCGCACAGAGTCGAATGCGGTTGCCGCAACCGAAGTCACCGTCTGCCCTGCCTCGCTCGAATGAACGGTAATTGACAGATTTGCGCCCGTATACCCGATTAGAACGCCGTTTTCTATGACAAAATCCGATTTGACTTCGATAATGCGTTTCGTCCAACGCGCGGTAAGGGTAACGTCGCCGTAACTTCCCTTTTCAATCTTTTCCACCTTGTTTTCGCCGTTAAACCAACCGTCGAAAACGTAGCCGTCTTTTTCGGAAGCAATCAAAACGATTTCGTCCTCTATGGTATATGAAGTCGGATTATTTACTTGCAAGCCGCCGTCGTATTCGTAGTTTATCGCATACGAAACGGCGTTCCACTTTGCCGTGAGCGAAATATTCTTTTGCATAGAACCAGCCACGGTTTCGTATTTATTTCCGTCCTCGTCGAACCAACCCTCGAGCGTATAACCCGTTCTCGTAATTTTCGGCAAAGTCACGGATTCGTTTTCTATCGTATACGTCAAAGTCGTAGAGTAACTGCCGTTTGCACCGTTTAGAATAACGGAAAATTCGATAGCCGACCACTCGGCGTACAGAATCAGATTGCCGCTGCTGCCCTTTCTTATAACTTCGATTTCGTTTCCCGCGCCGTCAAACCAGCCGACAAAATCGTAACCGAATTTGTGCGAAGCGGCAAGAACAATATCTTCGGAATCAGCGGTATAGGAAGTCGGATTGTCGCAAGTTTCGCCGTCGCGATAATCGTAGGTTATGCTATACTCGCACGCAATCCATTTTGCGTACAAATCGAAGTTTCCGCTTGCGCCCTTAACTATCATCGCAACGGGTTCGCCCTCAAAATTCTCATTGACGTACCAACCGCCGAACGTATAGTGTGCCTTTCGCGGTGCGCCGAGCAACAGCGAATCGCTTTCGACGGTGTATTTGTATCTTTCCTCGCAATTAGTATTCGATTCTGCGTTCGTGCCGCCGTAAACGTGGAACGTCACGAAATACTCGACGGCGGACCACTTCGCGTAAAACCTTTTATCGCCGAAATTGCCGACCGAAAGTTTCGTTACGCTCTCGCCCGAGCAGTTTTCGTTGTCGTACCAGCCTTTGAAAACGTAATGCTGTTTTGAAATATTGTCGAAATCGACGGACTTTTCCACGTTATACTTCTTCGTCGCCACGACGCTATCGCCGGATATGAAAGAAATCGTGTATTCTATCGGCGTATAAATTGCTTTAACGGTGACGTCCGCAAGGATATTTTCAAAATTTTCGACGTTCCAACGCGCAGAATATCCGTCTTTTGCGGTCGGACTCGGAACGTCCGAAAGCGTTTGACCGTGCGCAACTTTGCGAATGATTTTATCTGAAATTCCGTCGTCGAAAGTGACGTTAAAATATTTTTCTTTTATGACGAGCAACGTGGTCATATCCGCGATAGGCTCGTAATTGTCGCTCACCTCGAATTTTGCCGTAACCGTGTGGTTGCCTACTTCCGCTTGTCCGTTTCCGTCGTATGTAACTTTGACTTCGCTCGGCAATTCGCCGCCCGCATAATTTATAAACGCGCTATGCTTGTTTCCGTCCCACTCAACTTCGACTTTCGGGAACGTAATTCCGACAAGTTTCGCTTTTGTGATTTTCAAAGTCGCGCTCACGATAAGGTCCTTGTAGCCGTCCGCTTTCACCGTTGCGGTAACGACATATTCGCCCGCGTTGACAAACGAATTTTCGCCCTCGTACGTGACCGTCGCGCCGTCGGGCAAGGTCGATTCGTCCACTTTTACGGAATGTGCTTCACCGTCGTAAACGCAAGTGACGTCAGCAAAAACCACGCCTTCGAGGTCTATAAGTTCTTTCCATTTTGCATATAAAGTTAAATTTTGTTCAAGAGTTAAATTTTCAAAATCCAAATCGGCTTTAATGGTGAGTTCTTCGTCTTTGCACCAGTACAAGAACTCGCAATCTTCCTTGGTCGGTGTTGGCAAATCGTCGCCTTTACGCCATACGACGTTATCTTCGCCGTTATTCAAAACAAAAGTAATAAAACACTCGCTCTGCTGACTCAAATCGTCATCGTCGAGGCTACCGCAACCGTTGAAACATACAATACTCAGACCGATAATAATTGCCGCAAAGGCAAATAAAAAAAGCCGTCCTAAGACGGCAGAGCCTGAACTTCTCATATTAATTTTCCTCTGTCGTTTTCATTATGTGAAACTTATTTCGGATTTTATTATGAGTAAATTTAGCACTCGAAAACGGCAAGGTCAACCGTTTTGGGCACTTTTTCGACATTTAATCTTATTTTTTTCAAAAATCGCGACTTTACAATACGTTTGTCCGATAAAATCGTTATTTTTTGCGCTTGAATATTTTTTTCGTTTCGCAAAAAAATTTTATATGAAATTCGCAAAATTTTTGTGATAAAGGTGACTTTTTCGCGTCAGTGTTTGTTTCGGTCGAGCCACTTCGTAGACAAAAAGACACGGACAGCATTGTCCGTGTCTTTTTGTC
>CAKQLT010000080.1:0-6985 GCA_934254715.1 uncultured Clostridia bacterium | reverse complement strand
GCGGAAAACTTCCTTGAAAACGCCGTCTTGGTCAACAACGTCAGAGGCGTAAACGGCTATACCGGCTATTACAAGGGCAAACGCGTTTCCGTTATGGCGTCGGGTATGGGTCAACCCGCAATCGGCATTTATTCGTACGAACTTTTCAACTTCTACGACGTGAAAAACATCATTCGTATCGGTTCGTGCGGCTCGTTCGACAAGGATTTGCACGCTCGCGACATCATCATCGCAATGGGCGCTTGCACCAACGGCAACTACGCAATGCAATACAATCTTCCGGGCACGTTCTGCCCGATTGCCGACTTCGACCTCGTACGCAGAGCGGCTGAACTTTGCGAAAAAGCGGGCGTAAACTACAAGGTGGGCAACATCTTCTCGTCGGACACGTTCTACGACGACGCAAACAGCGGTATGCAATGGGCAAAAATGGGCGTTCTCGGCGTTGAAATGGAATCCGCCGCGCTTTACTGCAATGCGGCGCGCGCAGGCAAAAAAGCGTTGTGTATTTGCACCGTAAGCGACAGTTTCATCTATCCCGAAGAAAACACAACCGCCGAAGAAAGACAAAATTCGTTCACGAAAATGATGGAAATCGCGCTCGAACTCGCATAAAATGCAAGCGTGGGCAGATTATTATAATGCGAAATCGCACTAATAAGCGTAGGCTTTTATGCGAATCGCAGAAAGTAAAGATTGCGCAATATAAGTCGCAATGACGACAATATCTAATATCGAAATTGAAAATCGTAAGGTGAAAATATGAGTAAAAGAGTTTTTATCATCGTGCTTGACAGTTGCGGTTGCGGCGAAATGCCCGACGCGCATCTTTGGAACGACGAGGGTAGCAACACGCTCGGCGCAATCCGTAAAGACGAGCATTTTCATTGTCCCAACCTAATAAATCTCGGTCTTTTCAACATAGACACCGTAGGCGGCGGCATAGCGAATCCGAAGGGAAGTTACGCTCGCCTCAAAGAAACGTCTATGGGCAAAGACACCACGATAGGACACTGGGAAATCGCGGGCATAATTTCGCCCAAGCCGCTTCCGACCTATCCGAACGGATTCCCCGAAGACGTTATAGCGGAATTTGAAAAACGCACGGGCAGAAAAGTGCTTTGCAACAAGCCGTATTCTGGCACGGAAGTCATCAAAGACTACGGCGAAGAACACATCAAAACGGGTGCGCTCATCGTGTATACGTCGGCGGACAGCGTATTCCAAATCGCCGCGCACGAGGACGTCGTTCCCGTTCCCGAACTCTACAAATACTGCGAAATCGCGCGTGAAATGTTGCAAGGCGAGCATTGTGTGGGCAGAGTTATCGCGCGTCCGTTCACGGGCGAATATCCCTTTACTCGCACGGCAAACAGACACGATTATTCGCTCATTCCGCCGCATACGACTATGCTCGATTGCTTGAAAGACGCGGGTCTTGCCACAATATCCGTCGGCAAAATCTACGACATATTCGCGGGCAAGAGCGTGAGCGAATCCAACCGCACCACGAGCAATACGCACGGTATGCAAGTCACTCTCGACATTCAAAAACGCGACTTCGAGGGACTTTGCTTCGTCAACCTCGTAGACTTCGATATGAAGTACGGTCATCGCAACGATATTGCGGGCTACGCAAACGCTATGAGCGAATTTGACGTGCAACTGGGCGAGTTTTTGCCGAATATGCGCGACGACGATATATTGATTATCACCGCCGACCACGGTTGCGACCCCTCTACGCCGTCAACCGACCACTCGCGCGAGTACGTCCCGATGATCGTTTGCGGCAAGCACGTCAAAGAGGGCGTAAATCTCGGCACGAGAAGCACTTTTGCCGACATCAGCGCAACGGTTCTCGACTATCTCGGCGTAGATAAAAAGGACACGGCAGGCAACAGTTTCCTTGCCGACGTAATAGAGTAAAAAAGGAAGGTGACGACTATGCTCGACTACAAACGCCTTATGGAAAAAGCCAACGATATGCGCAAGATGTCTTACGTTCCGTACTCGCATTTCAGAGTAGGGGCGGTTCTCGTCGGAAAGAGCGGAAAGGAATACACGGGTTGCAACTTTGACAACGCCGCATTTGCGCCCACCATTTGCGCAGAGCGCACAGCATTTGCAAAAGCGATAAGCGAGGGCGAAAGAGAATTTCAATGTATCGCAATCGTAGGCGGCAGAGAGGGCGAGATTTCGCCAATGTGCACGCCTTGCGGCGTATGCAGACAAGTTATGGCGGAATTTTGCGACGGCGATTTCGAGGTCGTACTCGGCACGCCCGACAAGTTCAAAGTGTTCAAATTCGACGAGGTTATGCCGCTCAGATTTACGGGCGAAGAACTGTGAGGAATTAATAATTAATAATTAATAATTAATAATTAATAATTTTGGGTGGACTCTGTCCACACCTGAAAAAGAAATAGTATTATGCTTACGCTATGTACATAAGTAAAGACGCTCACATCTGCGAGCGTCTTTCTTAAATTCACAAAAATATTAAATAATTATCAATAATGCTTTTGGGGTAAGGGGCAAAGCCCCTTCCTCAATTATTAATTATTAATAATAAATCATATTGCCAATAATAAAATTCATTTTGAAAATGGACGATATTTTGCGATTTTTGATGCAAAATGCGGCGCAAAAGTATCAAAATCAAGGATATTTTTTGAAAAATGTAGTTCCTTTTGTGAATCGGTATAAGTTTTATTTCGTGTTTTATACTCGTTTTGTACTCGGTGATATAAAGTATATTTGTCAAATAAGGAAGTTGTAAAACGAGTGAAAATGTAAAACCGCAAATATTTTTGTAAATCATATAATAAAAACGGATGGCATTTTGTGATTGCTATCCGTTTTTACTCTTGCTTTTTAATTATTGCGTCGAGGGCTTGAATTGCTTTGTCTTGTGTGTCGGGGATGAAGTGGCTGTACACTTTCAAGGTTACGGTTGAATCGCTGTGTCCCATATACTTGCTCACGGTTTGTATTGGAACGTTTTGGGAAAGCAATATGCTGCAATATGTATGTCGCAAACCGTGTGGCGATACGTTTTTGAAACCATTTTTGATTTCAAAGTCTTTTAGCCACGGACCTATGGCGTTTGTTCTTGTAGGCTCACGTTTTATGTTGGACGCTATATAGTATTCGTCTAATTTGTTGTCGAAATCCGAGTCTGCAAGGCGGAACCAGTCTTTGTAAGCCTCCAAATCGGCAACGAGTGTTTGTGGTATCGGAATATCTCTGAAAGACGTTTTTGTCTTTGGCAATTTCTCGTACCAACCGAATTCTTGCGCATACAATCTGTTTCTGCGCACGTGAATAATCCTATTGTCTAAATCGATGTCGCTCCATCTCAAACCGCATATTTCCGCTATACGCATTCCCGTAAATAGCATAAGTTTTATAGGAATTACAAAGCGAATATGTTTTTCTTGCTCCTTGTCCAAAGCATCCAAAAAGTCTTGAGATTCCTTTATAGAGAATACTTGTTTTTCGTTTACTTCTTTCAAACATACGTCACCTTTTGTTGCGCCGACTTTTGTTCCGCATACGGGATTTTTGGTTATCCATTCATAACGTATTGCCTCGTTAAAAAGCACTCTCAAAATGCGCCTGTAACCCTTTACGCTTTCTTGCGAGTATTTGTGTTCTGCCGTGTTAAACGAATTCAAAAACATTTGCACGTCGCGTACGGTTATTGCGGATATAGGTTTCTTGTCTAAATGTCTCTCTTTTAGATATGCGTTGAATTTCTTTTCAACCGTTTGAGCAGCAATGTAGTAACTTATGGACTGGTTTGCCAACACGTTTGCCTTCCATTCTTTCATAAGTTCGGCAAAGGTTAGAACCTTGTTGCTCAAAGCGGTTGTTTGTTCGAGATACGCTGTTTTTACTTCGTCTTCGAATTCAATAGCGGCGCGTTCCACGTATTTGCGGAACTTGGACTCCGTGAGATTTTGTTCGTTGTACACGGTTTTGGGAAAAATCTTGGATTTACCCGTTGTTACGTCCTTGCCGCTGACTTGAATTCTGGCTTGAAGTTCACCTTTTTTGTTTCGTTTGATGTCATAATGTGCCATATTATTGCTCCTTGTTTGTTATGCCGACGTACTTTTTGAGAAAGTCTATATCGACGAGAATCTTGCTGCCGGCGGTAAGGCATTTGATTTTGCCTTCCTTGCACCACGTACGAATGGTATGTACGGTGATAGCGGTATTTTCATCTTGGGACTTAATGATGTCGTACGACGCCTTAATACTTCTCAACATATTTTTGTTACCTCCTTGGACATAGATTTGTCTTTCGGCAGGGAGCGAAAGGAACGAAAACGATATGGATTATTTCATATCCGAGTTTTTGTGGGGATTGTCAAGGGTTGCCGGGGCAATGCATTTACCCTTGACAATGCCGAGTTTGCGTTCACGCTTCCTATGAGAAAGACAGTTTTGTTATATCAAATATTTTTTGTGTGCGTAACATACTCACAGGGTACAAAACCAAGTATTTTTGGATATTCTCCTAGACTCAGCCGTACTTTTTCCGTACATTGCACTATAAATAGCGTACAAAAGAACGAGTGAGAGTACAAGGACATCTCCGTGCGCGAATTGGACAAGATTGAAGTCGTGACTGAACACCGTTCAAACATTGTTGTGCTACATTTACGCTATCACGAAACTCTTTTGAAACGTGAGTACATAAAACCCAACTTTAGGGGAAATTTTTGATAAAAAGCGAATGTTGAGTGGGAATCTGATTAGAAAAACGCATTTTAAGGGGAACTCGAGCGGGCGATGTTTTAAGAAATCGCGACACAAAAGAACCAAACGGCAAACGATATTTTGCAATACAAAAACACCAAGGATTTCCGCAGAAAAAGCGACGGCAACGGCAAGACGGATAAGCGAGGATTTCGCCAAGCGGGTTAGCGCGAAACCTCGCTCCGCTCCGTGCCGCCTTTTGCGGATTTGGGTTTGTTTTTATGCAAAGACGTGCCGTAGTCTTGCGCGCGCGTACGCGTGCGCACTTGTATCAAAGACTACGGCACGTCTAACAGGCAAATTGAGTAAATTCGATTTAAAACGAGATTGTTTAAAACAAATAACCATTAGTGTTTAAAATGATATTTTGTTAAAATAGCGTGCATTAATTTCATTGAGCTTTCTAATAGACTTTTATTCAAGTCGATATTCTTTTGGGGTCTTGCCTGTAACGGATTTGAATACGCGATTGAAATGACTTTGAGATGAAAAACCGAGATATGAACTTATCGATATCAGGGGTTTGTCGGTGTAGCGCAAAAGACGTTTTGCCTCAGCAATTTTTTCTTTTTGAATGAAATCCGATAGATTTTCGCCCGTATCGGTTTTGAATTTTGAAGATAAATAGGCTCTGCTTAAATATAGTTCGTTTGCGATCGCATCGGTTGTGATAACCTCGGACAGATGATGGCGGACGTAGTTGGCAACATCAAGCGCAAGTTTAGTGGGGGATTTGCCTTTTCTAATATTTGCGACACGCTCGGTGTAATCAACGACCATTCTGTATTGCAAGTTTATGATTTCGGATAAATCTTTTAATAATTCGCATTTTTGAATATACATATCGCTTAGCGACATAGAGTCTTCAACATCCATCCCGCCCGAAATTGCCGCGCGAGAAACGAGAGTTGCCGTTACGATGAAAATGTTTTTGATTTGACGCAACTGATTTTGTGCGACAGTACCGCCACGTATTGCGGGGGCGTTTTGCACCCATTGTTTAAGGGCGTCGACATCTCCTTTGGATACGATAGATTGAATTGTATTTTCAACGGATATAGTGTTGTGCAAATCGCTTGGACGGTCGAATTGCGAAGAAATTGTTTCATCGACTTGCGATTGTTCTATATCCGCTTCAAAGGCTTTTTGTTTTTCTTCAAAGATAGAGATGGCTTTTAATTCCGTTTTTTCTCCGTTGAGAACGTGATTCAACACGCATAGAATCTGCATTATACTTTCAAGCGGCATTGGAACGATACTGCGCATTGCAATTATAAAACGGTCGACTTCACTTTGCGGAACGTCGGCTTTGAATGCTATTTCTTTAAGTTCTTGTTCCGACAAAGGTATTTGCCTTGTCGGACCTATCACGATTTTTTGATTTCCGCTGTTTACAATGCCGTAGTAGGCAAAATAAGGGTCTACAAAATAGCCTACATGTTCGTTGATTGTCAGAATCGAATCGAGATTTATGCATATAGGGTCTTTTGGCAACGTTATAAGCGAGTGATAGAAATCGAGTTTACCGTTTTTGTATATGCGAATAGGTATACCGCTCAAATTGCCCATTACCGTACAAGTGTATTTTAAGTCTAATTTTGCCATATCTTTTCTCCAAACACAAAACAAATATATCATATTGCAAACAAATATGCAAGAAATAATAGGGCGACGTTTTGTATAATATAGATAATCCACAATAGGGGAATGCTATTTTGATGAACATAAAGGAAATTATGAGTGAATTGGCCATTGAAGAAAAAGCTGCTCTTGTTGCAGGAACGGATTTTATGTTTACAAATCCCGTGCCACGTTTGAGTATTCATTCGGTCAGAATGTCGGACGGACCTCACGGACTGCGTGTTCAAGTTGAAGGCGGAGATAATGGGGTAAGCCACAGTGAGCCTGCGACGGCGTTTCCGACCGCCGCAACAACTGCGTCGAGTTGGAATCCCGATAACACGTATAAAATGGGTGAGGCAATTGCCGAAGAATGTCAAAAATACGGAATAGACGTGGTTTTAGGCCCCGGAACTAATATTAAAAGAAATCCTTTGGCCGGAAGAAACTTTGAGTATTTTTCAGAAGATCCGTTTCTTGCGGGAAAGATGGCGACTGCGGAAGTAAACGGCATCCAAAGCAACGGAATAGGTGTTTCGGTCAAGCATTTTGCGCTGAACAACAGCGAAAACTTCCGCTTTATGGGCGACAGCATATG
>CAKQLT010000079.1:0-7259 GCA_934254715.1 uncultured Clostridia bacterium | reverse complement strand
CCCCCTCTGCATAAATTTGAGGGAACCCACGGCGTCCGCTCTGCGTGGGGCAACACTCGGTGCTCGCATAGATAGGGGCATTTCTCTCATTATGCCACTGCGCTTTGTGCGCCAGCTACGCACCCAAACGGCGCAGTCGCTTGTACTTTCCGTCAAGCTCGACGCTCGCTACGGTCATCGCCTTGCGATTCCAGTTCCGCCTTCGAAGTTGCACATTCCGTGTTTGCAAGTAGCATTTCTATTCTTGCGAGTACGTTTTCCTTACCCGTTTTTGCAGACGCCGACGTGACGAGAATATCTTTCGTACCAACACAGAGTGCGGTTGCAATGACGCTCAGACACTTTTGTTGTTGCGCTCTTGAAAGTTTGTCTGCCTTAGTTGCGATAATCGTAAACGGAATATTATACGAGTACAAATAGTTGATAAGCATTTTATCGTCGTCGGTGGGTTCGTGGCGCATATCGACAAGCACGAACACGTTTATAAGACGATTGCTCGTACGCAAATAATTTTCGATAAGTCCGCCCCACTTTTGCTTTTCTTGCTTGTTTACTTTCGCATAACCGTACCCCGGAAGGTCAACGAAATAATATTCGCCGTTGTTTATCTCGAAATAATTGAGCAAACGAGTTCTGCCGGGTTCTTGCGAAGTCTTGGCAAGTTTGTTTTGGTTCACCATAAAATTGATAAACGAAGACTTGCCGACGTTGGATTTGCCCGCAATCGCGATTTCGGGCACGCCGTAGTCGGGCATCTTGCTCGCGTCTGCGACGGACGTTACGAATTTTGCTTGTTTTATCATCTTTTGCACCTGTTATTCTCTGCCGTTTTTAACGTCGTTTTCAACGCAAAAACTATAAAAATAGCGCATTAGATGCGCTATTTTTGTTCGTTATGCGATACAATCGGTCGTTTTTTCTTCGATTTGTTTTCTCACCACGATAGGCTTTTCCGTCTTGTCGATGGAAGCCTTTGTGACGATAACTTTTTCAATGTCTTTCTCGGACGGAATCTCGAACATAAGTTCAAGCAACACGTCTTCGAGAATCGCTCTCAATCCTCTTGCGCCGGTGTTGAGTTGAATTGCCTTTGCCGCAACCGCTCTCAATGCGTCGTCCTCGAACTCGAGCGTAACGCCGTCGATTGCAAATTGATATTTGTATTGCTTTACGAGCGCGTTCTTCGGCTCGGAAAGGATTTTCACGAGCGCGTTCTCGTCAAGCGCGTTCAAGCCCACTACGATAGGCACACGACCGACAAATTCGGGGATAAGACCGTATTTGATAAGATCGGCGGGTTGCAACGCTTTGATAAGTTCGTCGTAGCGATAATCGACCGTACCTTTTACGGCAGAACCGAAACCGAGTTTGGAATTGTCCTTTCTTTGGTCGATAATCTTGTCCAAATCCACGAATGCGCCGCCGCAGAGGAACAAAATATTCGTCGTATCGAGTTGATAGCACTCTTGATTGGGGTGCTTTCTTCCGCCTTGAGGCGGAACGTTTGCAACCGTACCTTCGATTATTTTGAGCAACGCTTGTTGCACGCCTTCACCGCTTACGTCGCGCGTAATGGACACGTTTTCGCCTTTCTTTGCGATTTTGTCGATTTCGTCGATGTACACGATACCGATTTCCGCACGCTTCAAATCGCCGTTTGCCGATTGAATGAGTTTCAAAAGGATATTTTCGACGTCTTCGCCGACGTAACCCGCTTCGGTGAGCGTCGTCGCGTCCGCAACCGCAAAAGGCACGTTGAGGATTTGCGCAAGCGTTTTTGCAAGCAAAGTTTTACCAGAACCCGTAGGCCCGAGCAAAAGCACATTGCTCTTTTCGATTACGACGTCGTCGTTGGACTTCGAGCGCATTTGATTTATACGCTTGTAGTGATTGTACACGGCAACGGACAATACGCGTTTTGCGCTGTCTTGACCGATAATGTATTCGTCGAGTTTCTCTTTTATCTCTTTCGGCGTATAAAGACTCATACCGTCGTTTGCGGTTTTTTCGTCTTTTCCGAGCAAGTAGACGCACTCGTCGATACATTCGTTGCAGATATTTATGCCGTTCGGGCCGCTGATGATTTTTTCAACCTCGCTTGCGCCCCTGCCGCAAAAACTGCAATGTTGTTCTTTATGATAGTTTTCCATATACTTGATTATACTCCTTGTTTGGCAGATTTCTGCCCGCTTCGTCCGCGGCGCAAACGAGGCGTATTCTCGTATCGTTATTTTTGCTCTTTACTTTCTCGAATAGAAGATTTTGTCCACAAGACCGTATTTTTCCGCTTCTTCGGCGTTCATATAGAAGTCGCGGTCGGTGTCAACCTCGATTTTGGAAAGAGGTTGCGACGTGTTTTGAGCAAGAATATCGTTGATACGCTTTTTGGTTTTGAGGATTTCGTTTGCTTGAATCGCAATATCGCTCGCTTGACCTTGCGCACCGCCGAGTGGTTGGTGAATCATAATTTTTGCGTTGGGCAAAGAGAATCTCTTGCCTTTTGCGCCCGACGAAAGCAAGAACGCGCCCATCGAAGCCGCCATACCGATACAAATCGTGGATACGTCGCACTTGATGTAGTTCATCGTGTCGTAGATTGCAAAACCTGCGGAAACCGAGCCGCCGGGGCTGTTGATATAAAGGCTGATGTCCTTCGTGGAATCCTTGCCTTCGAGATATATGAGTTGCGCGACGACGAGGTCTGCAACGTTATCGTCGATTTCACCTGTGAGGAAGATGATTCTGTCTTCGAGCAAGCGAGAGTAAATATCGTATGAGCGTTCGCCTCTGCCCGTTTGCTCGACAACCATAGGTATAAGTTGATTTTTGATGTTCATTATATCCTCCGTTCGCCGCGATATACGGATTTTTCAGAGCCGATTTTCGCGACGGATTTTCACTTTTGCGAATTTCCGAGTTTTCGATATTGCAAAAGCCGATTTTATGCGCTTTCCGCCTGCGATAAGCAAGCGGAAAGCCTAAACGTTGTTTTCAAGTGCAACGGCACTCTTATTCTACACAAAATTTCAATCGATTATTCTGCGTCGGTTGCGGGTTTTGCTGTCTTTTTGGTTGTTTTTTTGGCAGCAGGCTTCTTTTCTTCGACTTTTGCGTCATCGGCTTTGACTTCCGCTTCGCTTTCGGTCGCCGCTTTCTTGGTGGATTTCTTTGCCGCGACGTTCTCTTTTACGAGGAACGAGAGCAATTTTTCGTTCATAATGGAATTTACGATATAATCGATTTGCTCTTTGTGCAAAGTCTTCTTGAATTCCTCGACGGTTTGAGAAGAATCGCTTGCGAATTTCTCGATCTTTTCGTCGATTTCCTTGTCCTCGATTTTGAGGTCTTCCGCTTTGATGAGCGCTTCCATAACAAGACGCACTTTGACGGTCTTTTGCGCTTGATCTTTGTATTGATCTTCGAGTTGCTCTCTGGTCATATTGAGATATTTGAGATAATCGTCGAGTTTCAAGCCTTGATACATAAGACGATATTCAAATTCGTGAACCATATCTTCCGCTTCGTGATCGATCATTGCTTGCGGAATTTCGACTGTAGACGCGTCGACGATTTTCTCTACGATTTCGTCTTCGAGGTCACGCTCTGCCTTTTCTTCGGCTTCTTTGGTGAGGTTTGCCTTGACGTCCGCTTTGTACTCTGCAAGAGTGTTAAATTCGGAAACTTCTTTCACGAATTCGTCGTCGATTGCGGGAAGTTCTTTGACTTTGACCGCTTTAACCGTGCACTCGAACACCGCTTCTTTGCCCGCGAGTTGTTCCGCTTGGTAGTTTTCGGGGAAAGTTACGTTGACGTTCTTCACCTCGCCTGCTTTTACGCCGACGAGTTGTTCTTCAAAACCGGGAATAAAGGTGTTGCTTCCGAGTTCGAGGTCGTAATTTTCCGCACTGCCGCCCTCGAATTTTTCGCCGTTTACGCTGCCCACAAAGTCAATCGTGACGGTGTTGCCGTTTGCTGCCGCGGTGTCGACATCGATAAGACGCGCTTGTTTTTCTTGCTCTTGAGCAATCTTTTCGTCAACTTCTTTTGCGGTGACTTTGACCGCTTTCTTTGCAACGGAAAGACCTTTATATTGTCCGAGTGTAACTTCGGGTTTGACAACCATAACGATGGAATATTTTACGCCGCCGTCTTCGGTCATATCAACATCGCAAACGCTGTCAACCGCTACGAAATCGTAATCCGCACTCTTTTCGAGTTCCGACAAAGAAGAATCGATGAGTTCGTTTACGGCGTCGCTGAAGAATACGCCTTGACCGTACATACCCTCGATAACCTTTTGGGGTGCGTGACCTTTTCTGAAACCGGGAACCGCATATTTATGCTTGGTTTTTTCGTAGGCTTGCTTGATTGCTGCGTTGAAAGCGTCCTTGTCAACCGTGTAGTTGAACTTAACTTGGCTCTTTTCCAACTTTTCTGCTGTGTAGTTCATTTGTCCTCCAAGTCCGCGCGAGCAAAGTCATTGCCTATGCGGATATATGTTTTCTTAACAAGTGATAGAGATTATAACATAGATATTATTAAAAATCAATTAATTTTGTCGCATAGGATTGCGAGTTTTTATTCTCTCGCCGTTATCGCGCCTTATCTTTCGCCGCCGCAAGAAAAAAGAAAGGCCTAAAAAGACGTAATTTATTGATTTTAGCGGCAAAAAATACTATACTGACCGTATGGGAAGCGACCTTTTCGCATTGAGTGCGCTCGCAAAGGAACTCAAAGAAGAACTTATCGGCGCAAGAATAGACAAAATTCAACAACCCGAAGTCGACGAGTTGCGCTTTTTCGTGCGCACAAAAGGTAAAAATCAATGTCTCGTTGTGTCTTGCAACGCCGGCGCGCCCCGTATTCACCTCACCAAAAGCAAAAAAACGAGTCCGCAAGTCGCGCCGAACCTTTGTATGCTTCTTCGCAAATACTTGCTTTCGGCAACGATAGGCGACGTTTCCGTATACAATTACGACCGTATAATACGCGTTCGTTTCGACGCAAAAACCGAAATGCGCGACGAGGCGACTTTTTATCTTTTCGTCGAGATTATGAACAGATACTCGAACATCGTTTTCACCGACGAAAATCTTGTCATTCTCGACGCGGTGAAACATCTTCCCCTCGACGTCGAGCGCAATCACGTCGTGCTTCGCGGCGTTCCTTATTCGCCCGTCGAGCAAAAGAAAACAAGTTATCTAACCGATTGTTTTTCGATTTTCGACGATTTTAGCGGCGGCGATTTGCACAGATTCATACAAGACAATATATCGGGATTTTCGGGCGCGACGATTGAAGAATTGTTGCTTCGGGCAAACGTAAATTCAAACGTCGAAAAACTGTCCTCAAACGAAAAAGAACGCCTTTGCAAAGCCGTCAAGGATTTTGCGAGCGTGTACTCGGACGAGCCGAAAATTCAAATCCTACCTTGTATCGTAAACGGCAAGGAAGTTTACCCTATTCTCTATCGCTCGCTTGCAGATTCGACGGAATCCAACGTCGTGCGCTTCGAGAGTATGAGCGAGGCGTACGATTCCCTTTTCACCGATTGCGACAAGGATATTCGCAACAAGGCAAGGCTCAAATCGCTTGCCACGATTGCAAAACATCTGCGCCAAAAAGTCGAGAAAAACATTGCGATAGACCTTCAAAAACTCGCCGAATGTGAGGATATGGACAAGTTCAGACTTTGGGGCGAACTTATCGTAAATTACATCTATCTGATTAAAAAAGGCGACGAAAAACTCGTTTGCACCAACTATTACGACAACTCGCAAGTGGAAATTCCCCTCGATTTGCGCCTTACGCCGTCCAAAAACTCTACGGCATACTACGCAAAATACAACAAACTCAAACGCACAAAAGAATTTGTGAGTCAAAAACTCGAAAAGGACAAAAATTTGCTCGAATACGTCAAATCGATAGAGGACGAAATCGCAAATCTGCCCTACGAAAGCGATACGGTCGCAATCGAACAAGAGTTGACTATGCTCGGCGGTACGAAAAAGAAGTCCGCAAAGAACAAAGTCCGCAAAGAAAAAGCCGAACCGCCCTACGTTTATTTTGTGGACGGATTCTATATTTACAGAGGCAAAAACAATATCCAAAACGACGAATTGACGTTCAAAATCGCCTCGTCAAACGATATTTGGTTGCACCTTAAAAACGAACACGGCTCGCATACAATAATCGTTACGGAAGGACGGCAAGTCCCCGACAAAGTGCTGAAAATCGCAGGCGAAATAACGGCAAGCACCAAGCAAGCCTCTTGCGAAGTGGACTACACCGAACGCCGCAACGTAAAACGCAAACCCGACGGACACCCGGGACAAGTGATATACATCAATTACAAAACTATGGTGTCCGAACCGAACCCGCACAAAAACCTCGAAACGCGCAAATAATGCGCGTTTTTAATTGCGTTTTAATTTATATAAATTAATAAAATAAATTAATGCTTCCCCCTTCCTCACGTGTTTCCCCTACCGCCGTTCCCCCTCTGCATAAATTTGAGGGAACCCACGGCGTCCGCTCCGCGTGGGGCAACACTCGGCACTCGCATAAATAGGGACATTTCTCTCATTATGCCACTGCGCTTTGTGCGCCAGCTACGCACCCAAACGGCGCAGTCGCTTGTACTTTTTCGTCAAGCTCGGCGCTCGCTACGGTCGCCGCCTTGCGGCTCCAATTCCGCCTTCGAAACTGTTACAATTAATACACTAAACAGCGCTAAATCGATGGATAACGCGAAAGAGACACCCGAACGGCAACCCTAATTTACAAAGCGTAAATGAGTTGACAGTCAAGGGGTGCTGTAAGGAACGAAGTGACGGAATAGCGATTGCTACGCTTGCGTCAATCGCGTCCAAAGTTAGGCGCGATTTAGCGCAGTTTAGTTCTTATTGGACCAGATAGGCGCAGGAACTCTACCCCCACGAGCAATTAGTCTCGACGGCGAAGTTTGATTGATAGGCATAATGGGTGCTGTGCCGAGAAGTCCGCCGAAAGATACGCTGCCCGAATTTTTGCCGTAAACGGGAATTACGCGGACGGCGGTGGTTTTGTTGTTGACTACGCCGATTGCGGATTCATCGGCAATCATTGCGGAAATAACGTCGGCGGACGTGTCGCCGGGGATTGCAATCATATCGAGTCCGACGGAACAAATTGCGGTCATCGCTTCGAGTTTTTCGAGGGTTAGAACGCCTTTTTGTGCGGATTCTATCATTCCGATGTCCTCACTGACGGGAATAAAC
>CAKQLT010000078.1:0-7270 GCA_934254715.1 uncultured Clostridia bacterium | reverse complement strand
CAAGAGCCTTGCTTCGCAGATTGAGAAAAAGACCGCTCGCAGAATATACTACGGACTTTGCGACGGCAATTTCAAAGAGGACGAAGGCACTGTAGATAAGCCCATTGCGAGAAGCAAAAAAGACCGCAAAAAAATGGCTATAGACGAAAACGGCAGACGTGCGGTCACTCACTACAAGGTGCTGAAACGCTACGGTCAGTATACGCTCGTACGCTTTGAACTCGAAACGGGGCGCACGCACCAAATAAGAGTTCACGCCGCAAGTTTACATCATCCCATAGTCGGCGACGAGGTGTACGGCGGCTCGACCGCACTCTATAATCACGGACAACTTCTGCACGCAAAAGAACTCGTCCTCAAACATCCGCACACCGACGAAATTATGTGTTTCGAGTGCGAATTGCCGCAGTATTTTCAAGCGGTACTTAGGAAACTCGAGAGTAAAATTAATAATTAATAATGAATAATTAATAATTGAGGAAGGCGAAGCCTTAATCCGAAGCCTGTTCGAAGCCTACTTATAAACGGAATGTGTGACTTCGAAGACGGAACTGGAATCGCAAGGCGATGACCGTAGCGAGCGCCGAGCTTGACGGACAGTACAAGCGACTGCGCCGTTTGGGTGCGTAGCTGGCGCACAAAGCGCAGTGACATAATGAGAGAAATGCCCCTATCTATGCGAGAGCCGAGTGTTGCCCCACGCAGAGCGGACGCCGTGGGTTCCCTCAAAGTATGTAGAGGGGGAACGGCGGTGGGGGAAACACGTGAGGAAGGGGGAAGTTTTAATTAAAAAATACAAGATTTTTTGATAATAAAGCAATCACGACATATGAAGAAAGAGAAACAACAGACTCAAAAACACTTTCTAAAAAGATTCGTTGCGTACTACAAGCCGCACAAGGGGACGTTCGCCGCAGATATGACTTGCTCGTTCATATTTTCGGTCAGCGGACTCGTTTATCCTATGATTTCGCAACGTATTCTGCGCCAAAGTATTCCAAACGGCATTATAAACGAAGTGCTTATTCTTTGCGCCGTGCTTTTGGGAATATACCTTTTGCGCGCGGGTATGAAGTACTACATCAACTACTACGGTCACGTTATGGGCGTGAAAATGCAAGCGGCGATGAGGACGGATTTGTTCGAGCACCTCGAAAAACTGCCGTACTCGTTTTACGATAACAACGAAACGGGGCAACTTATGACGAGAATGACGAACGACCTTTTCGACGTAAGCGAACTCGCTCATCACGGTCCGGAAAACTTCTTTATCACGACGTTCGTTACGCTCGGCTCGTTTGCGTATCTTTGCACGATAAGTTGGAAACTCTCGCTTATCGTATTCGCGTTTTTGCCGCTTCTGTTCGTAATCGCTTTTGCGTGCAGAAAGAATATGTCAAAGGCGTTTAGAAAGAGCAGAGAGGAAATCGGCAATATCAACGCCACGCTCGAAAACAGCATTGCGGGCATAAGAGTCACCAAAGCGTACGCCAACGCCGAATACGAGCAAGAAAAGTTTGAAAAGAACAACGACGGATACGTCAAGGCTCGCTCTAAAGCGTACAAGGCTATGGGTACGTTCGGGGCAAGTATGAGTTTCGTCACCGAGATTTACAACGTCATAGTGCTGCTTGCGGGCGCGCTGTTCTGCATTTACGACAAGGAAAACTTCGACTACGTAGACCTCGTGTCGTTTATGATTTCCATAAACCTCTTTATCTCGCCCGTGCAAACGCTCATACAGTTCTTCGAGCAGTTGCAAGACGGTATAACGGGATTCAAACGCTTCGTCGCAATTATGGACGTTCCCGTCGAAAAGGAAAGCGATACGGCGCACGATGTGGAAAACCTCAAAGGCGACGTCGTTTTCAAGGACGTGAGTTTCTCGTATAACTTCGACAAGGAAGTGCTCGACGACATAAATCTAACCATACCCGACGGAAAAATGTATGCGTTCGTGGGCGCGAGCGGCGGCGGAAAAACCACGCTTTGCCACTTGATTCCGAAATTCTATCCGCTCGAAAAAGGTATGATTTATATCGGCGGCGAGCCTATAAGCGAGATTAAAAACGATTCTATGCGCAAAAACGTGGGTATAGTTCAGCAAGACGTGTTCTTGTTTACGGGTACGTTCAAGCAAAACATCGCCTACGGCAAAGAGAACGCCACCGACGAGGAAATTATCGAGGCGGCAAAGAAAGCCGACATCGACGCGTATATCAGAAGTCTGCCCGACGGCTACGACACGCAAATAGGCGAGAGAGGCGTCAAACTTTCGGGCGGTCAGAAACAAAGGTTGAGTATCGCGCGCGTGTTCCTCAAAAATCCGTCCATTCTCATTCTTGACGAAGCGACGAGCGCACTCGACAACACCACGGAAGCGATAATCCAAAAGGCACTCTTTGAACTTTGCAAGGGTAGAACGACAATCGTCGTCGCGCACAGACTTTCGACCGTTCGCAAAGCGGATTGTATTGTCGTGATAGACGGCGGCAAAATCGTCGAGCAAGGCACGCACGACCAACTCATCGAAAAGGGCGGCGTGTACAAGAAACTGTATCAATCGCAATTTGTCGACGATATAGACTTGGACGTAAATATCAATTAATAATTGATTTGCGCCGAATGCAAAACACTTGCTACCCATCTTTTCAAGATGGCTTGACAAATATTTTGGCGCAAACGTCCTGTCACAAACAAATCAGAGCATTTGTTTGTGACGTAAGGGGTTGCAACTTTGAGGCGGCTCGGCAGTTGCAACGGCGGAAGTGGATGCTCACAACGATTCTTCGTCGTTCCATAAACTACGGCTCCGCCTGTCTACGAGCAACGTTTCGGTGGCTGCGAAACCGTATGTTAATACACTAAATTGAGAAATTACAAATAAAAAATGTGCGGCATTGCTTGCCGCACACTTTTTTATTTTTTGTTGTGAAAATTATTTTTCGGCTACGATTGTAATCCACTTGCCGTTTTCGTTGACGTCAGTGCGGATTTTCTTGAATCCCGCTTTCTTCAAGTACGACTCGAGTTGCTGTTTGGTGTAAACTTGAAACCCGACTTCGGCAAGATACGCTTCGAGTCCGTCGCTCGTTTGCGTTTCGTTGACGATTAGGAATTGTCCGCCTTTTTTGAGAGTGCGATATACTTCCGATATGCCTTTTTCAATATCCCAGAAGTGTACGGATTCGACTGCGGTCACAAGGTCGAAAAGATTGCTTGCGAAGGGAAGTGCCTCGACGCTGCCTTGCACCACTTGCAAACGTCCCGATTTTATCGCGCGGCGATTCTTGCGAGTGGACATCTTTACGCTCTCTGCGGATTGGTCTACGCCGATTGCGTTGATGTGTTTCGATTGATTGAGTAGGCGTTTAAGGTTTTTGCCGCCACCGCAACCTATGTCGAGAACGAGCCTTTTTCTTTGGAAAAAGACGTGCGACAATCCCCACGTCGAAAGTAGGGAATAGCGGTTGTTCATACCTCTTAATTGCGCGCGACCGTATCTGTTGGATTCGGGGCATTTTACGTTTTGCAAAAATCTTAACGTGCGATCGATTTTCATTTTTATATCCTTTTATATTCTTAACCTGAAACAAATTTCATATTTGATTATATCACGCTTGAAAAATATGTCAACAATGCAAAGCATAGATATATTAGAGAAATAAATAAGAAAATTTTGCAGATATTGAAAAAATAGATTGCATTTTCTTTTTAAGTTTGATATAATCCAAAAAGCAATCTGAATTTGCTAGTGTGGCTCAGCAGGTAGAGCAGCTGATTCGTAATCAGCAGGTCGCCGGTCCGAATCCGGCCACTAGCTCCAAACACCCGTTTCGGCGGGTGTTTTTTTATGTCTTTCTTTTCGTGGTTTTTTACCCCACTTGTTTATATATTATAAATACAGAATACAACTTACTTTGTAAGTTTATAAGCGTCGGGCGCGCGCGGAACGCACACGCACACGCACGCGCGAAAAATGAGAAAAGCCTTGCCGAAGCAAGACTCTTCTCAAAGGGGATAATGAAGAATGAAAAAGGGCTTTATGTAAAGTCAGCAGTCCGTGATGGAAAATAATTGACGTTTGCCGACTGTGTTGTCGTAAATAGGTTGTCAAGCTCGAACTCCGTACACCCGCAGAACTTGCACACGGCGTGTTTAAGCTCTTCTTCCGTACTCTCTTCGAGCAACGCTTCGACTTGCTTCTTAATGCCGTACAGCTCGCCCCACGACGCGATAAAGTGTTTACCGCTTACCGCTTTAACTAGCTCGCAAAGCCGTTCGGGTGTTAAATCAAGCCATTCGAACTTGCAAATGTATTTGAAAGTTTCGACAACCCCGCGCATAAGTGAAACGTCGTTACACTCTTGCGTGCGGTTATCTCGAATACCCTTGATATAAACGCTTCCGACTTTGCCGTCGCTCATTAAAGCATTTTTTGTTGCTTCTTCCCAGAGTACTCGATATTTGTCATATTGCTTCACGACTTTGTCGCTCTTCAATATGGTGATTGCGTGTATATGCGGGTGCCATATTCCCGAACCCGCGCCGAGTTTCACTTCGACGGAACGCACTCCGCCGTCGTTGAGTTCCCGAAATCTTCGGCGACTCAATTTGTCGTCGTGTGTCATAATGCGCCACGCACGGTTGAGTGCTTCAAGTCCTACGTCCAAGTCTTGTTGGTCTTTGATAGTCAAATTTAGGAAGAATATCTTATAGCCTTTTTTGCGGTAATCTTCAAGCAAGGGCATTAACTTTGCAAGCCAAGCCAACGCTCTTCGCTTTGCGCATACCGAGCAAAAACGGCTATTACAATATCCGCCCGTCGTCACGTAGTACCTTGCGCCACAACTCTTGCACGTCGCAAACTGCGAATACTGCCCGCATATACTGATTTTGTCCGCGAGCTTCGTTTGTCCCGCTCTTTCCAAAGCGGGTACGATTTTTTTATGGTTAAACAAGATTTTTTCTTGTATGTCGTCTAGCTTTAACATTTCTATATTGACCCAGGAACGCAACTCCGATTGCTGACGCTGCTATAAAAGCGCAAGCGCATAGGGGGCTACGCTTCGCTAAAACGTCCTTGCGGACGTTGCACACTCTTATGACCGCCACTACACCAAGCAACTACTCGGCAAGCTTCTTTGCTTCTTGTTTTTGAAAATCGTCTAGCACGTGCATATAGATTTTCGTCGTCGTAGATATACTCGCGTGTCCGAGCCATTGTTGTACGACTCTCAAAGCAACACCGCATTCAAGGCATCTCGTCGCAAACGTGTGTCGCAAATCGTGCAATTTGTGGTTTGGACAAAACACCTTGAATACGTGTGTAACGTGGTCGGGCAGATAATCAAAGAGTTTCCCGCTCTCTTGCGGGGGTATTGCTTCGAGTACTCTCGCCAAAGGGTCGGAGATTGGAACGGCGCGCTCACTCGTTTCGCTCTTCGTTCCGTGTATGTAAATAATGCCGTTTTCCGTGTCCACGTCGTCCCACGTAATGCTCAACGCTTCCGAACGTCTGCACCCAGTCCAAAGATAGAACTCGAACAAACTCTTGTACGGACTGCCTTCGAGCTTCGCAATAAATTGCTCGCGCTCGCGCCGTGTAAGAGCTTTTCCGAGCTTTTGACGGTGTTTGACGTTCTCCACGTAGCGCATTGGGTTTCTCGTCGCGTATTCGAGCCTTACGGCACGCTCAAATGCTTCGTTAAGCACTTGGTGCGTGTAAACTCTCATACGCTCCGCTTTTACCGCTTCAAGCACGCGCTCCAAGTCCGCTATCGTTATATCGTCCATATCGCGCTCTTTAAGCTCTTCGGGGACGTGTAAACGCAAAACTATATCTATACCGCGTAGCGTTGACGGCTTGACCCTTTGCGCTTTGTACTCGTACCAAATATCAAGCCACGCTCCTAAACTCTTTTTCATATCAACCCTTCGTTAACGACTCTTTCGTCGAAATACCCGATTGAAACGAGCTTTTCGCGGACTATATCCGCTTCTCGCTTCAATCTTTGAAATGCATTATGCTTCAATGATTGCGCGCCATTTAGCTTCAAGCCGAGCTTTTCGCCAACTTCTCGCGCAGTCATATCGGTGTAGTAGAAATACTCGAACGCTTCGCGCTCTCTTTCCGTGAGTAGGTCTTTACAACATTCGTAAATCTTGTCCGTATAGCTTTCGGGCGGACATACAACTTCGTCTATGTCGTAGTCTTCGTCTATCGCCACGTCGGCTAGCGTTCTCGGCTCGCCACCGTGTCCGCGTTGTCTTTCTATCGGCTCGTCCAAAATTGTAAGAATTTTTGTACGTCCTAGACGTTCGTTGTCAAACTCGTTTTTCGTTCCGAAAAATACGTATAGACAAACGTCCTTAATAGTTCGAGCGAACTTGTAATACGTGCCGAACTTCAAGCTCGGAAAGGCAAGATACACTTCTTGAACTGCATCTTGCCAAAAATCTTCGTGTTCACCACGATTGCGATACCAGCTTTGGCACACAAGCGTGATAAACCTTAGATTTTCAAAATAAAAGCGATTTATCATTTCACGATTGCCCGCTTTTATTGCTTTCTCTTGCTCTTCGTTCGGCAGAATTGGGGCGATATACATTTTGTTTACTCTCCGTCTTCTTCGTCGGTGTCTTCGTCGTCTTGCAAGTAAACAAGGTCAAGGCGATAAACTACGTCGATGTCAAGCGCGTCGTAATTTATCACACACTTTTTGCGCATTTCTTCCAAAACAGTGTCTTTGAAACTCTCCAACACTGACTCGGACGGCTCTACGTCTATGCTGAATATGTCGCGCACTTTTTCCATAAGTTCGCCGTCTTCGGTATCGTTGAGATACAAGGTTGCCAAAATGTCATATTGTTTTTCCATTGCGTGTTCTCCTTATTTCAAAAAGCCTTTTTCTTCGAGAATGTAGTTGAGTAGTTTCTTGTCTTCGGGTCTTGCCATAAGCGAAAACTCTCTTCCGTCAATCACGAGAACAAACGATACGTACGGCACTATCGAGCCGTCTTTTGCTGTAAATGTTTTTTTGCTGATTTCGATTTCTTGCTTCACTTCGTGTCGCTCCTAGATATAAATTTAGTCTAATTTGTTAGACCATACAAATAGAATAGTCTAAAAAGTTAGACTTGTCAAGATTTTAGTCTAACTAGTTGGTATAATTTTGAAAAGGTAAGGTAAAGTAAAATGTTTGCTGAAAGATTATGTAAAACGCTAACCGAATTAAACATAACTATGTATAGGGTAGCGAAAGACCTA
>CAKQLT010000077.1:0-7281 GCA_934254715.1 uncultured Clostridia bacterium | reverse complement strand
GTCCATAATGACTGCTTTGGTGTAGGTTGAACCTACGTCGCATCCGCCAAAATATTTCATAATTCTTTTCTCCTTTTTACCAGCGATTCGTATCGTCGAAATCAACGATAGTGGGGTCGAGAGGTTCTTCTCTCAACACGGTTTGCATATAGCGATTGACGTCGTTGCGCATATCTTTTCTCGAAGCCTTGGTGGGGTTCATAAGCGCGTGGTATACCCAAACGATATGAATACCGCGTTTTCTGCCTTCTTCTTCGATAAGTCCGTGATAACCTGCCATAGATTTGCAACCGATATGTTCGTACATAAGCACCATATCCGCGTTGTATTCTTCGCAGTATTGCCAAAGTTGCTCGACGCCGACTTCGTAACCGCCGTTAGAGTGGTTTCGCATAATCATATTCATATTGTACTCGCCCAGGTCGAGCATCGCTTGCTCGTGGTCCTCGTAGTTGATGGGTTTGGTGAGCGTGAAGGAAAGCATATCGCAAAGCGTCACGATACCCCAGCAGTTTGCGAGCCATTGGTTGAACGCGGTGTAGTATTGAGCGTGAACGCCCCATACGATTGCGCGGTGACGGATTTCTTTTGCCGCCAAAACTTTGTTTTCGTAGCCTTTCTTTGCAAGTTCGGTGATTTCTTGGTCGAGTTTGAGGAACGACGCGTCGCGTCCCGAAATGACCATATACTCTGCGTCGCGGTAAAGCATAATGTTGTTGCCGCAGATTTGAGGATAAGGCGTTTTGTTCATTTCAAGCCACGTGTCGAACAAAGCGTTTTGAGCGTTGTAGGTCTTGCAGTTCTTCGCAAAAGCGTCCCAGTCCCATTTTTCGCCCGTGTGTTCTTCGATAAACTTGATTGCCGCAACCACTTGATCGCGAGAGTACGGAAGAACGGACGCTTGTTGGTGACGCATAGGCGCAGCCATCGTGAAAGAGGGAAGATCGTCGTGTCTGTCTTCGATTTGGTTGCCCATAAGAGAGCCGTCGCAAGTGGTGTTGCAGTGGATTGCGCATACGCCGCAGATTGGGAAGTCCTCGTCGATTGCGCAACCGAGTTCGGCGCAAGGCATCGGGCATACGTCGGACGGAATCTGGAATTCTTCGGAAACTTCGATGTAGTGAAGAACGCCGTCTTGCGCGATTGTAGAGCCCGTGTAGATTGCAGGCACTTCTTTGGACACGAATTTGAGATTGGGGAAGCCCATTGCGACCACCATCATACCGTTTTCGTCCATAATGACGACCTTTTTGTTGAGTTCGTCGTATTTGCCGTGCTTGTTGCCGATACGCTTGTCGCACTTAAAGAGCGTATCCATAGTTTGCGTAAGGTGTCCGACGATACTGTCGTATTGCTTGTGACCTATGCGAAGTTGCGGACCGCGTACGCCTTCGAGGTGACGGTCGATATAGTCGAAAGCCGCCATATAGTTGCCGAACCATCTGTAAGTGAACAACGCCTTAATCGTGGTGGGTTTCATAATGAATTTGCCCATAACGAGAAGGTTTTTGAGCCAGCAACCGAAGTCGTACATCGTGTCTTTGAAGCCGCGCCATTCTCTGCGAGTGGACGTCTTTTTGCCGGCTTTGTAGAATTTGCCGAGTTTTTCGGAATTAAGTTTTGCGCCCATACTCAGTGTTCTCCTTTTTCATTCTGAATTTTTTTGATTTCCATAGCCTCTACGAACGCTTGGATTCTCGTGCGAAGTTGTCCCGATTGACCCGCGTTGTAAGGACGGTCGATGGAAAGCACCTGATGACCGTATTCGTTTTGCAAAACCGCGTGCATAAAGGGTCTGCCGTAGCCCCAGTAGTCGCAGAATTTGATTTGTTCAATGATGATACCGTCAGCCTTGTATTCCTTTGCGATTTTGTCGATATATGCGTGACGCTCGTTCACCTTTTCGGTGTTGAGGAAGCGCGGGCATTGACCCGATTGCATATAGTATCTGCAAACTTGCGTGAGTGCGTCCTCGTCGTCGGTGAGCACGATTTCTTGTCTGCCGGGCAACGAACCGAAGCAGTATCTGTCCGCAACCACGACAAGACCGGTGTCTTCTGCGAGTTTGATGAAACTCGGGTCGTCGATTTCGCTTCCGACCATTGCCACGCGCGCACGATACGTTCCCACGGGGTCGGGAACTCTCGTTTTGAGTTCTTCCGCCGTTTCTTCGAGTTTTTCGATGAGAAGGTCTTTGGGGCAGCAGTACGTCGCAAGACAGAAAATCGCAAATTCGTAACCCGTGATACGGGGCGATTCTTCTTTTCTGTACTCGCCGATTTCGGTGATAAGACGGGAAATTTTGTTTTGTTCCTCAACCGCTTTGCGAATCGCGGCGTCGCTCACGTCGATTCCGAGATGTTCGTGAAGGGGCTTCAAGCAATGTTCTTGCATTTGCAAGACGTAGTGTTTGAGGGTCACTTCGTCGCTCTTCATAGGAACGTCGCAGTAGGACGCGAAAAATCCTTCGTGCGGACAGCAGCCGAGATGTTCGATGTTTTCGGCAAGTCGGTTCATCATTGCGCACGCTTCAGGCGCGATGATTGCGTCAAGGAAGGAAAATCCGCCTTCGAGCGCGCGTTCGAGGATTGCGCGGCACGCTTCGCAGAAAATGGGGCTGAGATAGTAGTTGCCCATTTCCGTGCTGGTTGTTCTCGGCGCGCGAAGTCTTACCGAAAAAATGCCCGGCAAGTTGAGCAGAGGTTCGGGAATCTGATAGCAAACGTGTCCGATTGCCTTTCTTCCCGCATCTTGCGCCTGTTGGATGAGTTCGTTGTTGGAATTTTCCAACAAGTTCTCAAAGTAGATGAGGTGTTTTAGATCTCTCACGGTATATCTCCTATAAAATATGTATTTCTTTCAAAACTTTCCTTGCGCCGACGCACAGAGGCGAGTCGGACGGCAAAGAAAATACGTTTTCGCCCTTTGCGTCCATATCCGCAAGCGCGAAATCGGCAGGAACGTACGCAAAAGTTTTAAGTCCTTCGACTTCGGGTTTTTGCGCGAGCGCTTCCTCGCTCATACGATTTTGCACCACGCCGATTTCGTCGTACATCACGAGGTCGGTTGCGACTTTCGCAATGGTCGCAACTACGTCGCGACCCTTTTTCGACTGGTCGGTGACGAGCAAAAGATGAGTCACTTTTTCCATAACTCTGCGGTTTATCTGCTCAATGCCCGCTTCGCCGTCAATCACCACGAAGTCGTAGTGTTTGGCAATGAGCGCGATGACGTCTTTGAGATACGTGTTTATCTTGCAATAGCAACCCGCGCTTTCGGGACGACCTATCGCGATAAAGGAAAAACCCTTTTGCGTACAAATGGCTTCGTCAACCGAATATTCCGCGTTTCCGAGTATTTCGAGAGGGGATATTTTGCCGTTTTGGGTCTGCTCGGCGGTTTCCTTGCGTACGTCGTCGATAGTTTTCGTCGGCTCTACGCCCAAAGCGGTGGACAAACCTATTGCGGGGTCCGCGTCTATTGCGAGTATTTTTTTGTCGGGGAAGTTTTCAACGAGAAGTTTTACGATTACGGCAGAAAGAGATGTCTTTCCGACGCCCCCTTTTCCCGCAACGGCAATGATTTTCGTTTGTCCGTCCATCGTTCAACCTCGAAAGAATAGATGTCGCAGTCGCCAAAATCGCGACCGCGTGCGTACGCGGATGATTCTTTATAGAACGCGTATGCGTGCTTGCGCACTTGCGTGCGCGTGAAGCAACACAAGAATTTTAACAGTCTAAAATATAAAAATCAACACTTTTCGACACAAATCGTACAAAAACGCGCTGTAAAAATTCGCCAAACGGACAAGTGTTCGATAACGTTGCGAGAAAACTTAAAAAACGAGCAAAAAGAGACGTTTTTACCGCCTCTTTTTGCAGTTTGCGGATATGCCGCAAGTTTGAGTTTTACACGATTCTCATTGCCGTGATATTTGCGCCCGTGAGGTTTACGCTTTCGCCCGAAACATTGTAAAGGGAAATCGTCGTTCCGTCCGCGGTTGCGTTGTACAGAATGGTTTTGGACACGTTTGCGGCGTTTGCGGTGGTTGCGTAGTCGGTGATAATCTCGTTCGCGTCCGCCGCGCCGTTCACGTACAGTTGAACGGACAGATTGCCGTCCGCGCCCCTTTCGCCCGTCGCGCCGTAGGTGATTAAATACGTTCCTTGCGGCAGAGTTATCGCGTTAGAGGCAAGCGACATCGTGGTCGTCGGGGTGGTGACGGAATTTGCGAGAGGTATAATCGCGCCCGAAGCGACCGTTTGCGTTCCGCCGTAGGCATAGAGTGCGTCTTGAAGCGCGCTCGTGCCCGCTTCGCCTTGCGGTCCTTGCGGACCGGTTGCGCCCGTAGCACCCGTTGCGCCGGTTGCGCCCGTCGGACCTTGAATACCTTGCGGTCCTTGTGCGCCTTGCGGACCCATCGGTCCCATCGGACCGGTAGGACCTTGCGGACCTATCGGACCTCTGATATATTCCACCGAGTTTTGCGAGCAAGTCGGTCTTGTCTGACAGCAGGGATTGAAAAAGTTGAAAAACATAAGCGTCCTCCTTCAAATTTTATGTAAAGGCAATCGAGATAACGTACGAATGTTTTGTAAATCGTTTTTTCAAGGCTTTCGGCGGGTTTTGAAAGGCGTATTTTTCCGTATACCATATGCAAGCAAAAAAAATTGTGATACAATGTAACCAAGCGCAAACGTATGCGTATATTCTGTGTAAACATTGCGCACGCAAGTGCAAAAGGAAGTACGGTATGAAAGAAAGATTCAAAAAGTATCTCGAAGAACATTTCAAAAAAATCGCGCCTACGCAAGCGGCTATGGAATACCGCAAAGCGTTGCTGCGTCAACTTCTCGACAGAGAACAAGAGTTGCGCATAAAGGGCGTCACCGACGACAACCTCATCTTCGATATGGCTGTGTCCGAACTCGGCGATTTCGACCAAACTTTGGCGAATTTCGAGCAAAGACAAATCAAGAGCGGCGAAGTCAAACGCAAAGTCAGCGCGGCAAGCATTTGCGCGGCGGCAATCGTTGCGCTTTTGACGATTGTGTATCTCATCGTCGGCGCGGTTGCGAAAATTTGGCACCCGGCTTGGCTCATTATGGTGGGCGGCGTGTTTGCGGGCGCAAGCGTATTGCTTGTTTACGGCGCGGTCAGATTTGCGGCGAAAAAGAAATACGTTCCCGTCAGAATATTCGTTGCCATATGCGAAGTTTTGCTCACGGTTTTCGTGTTCTTGCTCTTGCAACTCGTGTTCAAACTCAACGGCGCGTGGATGAGTTTCCTCGCAATGGTAGCGGTGCTTTTCGGCGTGGATACGGCAATCGCATTCGGCACGAACAGCAAAATCAAATGGTTTGAATTGCCCGTATTCATCGAAGTCGCGGCGGTTATGCTCTACGTCATTTTGGGTATCACCGTTCAAGGCATTTGGCACCCGGGCTGGCTTATGTGTCTTGCGGGCGTGGCGTGCGCACTCGTGCAACTCGTTGTCGTCGTAGTCAAGAAAGCAAAGGCGAAAAACAAGAAAGAAAAAGCCGCTCTCGAGGACAAGAACGAGAAGGAAGACCAAAAATACTGGACAGAATGGGACGATTAACGTATCGTTTTTGACAGATAAAACGTCGATTTTGATGAGTAGGAGAGATTTATGTCAACGACAATAAAGGCTGAAATGTGGGATAGAATGCAGTTTCTGTTCCGCAATTATTACGACAGAATGGTGCACGCGAAACTCACTTACGAGGGTAGTTTCGATATGAACATACTCAAAAACGTAGTGCTTTATATGATTGAAAAAGCACCCGTTCTTCATTCGAGTTTCAACACCACCGTAATCGAGCCGTACTGGAAAGAAGAAAAATATACCGTCGACGACATCGTGTCGTACGAAAAGGTCGAGGACGCGGACAAAGCCGCGGACGAATGGCTGTTGGGCGTCATTCCTTACGACAATAACGTGCAAGTTAAAATCGCCGTGTTCGAGGACGACAAGCACTCTATCCTCGCGTGGCGCAACAACCATATGTGTATGGACGGCGGCGACCTCAAATACTTCCTCGCAACGCTTTGCGAAAACTATACAAATCTCAAAGCGGGCAACTATTCCGCGCTTCATATGAAAAGCGGGTCGAGAAGTTTCGACCAAGTGTATTCCAAACTCGAAGGCGACGACCTCAAGCACGCAAAAGGACTTTACAAAAACATTTCCAAAGCGCAAGACAAAGTCGCGTTCCCGTGGAGCGAAAGCGTACCCGAGGACAGCAACCAAATCGTAAAAAGAGTCATCGACGAAAAGGACTTTGAAAGATTGCACGCATTGTCCAAAAAGATGGGAATCACCGTCAACGACGCGATTATGGCAATGGTTTTCCGTTCTCTTTACGAACTGTGCGGTCTTAAAGACGACGACAGTCTCACCGTATCTTGCGCAATCGACCTCAGAAAGCATATCGTCGAGGGCGGATTGCAAGGCGGTCTTACCAACCACACGGCGTGGATGGCTGTTCGTACGCTCGCAAAAGGCGACACTATGCAAGACACCGTCGTCAACATAATCCGTTCGACAAAAGGATTCAAGCGCGACAAGTTTATGGGGCTCTATTCCTTGCCGCTTTTGAAACTCGCATACACCATCTTCCCCCACGACATCGCAGAGTTTGCAATCAAGGCGGGATACGACAACCCGCTCATTGCGGTCAGCAATATGGGCTTGCTCAACGCCGAAAAACTCACCCCGAACGGCTTGAAACTCGTCGACGGATTCATTTCGGGCGCAGTGAAGTACAAACCCTTCTTCCTTATGTCCGTGACGACGCTCTTGAACAGAATCACGCTTTCTACCGCAATCAGAGGCAATCAAAAAGACATCGACATAGCAAATCATTATTTTGATTTGGTGATGAAGAATCTCAAAGAATTCAACGCAATCGAACTCTGAGCCGCCAAACAGCGTCTAACTTTGTCAGCACCCCTTGTCTGTCAACTCATTTACGATTAGTAAATTAGGGTTGCCATCCAAGCGGTGCTTCCGCGTTATACATCTGCTTGACGACCCAGAGAGCCGACTGCTTGAAATAGGATTGAATGTAGGAAAAAGCCGCTCGTTTGAGCGGTTTTTTCCTACATTCAACCCGTAAGTACACGAACGAGCACTTATTCGAAGTCTACTTATAAACGGAATGTGTCAATTCGAAGACGTAACACGAGCCGCAAGGCGGCGAGCCTATGAGCGCCGAACTTGACGAATAGTACAAGCGACTGCGCCGTCCGTTGGCC
>CAKQLT010000076.1:0-7366 GCA_934254715.1 uncultured Clostridia bacterium | reverse complement strand
GCCGTGGGTTCCCTCAAATTTATGCAGAGGGGGAACGGCGGTAGGGGAAACACGTGAGGAAGGGGGGAACTTAAATTTTAGAGTTGTCATACGCTCACTTTTTAGAGATTAAAAAAAGCACCTTGCGTACAAGGTGCTTTTGTCATAATTTTTTTATTTATTATTTGTACTCTTGAATAAACTTCTTGAAGAAGCCGACGCATTCTTCGATTGATTTTATATCCACGTTTTCGTTCGAGGCGTGCATACCGCCGAGTTGGTCGAACGAGAGGGCGCAAGGCGTGCAACGTATTGCGTTGGTTGAAATCTGTTGCAATATTCTGCAATCCGTTCCGCCGAACATAAGATAGGGCACGACTGCCACGTCGGGGTACACTTCGTTGAGCGCTTTTTTGTACATCTGATAGCCTTCGCCGTTGATGTCAATCATAGGCGACGCTTCGCGTGATTGCAAAACTTCCACTTCGAGGTCGTATTTTTTTGCGAGTTTGCGCAGTTTGTTGAAGCAATCTTCGCTCTTATCGGTGGGCGCAAAGCGCAAGTTTGCCACAACCCACGCGTCTTGAGGAATCACGTTCGGGGCGGACGCGCCGCTCGACATCGTAAACACCATAGTGGTTGCAAACATCGAGTTGCCGTATGCCGCATTAATCTTCGGCGCGAGTTTTGAAACCCACCAGCCCGTAAGACCTATCGTCTTGCAGAATCCTTTGAGAGGGAACGCAAGCGCGTCGCCGAGTCCGTAAATCATTGCCTTTGCCGCATTTGACATCTTCGGTTTGAAAACGGTGTGGTGTTCGCAGTAGTTTACGAACGCCGCAAGTCTTGCAATGGGTGTACGTTTGGGCGGTTGCGAACTGTGTCCGCCTTTGCCGTGTGCGATAAACTTAACGTCGGCGTAGCCTTTTTCCAAAATACCGACCGCCGCAACGTCTTTTTTCATAAGACTGAAGGCTTTTTTTATGATTGCGCCGCCTTCGTCAACTACGAGGAAGGGGGTTATGCCTTGAGATTTGAACCAGTCGCGCGCCATAGAAGCACCCGGGCCCGACGTTTCTTCGTTGTCACTGTAACTCAAATACACGTCTTGTTCGGGCACGAAGCCTTGTTCGATGAGTTCGTCAACGGCTTGAATGGTGGAAAAGAGTGTGTTTTTGCAGTCCATTGCGCCTCTGCCGTACACTTTGCCGTCAACGACGGTTGCGCTGAACGGGGGATATTTCCAGTCGCCGCCGACTGCGGGAACGACGTCTTGGTGCGCCATAAGCACGAGCGGACGAGCGGAAGATTTGCCGCGCCACTTGTAAAGAAGCACGTCGCCGCCCACTTCGATTTTCTCGCAAGTTTGTCTGACGTTGGGAAATTCCTCGTCGAGAACCTTGTGAAAAGCCTCGAAGTATTCGTGACCGCTATTTGTGACGGTGGGGCATTGAATGAGTTTTACAAAACTGTCAACGTATCCGTTTTGGTTTTTCATAGATTACCTCGCAACTAATGATAATATATTATACAACGAGTGTATGAAATAAACAAGAACAAAATTGCGCGGCGGTATAGAAATACCGCCTATGGCACTCAAAAGTAACCTTGCAAAAGCGCTAAGGCTTATTTTTTTTCATATATCCGCACAATCTCGCGTGCAAGCACTCGGCTTGTGCGGGCGGTATAGAAATACCGCCTACGGCACTCAAAAACAACCTTGCAAAAGCGTGAACGCTTATTTTTTGTCATATATCCGCACAATCTCGCGTGCAAGCACTCGGCTTGTGCGGGCGGTATAGAAATACCGCCTACGGCACTCAAAAACAACCTTGCAAAAGCGTGAACGCTTATTTTTTGTCATATATCCGCACAATCTCGCGTGCAAGCACTCGGCTTGTGCTGATATATGAAAAAACAACCTTGCGGTTGTTTGCAAGGTTGTTTTTTCGTTGGTGCCGGCGGTCGGACTCGAACCGACACGGATGATTAGTCCACAGGATTTTGAGTCCAGCGCGTCTGCCAGTTTCACCACGCCGGCGCAAGATTGAATATACCATAAATCAATTATTCTTGCAACTGATTTTTATTTTTTTGTTTTTGCAATTCGTATTTTTTTGCTTTTAAGCACGTTTTCGTAGGCTTTTATTGCATAAACGATGTATTTGCAACGATTTTATCCGAAAATTCCCAAGTGTTCCAAGAGGATTTTTACGCTCATAAGGATGAGAATCGTGCCGCCCATAACTTCTGCGCTCGATTTGAATTTAAGTCCGAATATATTGCCGATTCGCACGCCGACAAACGATAGGGTGAAGGTAATCGAGCCGATAAGCGTAACGGCTTCGTATATGTTTACGTCGGGAAGCAGAGCGAACGTAATGCCGACGGCGAGGGCGTCGATACTCGTTGCGACGGCAAGAGGGAACATCGTGAGGACGGAAAACGAGTCGTTTGCGTCGTTTTCTTCCTTTGAAAAGCCTTCTTTGAGCATTTTTGCGCCGAGAAAGGACAACAGCACGAACGCGACCCAGTGGTCAATCGACGTTATGTAACTTTCAAACGTCGAGCCGAGAAAATAGCCGATAAGCGGCATAATGGCTTGGAATATTCCGAACCACGCGCCCGTGACGAACATTTGCCACGTTTTGAGGTTTTTGGTGGAAAGACCTTTGCAAACGGACACGGCAAAAGCGTCCATAGACAAGCCGATTGCAATCAAAATCAGTTCAAAATCACTCATATTACTCTCTCTTTTTAGGTGGATTTTGTTCGATTTTTGCGCCTTGAAATAAAAAAAATCAAGCACGAAAACCGTGCTTGAGTCTCGACGTTTAAGGCAAGCCAGACCGAAAGGTCAGTATGTTGACTTGCATCTCAACGAGATGTCTACTCCCTCGAAGCAAGCGTATGATACCACGAAAGGGCGGCGATGTCAAGTTTTGAATCTAATTGATTGTTTTATCCTGTTGTCGGTTTAATCCGTATGTATAATTTGCTTCTATAATTCGTTTTGTTCGCTCGAAAATATTGCCGCTACGCAATGCAATACGTATTGGAAAATGCGTTCGACAGAATATGAAAAACGGACTTGAATTTCAAGTCCGTTTTCGTAAAGTCGGTAATTTTGAAATGTTCAGATTTGCGGCGCAAGAACGGGGCGTTTTGCGTTTTGTCCGAGCACGAGTTCCTTCGTCGAGAGTTTGTAGAGCGCGGCGACGGGAAGTGCGCAAACGAACGTTGCAAGGCAACCGCCGAGTTCGTAGGGAATGTCGGAAAGGAAGTATGCGCCGAAAGGCAATTTCCAAATAAGCACGGTCGCGACGACGTACACCCAGAAATACATCAGTTCCGAAAGTGCAGCCATAGCGGCGTAAGAAATTACGCTCATATCCTCGTGTTTACGGTTGAAAACCTTGTAGCAAACGAGGGGCATAGAATAGCCGATTGCGACGGTGAGAAGCCACCATTGAACTCTGTAAAGTTCGGACGGAAACCACGCAATGCAACTGAGTTCGAAGATAATCGAATAAACGATTATCATAACCGCGTTTTTTGCAGGATTCATACAAGCGGCGCAAATCACCAAAATAGGGAATACGACGTTTGCAAACGGAATTTCCAAAATAAACTGGTCGTAGCACATAATGCCGAGCAACGTAAACATTGCAACCCAGCCTTTGATTCCGCTCGTTCTTGCCAAGCGTTCAGTCTTTTGTAAAGAAATACCTTTCATTTTGACACCTTTTGGGTTAATATAACCACCCTTGATATACTATCACCAAAACTTTGAGGTCGTCAAGCGTTCCCGCCGTTTCGTCCTCGCCAAACAAAGTTTGGAAGTTGGCGCATTTGGAATACGAGCCGTCCGCGCTTATATAAGCGTTTTCGAGGTTGTAACTATCGCCGTTTTCGAGCACCGCTTCGTGAAACATATAGAATCTGCGTTGCGATAGGCGGAAGGAAATCTTGTCTTGCCTATCCTCGAAAAACTTGACGATAGACTCGTATGCTGTGTTGCCGTAGCAGGGTATTTGCCACGAAGCAATCAATTCGCCGTCCGCTTTTGCGTGCGGGCGCGAATCGCCGTTTGAAATCTCAGTTTCCGAACTCGGATTGCGAAGTTCGAGAGTGAAGTAAAGTTGTTTTCCGTCAACGACGGCGTATTGCGCGTTGTCGGACGTTTCGTCGCCGCCCAAAACGCCGTTGTCGCACGCAAAAAGAGCAAGACAAAGCACGAGTAGCGTTGCCGCCGCCAAAGTGATTATAAATGCTTTTTTGCGTGTGTTCATATGCGCCTCATATCGAGTTAAGTTATTTTCGGTGTTGCCGATTACGTTACGTTATTTCGATTTGCAATCAGTCAAGAGAAATGACGGACGTTGCGCTACTGTAAGAGCCAACGGGCGTCGGGGGAACGTTGAGTCCCATCGTGGTGGCGTAAACGTAGCAAATCGCAACCGCCATATCCACGCCGTCTGCAAGAACGTAGTTGCCGTCAGAGTCTTTTTCGAGGGTATCGACCCACTTTTGAAGCACGTTATACGTTTTGCCGTCGTCAACGGATTTGGTGTATTTGGTCATATCGATTCCGTTGAGGTAGCCGTACAAAATGCCGTATCTCGAATCGCCGATAGAGCCGTATTGCGACACGATTTCTTTGCCGTAGTCGTCAAAGAGGCGGTCGAGGTTAATCATATCGTCGATTTTGTAGTTGTAATATGCGTCGGCTTTCGTATCGTCGTAGGGGTAGATGCCTTGCATAGTTTTTTCGTAAACGAGGCTGTATTTTTCCTCGCTTCTCATAAGAGAACCGCTTGCGAGGGGTCTGCCCGTAAAGCCTATCCAGTTGGGATTGCCGACGTATTTGGTGAAGTTGCCTTCATCGTCCGTGTCGTAGTAGGAAAGAAGCGCGTTGTAACTTACGGGTGCATTCTTGGGGTCGTATGCGAGGTTTGCGAGCGTGAGAACGATACTGCTTGCCTTGTCGTAGCCGTATGCCGTGCCGTAGTATGCGTCGGAAGAATCGACGGTTTTGAGGTAGTTGACGATTTTGACGACGTAATCGTCAAAGGATTCGTCCGTTTTGTTTGTTGCGGACAGATATTGTCTATATTGATTGTACATAAGCGACCAACTGTACGCATAGTCAACGATGCTTTGCCAGCCGCTCTTGTAAGTGTTGCCGTCCCATTCGGAAACGTACGTGGTGTAGAGGGGACAATCGTCTTTTTCGTAGAGTTCGTCCGAAAGATTGCCGCTTTCGTCGATAACGCTGTCGATTTTTTTCAAATTGGTTTTGAAAGATTCGGCGTCGCTGTCGGTGGAGATACTACCCGTGAGGTATCTCGAATACATCAGCGGCACGCGGTCTTGCGTTGTAGCGGCGGCTTTTGCGGTTGCAAAATCTTCGCTTGCAAGATAGTTTTTAAGCGACGTTTTCAAACTTTGGCAGAGAGCGTCGGTGGGCGTTTCGTCTTTGGGATTGCACGCGGCGAGCGAAATCGTAAGCACGAGCGCAAGCACGAGCACCAAACACAAAAACTTCGTGTTTCTGTTTTTCATAGGTTATTCTCCTTTTTCAAATCCTCGATACGCATTTTTCATAATGAAATTCGTTTTAAAATTTCACTATGCCGTCGCGAATCTCGAATTTTGTTTTTCAAGAATCTAACCGCCTATTTTAACTGTTTTACGCTTTCGACAAGGTGAAAATCAAATTGCTTTTCGTGCAAATTTTCGACGTTAAACAAACAAAAAAACGCACCTTTGGTGCATTCCCTCATTGCGTGCGTATAGGGCAAATCGGGAACGCGTTTTTGCCTTGACGACGCTCAAATACGGCAGACTTACTGACTTATGAAAAAACGCGCGGATAAAATACTGCGGTGTCTTTCAAATACAGCAATGGCGGTTGTTCGGGAATCGAACCCGATGTCCAAATCTACTCAGCATAACAACTTTTCAAACCGTATTCTATTCAGTTGAGATTATAATAACATCAAAATCGAACTTTGTAAAGGCGTTGCGGCTTCGTTTGATAAGGATATTTGAAAAATCGCATTTGTCGCAAAAATGCAAAAAGTCGTAAAGAATAAACGAATATCGTGTGCAAATCCCGAAAAAAGTGCGCAAGAACGTTGCAAAAGCGTGTATTTTGGGATGGATTGCGCAAAAATGAGTGTTGACCTCAAAATAAACGGGTGGTATACTTGTTGGCGGCAGGTGAAAGTATGAAAAGTGCTATTATCGGACTCGGCGTTATAGGCAAAGTGCATTACGACACTTTGAAAAAACAAGGCGAAAATATCGTCGCAATTTGCGATATTGACGAAAGCAAACTCGCCTCGTTCGACGCCGAAAGAAAGTATACGGATTATAAGCGAATGATAGAGGACGGCGGAATAGACGTCGTTCATATTTGCACGCCGCATTATCTGCACGCCGATATGTCGATTTTCGCCCTCGAACACGACGTAAACGTGCTTTGCGAAAAGCCGCTTTGCATAAACTACGAGGACATCGAGCGCATACAAAAGGCACAAGACGAATCGAAGGCCACGTTCGGCGTATGCTTCCAAAACAGATTCAACAATTCAAGCGTCTTTGCAAAGGAATATCTCAAAGACAAACATATAAAATCCGCGCTTGCTCTCGTGCTTTGGCACCGTGACGCGGCGTATTACGCTTCGGGTGCGTGGCGAGGCAAAAAGGCGACGGAAGGGGGCGGCGTGTGCATAAATCAAGCCATTCACACTCTCGACCTTTTGCAATGGATTTGCGGTATGCCCGAACGTATAGAAGCAAGCACCGATAACGTATCCCTTCAAGGCGTGATAGAGGTCGAGGACACGGCAACCGCGATTCTTTCGGGTAAGGATTATAAGGCGACGTTCGTCGCAATCAACGCTATGCAATCGGATTTGCCTGTCGAAATAACTTTCGGCTACGACGGTCACAGTTTGAAAATGCTTCCCGACAAAGTGTTTATCGACGGTGAAGTGGTGGACTACGAAAAAGACGTAAAGTGGCAAGGCAAGATGTCCTACGGCAACGGACACGAGAAACTGATACGCAACTTTTACGAGTGCGTCGCAAGCGGCAAGAAGTTTGAAATCGACGCCTACGAAGCCGCCAAAGCGATAAGAATCGTGCTCGCAATATATCATCGCTGAGGCAACGGCAAAGTGCTTTCGGCACAATGAAATGCACGCAAGCGTGCGTGAAATTGCGCAAAAATCGTCGCATAGGCAACGGCAACACGCAAGTTTGCGTATCGCCGAGAGCATTGCTCGATTTATTGCGCAACTACCGCGCAGAGAATCTTTGCTATCAAAACAAGACGGATAAACAATCAAGCCGCAGTTTCGCAAGATTATCTGCTTGG
>CAKQLT010000075.1:0-7961 GCA_934254715.1 uncultured Clostridia bacterium | reverse complement strand
GAACTCCCGACCTTCTGAACCCAAATCAGACGCGCTAGCCAAACTGCGCTACACCCCGAAAGATTTTCGCGTCGTTCTTTGCGACTACAACAATATACAATAAATCAAAAAAGTTGTCAATGATTTTTTTGATAGATTTGAAGAAATTTTTGACATAAAATTTTAAGAATTTTTCAAAAACCGCAAAAGCCGCCAAAATGTTCGATTAGATACTGTTTATTCTATTTGTCGGAGGCAATATGGAAGTTGAATTTATATCCGACAAAGATTGTATTCGGGTTGTGCTTTCGGGCGAAATCGACGAGTACGGCGCAAAAATGGTGCGAGCGGGCATCGACGACGTGATTGAAAACACGCGCGATTTGCGTTCGATGATATTCGATATGAAGAACGTCACGTTCATTGACAGCACCGGACTCGGATTCGTACTGGGAAGATACAAGAAACTGAGAAATAGGCACGCAGAACTTTTGCTTGCCAACGTACCGCGCCAAGTGGACAAAGTTTTTTGCGCGAGCGGCGTGTATCGTTTCGTGCCGATTGTGGAATAAGGAGAATGTATGAATTATTTTGATATGAAATTGCTTGCGACAAGCAAGAACGAAGCATTTGCCCGCAACGCGGTGGCGTCGTTTGCAATCGAGTGTTCCCCCACTCTCGAAGAAATCAACGACATAAAAACCGCCGTCAGCGAAGCGGTGACGAACGTCGTCGTACACGCGTACGACGAAAAAGATACGGGCGTTATGCAAATCGAATGTAGCGTACCCGACGACAAAAAGTCGATTGAAATCGTCGTGCGCGACTTCGGCAAGGGCATAAAAGACGTCAAAGAAGCCGTCGAACCCTTCTTCACCACCGCCCAAGACGACGAGCGCAGCGGAATGGGATTCACCATCATCGACACGTTTATGGACGAAATGGACGTTGCGTCGGTCGTGGGCGAAGGTACGGTCGTAAAAATGAAAAAGGTGATGAAAGGATGTTAGATCACCAAACCACGCTCGAGTTGTTGAAAAACGCTCAGGCGGGTGACGACGGCGCGAAAGAGAAACTCATAGAAGAAAATATACCGCTCATAAAATCCATCGTAAAACGCTTCAAAGGCAGGCTCGAATACGACGACCTTATGCAACTGGGCGCAATGGGTTTTGTCAAGGCTATGCAAAATTTCGACCTCGAATACGGCGTTAGGTTTTCGACGTACGCAGTGCCTATGATAAGCGGCGAAATAAAGCGGTTTTTGCGCGACGACGGCGCGATAAAAGTGTCGAGGTGGACGAAAACTCTCGCGCAGAAAATCACGGCGTATATCGACGAAAAACTCAAAAACGGCGAGAGCGAACCGACCGTCGAGCAACTTGCCCAAACGTTCGACGTAGAGGCGCAAGAAATCGTGTACGCAATGGACGCACAGCACTATTTGCTATCCTTGTCGGCAACGGTGGGTGACGACGACCTCGAACTCGGCGACAAAATCGCAACCGACGAGTGCGAAGACGAAAACATCGACAAACTGCTATTGAAAGATTTGATTGCAGACCTACCCCAACGCGAGAAAAAAGTTATAATTCTTCGCTATTTCCGCGATAAAACGCAAAGCGAGATTGCGCAAGAACTGGGCGTATCGCAAGTTCAAGTGAGCCGCATAGAAAACAAAGTTCTGCAAAAACTCAAAGACGGTATGATTGACTAAACGCTCGGCAAAATGCCGAGCGTTTAACCTATATTCAATTTAAATTTAGTGTAAAACAATAAATGTCATTTTTATGTTTTAAATATATTTCACAATTCCGTCACGTAATTTTACCACCGCTTACTATTTAATATTCAGTAGCACTACTCTTTGACGTACGCGTCGCATTTGACGAAATACTTGCGCTTCATTTTGGCGTTGAGAACTTCGCACATAACGAGCATTAACAGCGCAAAAACGAGCAGATATGCAGAATAAAGTCCGATGTTTATCTTCTCTGCAATCAGACCGAAAAGCGGCGGCATAGCGGTGATTCCTATGTACGCAAACGCCATTTGCACGCCGATGACCGCTTGCGAGTTCTCTTTTCCGAAATTGTCGGGCGTCGAGTGGATTATTGCGGGATAAATGGGCGCGCAACCCAGTCCTATGACGATAAGTCCGACAAGCGACGGCGCGGACGCGCTCGTCGGAATCGCAACGAGCAAAATTCCGATAAGTATTATAATCGTACCGAAACGTATAAGTCGTTTGTCGCCGAGTTTTTCGGCAAAAAATCCGCTTACGCCTCGTCCGAGCGTGATTCCGATATAGAAAAACGAAGCGAATTTCGCGGCTACGGTCGCCTCTATACCCTTGTAATTGACGAGATAACTCGTCGCCCAAAGTCCCGCGGTCTGTTCCATTGCACAGTATGCGAAAAAGGCGATAAAAATGAGGAAAATACCTTTTATTCTAAACACCGAAGCGGTTGAAACTTTCTTTTGCTCGGTTTGCTCGATTGTGCCGTTTTCCGATATTCTATCGCGGTTATTTTCAAAATTCGCAGATTTTTTCGCACACTTTTTCCAAACGGGCAAGGTGAAAAACAAGATTGCCGAAAGCGAAATCTGAATGTAAAACACGATGCGGAATCCGCTTCCCCAACCGAGACCGCCCGTAAGCGCAAAACTCATAATATACGGACTTATCGACGCGCCTACGCCCCACATACAATGAAGCCAACTCAAATGCCTTGCGGGATAATTGAGCGCAACGTAATTGTTGAGCGCGGCGTCCACCGCACCCGCGCCGAGTCCGTACGGAATCGCAAACACGCAAAGCATCCAAAACGCCTTTGCAAACGAAAAACCTATAAGTCCGAGCGCGGTGAGCGCAACGCTGATTGCAGTCACGAGTCCCGTGCCGAGTTTGTTGGTGAGCGCGTTTGAAAAGAAACTCGCAATTATCGTGCCGACGGATATGATTATGGTGATTATGCCCGCCGACGACATCGAAACGTCCAAATCGACGTGCATAACCGGCCACGCCGAGCCGATGAGCGAATCGGGAAGCCCCAAACTTATGAATGACAGATAGATTATTGCAAGAAGAAGCGAGTACATAGTTTTGCCGTTTCTTATTTGGTCGTTTTATCTCACGGATATTGCGCTTTTGCGGTATTTTGCTTAATTTGCGTACGGATATTGCCGTTTTTGCTTTTGAATACACGTTAATTGCGGATTAGTCGGTTAGCGCGGGTCTGCGCATAGCAACGTGGGTAATTCCCTTCCATTTGACGATTTCGCACACCTCGAAACCGAGTTTTTTGTAGATTGCAACGTCGTTTTCGTCTTGCGTTTCGAGATATATAGGCATACCGCCGCAAAACTCTTTGAGCATACCTTTGAGTTTGCCTTGACATCTGAACTCTTTTCTTACGCCGATATTCTTTATATAGCAATCGGTTTGCGGATTGTAATACTTGCTTGCCACCTCGTCCGCCATATCGACGTACGCTTTTGCGATTTTTGCTTGCTTGAATCCGACGTTCAAAAAGAACGCAACGTCGAAAAACGGATTCTTGAAAGCGGATTTCAATTCGATTTCCTTATCGCTCGGCGTTTTTATCGAACACAAAGCGCAAAAATCGCCGTCTTTGTAGGTGAAATTCTGAGCGCAATACACTTCCGCCCTAAAAAGATAGTACATTCTGCTAAGTCTGTTTTTTCTGCCGAAAAGAACGTCGTAAGCCTCGTAGTCCTTGAAAATTTCGGTAAAGACTTTCGACGCTTTTTTGATTTCGTTTTTCTTGATTTTTTCCATACCGACATCATATCACGTTTCAAAAAACTTTTCAATCGAAAATACCCTCGTGCGAGCGTGCGCATATGCGCGCATTATATTGACATTTTACGCATAGTTTGCTAAAATTTCGTTATATAAAAACAAAAGTCAAGGGGATTAATTTCTATGGCAAATTATTTCAGCGAACGCGACAAAAACATCACCAACCGACTTCGCGCATTGCGAGATCAACTGCCCGAATGTTGCGAGGAATTTTTCGTGGGAATCGAGCCGCAAACGACCACCCTTACGAGGCTGAATTACGCCTACGATTTGCGCATATTTTTCGACTATCTGCTAAAAAACGTGCGTGCATTTCGCGATTATAAAGACGTTTACGACTTCACCGCCGAGGATTTGAACAAAATCACGCTCGGCAACCTCGAAGCGTATATGGAATATCTGTCCTACTATTCCTTCGACGGCAAGGAAAAAACCAACGCGGAAAAAGGAAAAGCGCGCAAAATTTCGACCGTACGCACGTTTTTCAAGTATATGTACAATCACGACAGAATCAATCAGAACGTGTCGGCAAAACTCACTATGCCCAAAAATCACGACAAAGACATCATAAGGCTTGAAAAAAAGGAAGTCGAGCGTATTCTCGACGCGGCGGAAACGGGCGCGGGAATGAGCGAACATCAGCGCAAAGTGCAACGCAACACGCACGCACGCGATTTTGCGATAGTTTCCCTTCTTTTGGGCACGGGAATCCGTGTGAGCGAGTGCGTTGGGCTCAATCTTTCCGACATAGATTTTGAAGCGAACGCGTTTACCGTCACGAGAAAAGGCGGCAATCAAGCCATTTTGTACTTCGGCGACGAGGTTGCCGACGCGCTAAAAACCTACATCGACACCGAGCGCAAATCGCTTGTGGAAAGGTGCGAAAAGTTAAATCCCGGCGACACGGACGCGGTGTTTTTGTCCTTGCAAGTTTCGAGACTTTCGGTCAGAGCCGTACAAAATATCGTCAAAAAGTACGCTCAAACCGCCGCGCCGCTCAAAAAAATATCCCCTCACAAGTTGCGCAGTACGTTCGGCACAAACCTATATAGAGCGACCGGCGACATATATCTCGTTGCAGACGTTCTCGGTCACCGCGATGTAAACACCACCAAAAAGCACTACGCCGCAATCGAGGAAGACCACAGAAAACTCGCCGCGCAGGTCGTCAAACTGCGCCCCGACAAAAACGATTGACAAAAAAGACGCAAAATCATTGCAAATACCGTCATTTACTATTATATAATATTGACTATTTTATAATAGTTTGCTAAAATTATACTATCAATTTTCGGAGCGATATATGGATATATCTTCTGTCAACAGCGACCTTATCCGCGGCAACGTAACGACAATCATTCTCGGTTGTCTGCTCAGCGACGATAAGTACGGCTACGAAATCCTCAAAGAAATCGAGGACAAAAGCAATTCGCAGTACGTTTTGAAGCAAGCCACCCTCTACAATCAACTCAAAAGACTTGAAAAGCAAGGGCTCGTTTCATCGTACGACGGCGACCCCGACGACACCGGCGGTGGAAAACGTCGCTATTACACGCTCACAAAAGAAGGCAGAGCCTATCTCACCAAAGAAAAGAGCGAATACGAGTATTCCCGCACCATTCTCGACAAACTCGTTTCGAGCGACGAGTACGACTTCACCGTTCCCGTTCCCTTCGAGGCAAGCGACCTTCGTCCCTATTCCAAACGCGACGCGGAAGAAAAACCCAAAGTCGTTTATAAGGACAAAATCGTCGAGAAAAAAGTGTTTTTCGACCGCTACGGAAACGAAGTGAGCGAAGAAGACGCCGCTTCACTGCGTGAAAAAGCCGAGCAAGAGGACGAACAAGCACGCCTTAAAGACGAGCAACTCAGACAGCAAGAGGAAGAAACTCAAAAGGTCAGCGAGCAACTTCGTTTGAGCGAGGAAGAAGCGAAAAAGGCTAACGAGCAACTCAAACTTTCCGAAGAAGAAGCGCGTCAAAAAGAGGAACAACTCAAACTTCACGCCGAAGAAGTACGCCAACGCGACGAGCAACTTCGCAAAACCGAAGAACAACTCAAAAAGAGCGAAGAAGACCGCGAACTCGTGAAATCTATGCTTCGCCGTATGGAAGAAGAAAAGTTGCGCGCCGAAGAAGAAAAACGTCTTGCAGAGCAAGAAGAAAAACGCCGCGCCGAAGAAGAAGCCGAGCGTAAACGCCAAGAACAAGCAAAACCCTCTCAAACTCTCGAAGAAATGTTCGCCAAACTCGACGCCGAGAGCGAATACAAAAAGCAAGAGGAAATGCGCACGTACGAGTTTAACTCGCACGCTCAACCGCAAGAACATACTTACATAAACGGCTATACCAATCAAGTCGAACAAACTCAGCGCTCGCAAACGTCGCTTAAAGACATATTCAAGCAACTCGACGAGCGCGAAGCGCAAATCGACGACAAACTTGCAAAAGAGCAAGAACAGCAAATAGCACAGCAAGAAGCGGAATCCGCGCAAGCACAGCAAGCACAACAAGAACGACAAAACGTTCAAGCCTACGCGCAAACGCCCGCGCAAGAGCAATTCTACCCTGCCGAACTCGAAAGCAAAAATCAAGTCGACTCGAAAGGTCACTTCGTCACGTCTGCCGTCGTATCGAGACAAGAAGGCGGATTCGATTACGAAAAAGACGACGTGAATTATCGCGATTTCTTCGTTTCGCTGCAAGATAATAAATCGGACGTACAGCAACAACAAGAAAAACCGCAACAAAACAACGACTATTCGGACAGCGACATAAAGACGAGATTGTACGCAAAAGGCTTCAAGATTCGCCCCTACGACAGAGGAAACACGTCAGAGTACTACACGTTCAACTTCATTCAGTCCAACCGACTCAACCGTGACACTTTCCTCATCATTCTTGCGTTTTTCGTAGCTGAAGTCGCAATTATGTGGGCTTCGCTCGCAACGAGAGTGAGTTACGCCTACTTCTTGCCCATACTTTTGGTGGGTAGCGCGCTCTGCCTCGTGCCGACCATCATCTATCTTTTGAATCCGACAAGGCGAACGCGAGCAAACTTCAACTTCAAACTGTCGATACTCAATCGCGGTATGTTGTTTATCGAACTGACCGTCGTTTGTATTCTCATCGGATTCTTCGGACTCGGTGCAAACGTCAACGACATCGACCTTATTCTCGAATCGATAATACTTCCTATGGTTCTGCTCACCAACCTACCCTTGAGTTCACTCATTTACTGGTTGCTGTATAGAACGAGGAAATATCATACGGCATAAGAGCAAAAACCGTTGCTAAGGCTGCGACAACACACATTTATGTGTATTGTCAATAGCCTTGTTAGGTTTTTGCTCTGCTACCGCGCAGAGAATCTTTGCTATCAAAATCAGACGGATAAAGACTCAAGCCGCAGTTTCGCAAGATTATCTGCTTGCTGGCGTGCCTCACGGCACGCTTTTTTATTTGGCTGTCGCCGAGGCAACGGCAACACGCAAAACTTGCGTATTGCCGAGAGCCTCGCTTGATTTATTGCTCTGCTACCGCGCACATTGCTCAAACGGCGTTGCGGTGATGTCAATCGCCCACATCGTCATTCAGAGCGCAAGCGTGGGAATCCCCTAAATAGAAACGAACCTTTTGGGCGATTGAACAAAACACCGCACTTGTTCTCGCAATTACTAACCGCGCAAGCCCTCCCTGCTCTCAAAATTAGACGGATAAAAACTCACACCGCAATTCCGCGTGAGTGCTTGCTTGGTAGCGTGCCTATCGGCACGCTTTTATTTTATATAAGGATAGCGCAAGCGCAAGGAACATCGTTTCGCCGCGATTGCGTTGCGTGTTCGAGTCGCGAATCGGCTGACATAAAAAAAGAAGTCCTAAAAGGACTTCTCTTGGCAGGGGAGACGCGACTCGTGAAAGCGCAAAGCGGCTAAAATAACGAAGCATAGCAAATTTATTTGCGCCGCGCAGTGTCAGATGCAACCGCAAGCGCAAGGAAAATCGTTCCGCCGCGATTGCGTTGCGTGTTCGTGTCGCGAATCGGCTGACATAAAAAAGAAGTCCTTTTAGGACTTCTTCTCTTGGCAGGGGAGACGCGACTCGAACACGCAACCGACGGTTTTGGAGACCGTTGCTCTACCATTGAGCCACTCCCC
>CAKQLT010000074.1:0-7976 GCA_934254715.1 uncultured Clostridia bacterium | reverse complement strand
GCTTTTCGCGTCTTTATGATAACAAATTTTGTCGTTTTACAATAAATTTCTGCATTTACTCTTGACAATTACAATATGCCGATTTACACTACAAACGTTGCAAAACTTACTATTTTTACAGATTCGTAATTACGCCCACGAACAACGGCAGATTTGCTGAATCGAGAATCATATACACGAACGGTCTGTTCAAAATAACGGACGGCTTCGGGTCTTGCATAGGTCCGGAATCACCGTATCTGATTTCCGTCACCGCGCTTGCTTTCGTTTTTGCCTCGTCAACGGTTATATGCGTTTTATGAACGACGCTCGAGAGATACAAACCGCCGTTCGGCGTCGAACCGAGTGCGGAAAAATCGCCGCCCGAGAACGCCTTTTTGACGCCGAGTTTGTTAAGCGCGTCAACCAACTCTAAGGATCGTTCCAAGTCAAATTTCGGAAGCCCTATATTGACAGAACGATTTTGAATATTTGCCAATGCTCTCGCAAGTTTCTCGCCCGTAAGTCCGTTGACAAAATCAGTAATGCTCACGTTTTCGTCGGGCAGTATCGCCGCAAACTTGTACTCGCCGCCCTCGTACGGTTTCACAAAGCCTTGCGCGTTGTCAAGAGTAAAATACATATGTTCTTCGCCGAACATCATCGAAACGGTAGACTCTTTATCCGTTCCGTTGAACGTGCGATCGCGAACTCTGTCGGGCGTAAACTTTTCCTGCCATTCCGACTCGAAATCGAGCGCATTAAGCAGTATCAAAACCTCGTCTTCACTAATAGTATCGACGATTTTGTCAATGCCGCCGCGAGTGTGCTTGTACACCCAGTTGTTGACGTCCGTTACGGTTTGGTCGTCAAACGCCGATTCGTAAACTTGCGCCGCATAGTAGTTTTTGACTATATCCAAAAAGTCGTTTTCGACGTTTACAGCATTTTGTCTTGTCCACAGCGAGTTTGCAACGTGCAACTTTTCCGTTTCACCGCTGTTTTGCATAAGTTTTGCGTAATACGCGTTGAGTTCGTTCGCGCTCAAGCCAAGCAACGATTCGAGTTCGGCTTTAGTTTCGCCAACCGCGCCGTTAGTAACCATTCCGAGCGCAACGGAAATCGAAAGCGGCGATATGCAAACGTTGCCGCCGTCGTACACGCTCTGCATCATTTTCACTGAAAAATCGCCGTATGCACGCACGAATACGTCGTCAACGTCTTTGGTTTCCACTTCGCGCGATTGAACGCTTGCGGTCAACTCGTTTGCGAGTATTTTCCTCTCGTCAACCACCCCGCCTTTATCGCAAGCGCACAGCATAACCAAACACGCAATCAAAAATATAACGATTCCGAATCTTTTTTTCATAGCATTTCTCCCTCTGCTTATATTCGCATAATTGACTTACGCTACTATAAATATACCAAACGGATTCATTAATTTCAATAATAAATCGTACTCAGACATTAACGAATCGTGCAATCTTTTATATATACGCGCGTATCCGCACGCAAACAATACATATTGTACGAAATATTTTACGAAAAAGCGGTTGCCTTTCGGTAACCGCTTTCGATTGTTGTTTGTTTACATCTTCCCTAAAATTACTTTCTGGGGTTCTTGTTGTTTGCTTGTGCTGTACCTATTGCGAGACGATTTTCAACCGTGTCGCACCGCCTTGAGGCTTTTTCAGCCACACAAGCAAACGGCAACATTTAATTAAAACAGCCGTCAAAAGACGGCTGTTTCTTTGTTTTGTTTTTCTGCAAAAACCTATTACTTTCTCGGGTTCTTGATGTTTGCTTGTGCTGCACCTTTTTGCGAGACGGTTTTCAACCGTGTCGCACCGCCTTGCGGTTTTTTAAGCCACACAAGCAAACGTCGAATACCTTTATAAAAAAAGCGGTTGCCTTTCGGTAACCGCTTTTGTCTGTTGTTTGTTTACGTCTTCCCTAAAATTACTTTCTGGGGTTCTTGATGTTTGCTTGTGCTGTACCTATTGCGAGACGGTTTTCAACCGTGTCGCACCGCCTTGCGGCTTTTTCAGCCACACAAGCAAACGTCGAATACCTTTATAAAAAAAAGCGGTTGCCTTTCGGCAACCGCTTTCGATTGTTGTTTGTTTACATCTTTCCCGAAATTACTTTCTGGGGTTCTTGATGTTTGCTTGTGCTGCTGCAAGGCGTGCGATAGGTACGCGGAAGGGCGAGCAAGACACATAGTCAAGTCCGATTTCGTGGCAGAATTCGATGGACGAAGGATCGCCGCCGTGTTCGCCGCAGATTCCGCAATGCAAATGATCGTTTGCACCTCTGCCGAGCGTGACCGCCATCTTCATAAGTTTGCCGACGCCGACCGTGTCAAGACGTGCAAACGGATCGGATTCGTAAATCTTCGCTTGATAGTAACTGGGCAAGAACTTGCCTGCGTCGTCACGGCTGAAGCCGAACGTCATTTGAGTGAGGTCGTTCGTGCCGAAGCAGAAGAAGTCTGCTTCAGTTGCGATTTCGTCCGCCGTGAGAGCCGCTCTGGGGATTTCGATCATCGTGCCGACTTCGTATTTGAGGTCAACGCCGCTTTCTTTGATGACTGCGTCAGCGGTTTCAACGACCGTCTTCTTGCAGTACTTCAACTCTTTGACTTCGCCGACGAGCGGGATCATAATTTCGGGCATAACGTTCCAATCGGGATGACGTTTTTGGACGTTGATAGCCGCTTTGATGACCGCTTTGGTTTGCATAACGGCGATTTCGGGATAAGTGACTGCCAAACGGCAACCTCTGTGACCCATCATCGGGTTGAACTCGTGCAAACTGTCGCAAAGGATCTTGATTTCGGATACGGATTTGCCTTTTGCCTTTGCAAGTGCTTCGATGTCCTTTTCCTCGGTGGGAACGAACTCGTGAAGCGGCGGATCCAAGAAACGAATGGTAACGGGCATACCTTTGAGCGCTTCCATAAGGCCTTCGAAGTCTGCTTGTTGCATAGGCTCGATTGCGTCGAGTGCTTTGACGCGTTCTTCGACGGTTTCAGAGCAAATCATTTCGCGGAACTTATCGATTCTGCCCGGGCCGAAGAACATATGTTCGGTACGAACGAGGCCGATACCTTGTGCGCCGAGTTCTGCCGCTCTTTGAGCGTCTGCGGGGGTATCCGCGTTGGTGCGAACGCCGAGTGCTTTATACTTGTCGGCGAGTTTCATAATTCTTCCGAAGTAGCCGCTGTTGGGGTCTGCGGGAACGGTCTTGATAATGGTGTCGTAGATGTTGCCCGTAGAACCGTCGAGAGAAAGACCGTCGCCTTCGCGGAACGTCTTGCCTGCGAGTTCGAAGTACTTTTCTTCTTCGTGCATCTTGATGTCGCCGCAACCGGATACGCAACAAGTACCCATACCGCGAGCAACGACCGCCGCGTGAGAGGTTTGACCGCCGCGAACGGTGAGAATGCCTTGAGCATACTTCATACCTTCGATGTCTTCGGGTGAAGTCTCGAGTCTGACGAGGACGACTTTCTTGCCTGCCTTGCCTTCTCTTACAGCGTCTTCAGCCGTGAAGACGATCGTGCCTGCCGCTGCGCCCGGGGAAGCCGCAATACCTTTGCCGACAACATTTGCCTTGTCTGCTTCTTTGAGTGCTTTTGCGTCGAATTGCGGGTGAAGCAACATATCGAGGGTCTTTGCGTCGATTTGCAAAAGTGCTTCTTGTTCGGTGATCATACCCTCGTCGATGAGGTCGCAAGCGATACGGATTGCCGCCGCCGCGGTACGTTTACCGTTTCTGGTTTGAAGCATATAGAGTTTCTTTTGCTGAATGGTGAATTCCATATCTTGCATATCTCTGTAGTGGTTTTCCAAAATCTTGCAAACGTCTTGGAATTGCGCATAGACTTCGGGAAGAACCTCTGCCATTTGAGAGATAGGCATCGGGGTGCGGACGCCTGCGACGACGTCTTCGCCTTGTGCGTTCATAAGGAATTCGCCCATAAGACCGGGTTCGCCGGTTGCGGGGTTACGCGTGAATGCAACGCCCGTGCCGCAATCGTCGCCCATATTGCCGAACGCCATCATTTGAACGTTGACTGCAGTACCCCAGCTGTAGGGAATGTCGTGGTCCATACGATAGATGTTCGCGCGCGGGTTGTCCCAAGAACGGAAGACCGCTTTGATAGCCTCGAAAAGTTGTTCCTTCGGATCGGACGGGAAGGGTTTGCCGATCTTCGATTGATACTCTGCTTTGAATTTGCCAGCGAGTTCTTTGAGGTCGTCTGCGGTGAGTTCGACGTCGTAGGTGACGCCTTTTCTTTCTTTGAGTTCGTCAATGAGAGCCTCGAAGTATTTTTTGCCGACTTCCATAACGACGTCAGAGAACATTTGAATGAAACGTCTGTAACAGTCCCAAGCCCATCTGGGGTTGCCGGATTTCTTTGCCAAGACTTCCACAACGTCGTCGTTGAGACCGAGGTTGAGGATTGTGTCCATCATACCGGGCATAGACGCTCTCGCGCCGGAACGAACGGAAACGAGAAGGGGATTTTCTTTATCGCCGAATTTCATACCCGCTTTTTCTTCGAGTTTGGCGATGTTTTCCATAATTTCCGCTTTGATGTCGTCGTTGATTTGTCTGCCGTCCTCATAGTACTGAGTGCAAGCCTCGGTAGTGATGGTGAAACCGTAAGGAACAGGAAGACCGATGTTGGTCATTTCTGCGAGGTTTGCGCCTTTGCCGCCGAGAAGTTCACGCATTTTTGCATTGCCTTCGGCAAACTGATAAACGTATTTTTTGCCCATTTAGAATTCCTCCTAAAAGATTTCTTATATAGTCATAAATCATAATAACAAAAAAAGCGCGCGTTTGCAAGAAAAAATACTGTATAAATATTAGAAAATGTAATATGTGCGCCAAAAGTGCGCACATATGCATAATAAAGAAAGCTAACGATAATCCGCTACACGTTTTTTGACAACAAAAACGGTGATGCCATACCTTTTTTTGAATAATATGGCGGTATTCTTTTCCCTATAAAATCTTTGCCCAAACTCTCTGATACATCTTTCCCAGAACACTCAATTCTATCTCCAACATTGTGCCATTCGGTGACTTTGTATATTGCTCTTACAATCCCGTTTGTAACAGAAAAAATGTATGGATATTTTTCAATATTTGGTTTCTTATTGTGCCAACACCCTCTTGTAGCCTCATACCGTGCAGTTTTAATCCCGAATTTTTCAATCATTTCGTCCATTTTCCAGTTCTGCACTTTGATAATCACATAACCAAAGTTTGGTTCATCATAAAATTTAGCCGCCAGTCTATTTTCGAGTTCAGCAGCATTACACACACCATAAAAAGATCCGTGACCCGACTGTATGTTTGATAATCCTTGAAAGCAATCTATTATGGCTGCCTCAACTTCAAATGCCTGATCCTCTGATAAATGCCATCTTTGAATAATATGAATAACTTCTAAACCAGCATTTCTTATTTCTTGTATTACCCTCAACTTGTTTGGATCATCTGCGTAATCGTGATCTTTATTTTTAATCCCGTCATAGTAATCAATCGCTCCTTTTACATGTTGAAACACTCTATTCCCTTTCCCTTTTCCAACGTAAAAAGTTTTACCATTCCGAGGATCAATCAACCTATAAACATAATATCCTATCTGCTCAATCGTACTTTTTGAAAACTCCATATTTATGCCTCGACTATTGTATCTCGTTTATATTCCAATTCACATTCTTAAATACAGACAAATCTATTTCCCAACCACTGGGTTTTTCGCTAAATGACGTATTCAAAACGACTTTTTTGCTTTCTAAAAAAGCATCTTTTGCAATTACACTTACTGATTTTGGAATATAAACACTTTTTAATTTTTTATTGTAACTAAAAGCGCCTTCGCCGATTTTAACTATGCTATCTGGCACAATAAAACATTCTGCCATAGAGGATGAAAATGCAAAGTCTCCTATTATTTTTACTGTTGATGGCATTTTAAAATCAGATACGCTCTTATCACGAGGAAAAGACAAAATCTCAGTTTTGCATTTATTATAAAGAATTCCATCCTCAGAATAAAAATAAGGATTATCGAGATCAACAATAAAATGATATCCATGCACGTTACGCATATTAATACTAAAAACTCCCGCATGAACCTTAACGTTTTTTAGACCTTCTTTCGCCAAAGCGGGTGCAATAGCGGTAATACAACTATACTTTTTAGGACATGTTATAGTTGAACTTCCGACTCTAACATTAGAAAAGTCGGCCACCCAACCAGTATATATATCACACTCTTTTTTGATGTCGGCAACTGTCAGTTCCCTCTTATTAATTGAATAGTCTGATTCAACACTAACAGAAACCCCTGTATTTTCTGATTTATCATCATTTGACAATTCTGTTCTATCAACACTTTTTTGTGTCCATTCAACAGGTATCTTTCCAACTATTTTACCAAGTAATCCAACCTCTCGAACATCACCATTTGTAGAAACGCTAAACAGTTTTTTACCAGCAAATCCAGGTTTATATATCCCGCCTTGTTTAAAAACCAAAACCGTCGCGCCAAACATTTTCGGCTCTTTTAACTCGTTATTTGAATATTTGTAAATTGTTTTACCAATGAATTTATCCTCTTTAATTTCATTGCCTTTTATAATGCAATTCTCAAAATAACCTGGAATCGTGTATCCTCTAAATCTCATAGATTTTTCTCCTCGTATCATCAAATTAATGTTCTAAAAAAATATAGAATTGAAATACTTTTTTCGCATTAATTCATTTTTACTACAATTGATTTTAACATAAACACAAAAAAACACAATATCTATTTGTTTTTATTCCTAATTCAACTATCATACTTTTCGCCAGTATATGAATAAAAATGACACCGCGACCCTAAAACAAAAATTTTTTTATTTACCAATTTTGTTGCGCCCGCCGTTTTTTTTTGTTACACTTTGTGTATCAATTCTTTTTAGAGGTGCAATATTTATGGACGCTGACCCTCGAAGTAGTCAACATCTCCGCTAAATACGCACACGTTTGAGGTTCTTCTACGTGGCGCGTATCGCTATGCCCATAGGAGGACAAAATGATCCAAGTCTACAAAAAAGTCAACAAATCCGTTATCGAAGTCGACCCCGAACTTATCGTCGAGGGCTACGATTTCAACGAGCAATGGATTCATATGTCAAACCCCACCGACAAGGAAATCGAGTTGGTGTGTTCGTCGTGTCAGATTCCCGAGGACTACGTCAAAGCGGCGTTGGACTCGGAAGAACGCGCTCACTGCGAAAAAGAGGACGGCATACTTATGGCGGTCACCGACATTCCTATCACCGAAGAAGACGACGACCGCTACACCTACGCCACCCTGCCTTTCGGCTGTATCACGACGGACAAAACGATCGTGACGGTTTGCTTGAACGAAACGTCTATAATCAACGACCTTATGGCGGGACGTTACGTCAAGGATTTCAACATTCACAAACGCACTCGTTTCGTGCTTCAACTTCAATACGTCATCGCAAAAAAGTATTTGCAATACCTCAAACAAATCGACAGAGCGAGCCAACGCGTTCAAGCGGAACTCGAAAAAGCGATGAAAAACGAGGGGCTTATCGAAATGCTTTCGCTTGAAAAGTCGCTCGTGTACTTCTCGACTTCCCTTCGTGCAAATACCGCCGTTCTCGACAAATTCCCGCGCCTTGTGAAATTCTTTGAGGAAGACGACGATTTGTGGGATGACGTTCTGATTGAAAACAGACAGGCAATCGAGATGTCGAACATCTACCGCGACATTTTGAGCGGAACGATGGACACCTACGCTTCGATAATCTCGAACAACCTCAACGTCGTTATGAAGACGCTCACCGTCCTCACGCTTTTGGTCGACACCCCTGCTATGATAGCTGCGCTTTGGGGTATGAACACGGGCGTTCCCTTCGAGGGCAAACTGTGGGGATTCTGGGTTGTCGTCGGCATAAACG
>CAKQLT010000073.1:0-8012 GCA_934254715.1 uncultured Clostridia bacterium | reverse complement strand
GCGATTTCGCTATGCTAATAGCAGAGGGTTATACCCTCAAATTAAAAACCACCAGCTAAGCTGGTGGATTTTTATTGATTGTATGAAATTTGATTTTATTCTGTTAGGCGAAATAAGCAAAGTATTTGACGTTTTGCCCGATTGCGATTCAATCGTGCGGTTTGCTTTTTTTGCCCGCTTGCGTTTTAATCGTGCAGTTTGTCGTTGCGTGTCGCTTGCGTTTTAATCGTGCGACTTGTTTTATGCGTTCGGTTTATTCTTGCTCGCCCGTCGAAGCGGTGGGCTTTGCGTAAATGACGTTTTCGCCGATGATTTCGATTTCGTTGGGTGCGCCCTCGCGCGTATCTTCGGGAAGATAGATTATCACTTGCTTTTCAACGTCGAAGTCCTTGAACATAAAGAAGAAAAGTTTTTTTATCGTCGTGTCGTCGCGCTTGGGGGCGGGGGATTCCGAAAGAGTGATAACGCCGTCTTTGGTGCGAGTTTTTACCACTTGATTTTCGTACTTAATATAGTAGTCGTAAGTGACGAATCCGAGTTTGTCGGGGGATTCCGTGCCGACGTAAACTATCACCGCTTGTTTGTCCTTGAAATCGATATTGATTGCCGTGACGTTTTTGTCGCCAGCGTTCTGACCTTGAATGGGGTCTTTGAGGTTGACGACGTGCGTCGGTTCGGTCATATATCCGCTTTCTTTCATAAACGAATCGGTGTCGTTGACCCACGTTTCGCGGTTTATGCAACCCAAAGCGGCGGATATTATCGTGAAAACCGCGCCGAGTGCAATTATTGCAAGCGAGATATTGGGAAGCGTAAGATAGTCCTTAAACGATTTTTTGCCGTCGTTGACGGTGGTTTTTTCCTCTTTTTTAGGTTTGTCGGGGTATTCCCAACCCATTTTTTTGTCGTAGAACTCGTAATATTTGCGGTATGCGGGGATTAGGGCAAGTCCCAAACCCAAACAAAGCGTACCCGCGCCCGCGAGAATAAGGAAAATCATAGAACTCTTGAACGCGAAAATCGACGCTATTGCGTAAAACCACATAAGAAGGCAACCCGAAAACAGCGCGATCATTGCCGCGATCATCAAAACGAAGGGTATGTTGATACCCACGCGTTTCCAAAATCCGTTTTTTTGAGTTGCTATACGTTTCATACCGCTTATTATACTACCGCCCATTGCGCTTGTCAAAACAAATGCCCGAAATGGCGTTATTAAACGTTTTTCATAGTGCGGTGTTCTAATTCGATTTGCCGCAAAATAGATTTATCGTAGGCGTGAGGGAAGGAATTAAACGAAAAAGAAGAAAAATCGACTTTTGGCGACATAATTTCTTCAATTTTGCACCTGCGCCGAGCATATAATCGGGGTGTTTGATGATTGTTACGGTCAAAAAAGCAAGTATAGTCGCGGCGGCGTCGCTGATTATCGCGTTTGCGGTGTTGACGGCTTCCGTCGGCGTGACGAACAGCGCGGGCGTGTACTTCTGCAAAAGCACGAGAAAAGTGCCCGTGTACGGCGTGGATACCGACAAAAAAGTGATTGCACTCACGTTCGACGCGGCGTGGGGCGCGGATAAAACGCAAGGTATTCTCGATATAATGAGCGAGTATAACGCAAAAGGTACGTTTTTCCTCGTCGGATTTTGGATAGACAAGTACGAAAAGGAAACAAAAGCCATTGCGGAAGCCGGATTCGAGATAGGAAACCACTCTCGAAACCACCTTAATATGCCAAAACTCAGCGAAAACGAGATAGAAAACGAGATTGAATACGTCAACGACAGAGTTTTCGATTTGACGGGCAAAAAGCCGAAGTATTTTCGCGCGCCGTTCGGCGACTACAACAACAAACTTATGACGTCGCTGGAAGGCTTGAATATGGTGGGCGTGCAATGGTCAATCGATTCGCTCGACTGGAAAGGTTTGTCGGCAAAGCAGATATACGACAGAGTAGTGCCAAAGGCAAAGAGCGGCGATATAGTGCTTTTTCACAACAACAGCGACCACATTCTCGATGCGCTTCCTATGGTTTTGACCGCTTTGAGAGCGCAAGGATTCGAGTTTGTGACAATCGCCGACCTCGTGCTGACAGAGGGGTACACGATAGATTCAAACGGAATACAACACAAAAACGCATAGACGTACAGGAGGATTTATGAGTTACGAACAAATGCAAAACAATCAAGTTTACCTTTCGGGGCAAATTGCGAGCGAGCCTGAATTTTCTCACGAAATTATGGGCGAAAAGTTTTACGATATGACGGTTTCGGTTGCAAGACTGTCGGGACAAAACGACGTAATACCAATCACGATAAGCGACAGACTTATGGAAGGCGGCTCGTTTGAAATCTGCAATCTAATTGGGTTAATCGGGCAATTCAGAAGTTACAACAAGATTGTTGACGGCAAAAGCAAACTGGTGCTTCGGGTGTTTGTTAGGGAACTTTGCGAGTGCGACGACAACGCGCCCAACGTCATAGAAATAGAAGGCTACGTTTGCAAGCAACCAGTGTATCGCACAACGCCTTTTAAGCGAGAAATCGCGGATTTGCTCATTGCGGTGAACAGAGCGTACAACAAGTCCGACTATATCCCCGCAATCGCGTGGGGAAGAAACGCGCGCTATGCCTCTACGTTCCGAGTGGGTGAAAAAATACACCTCGTGGGACGCATACAGTCGAGAGTTTACCAAAAGGCACTTGACGACGGAAGCGTAGAAGAAAGGGTTGCGTACGAGGTGTCCATAACGAAATTCGAGCAAGAAAAAGAAGTCGAAAACTAATCTTCGGCGAAAATCTGACCGCAAGCGAGCGAAAATCGCTTTTGCTTGAAACAAATTTTTGTTTAGGGTTGATAGACACTTGACATAAACGGCAGCCTCTATATATAATTTGAACACTGACTATAAATGTCGTTCGACGACAGTGTTGGGGCTTGCCCGTGAACACACAAAAAAACTGTTAGTCGCATTTTTTTTATCGTTCGCAAGAACGATTTTTTTTATTGTGTCTTCTTGCTTTTTTCCTTAAAGTCGGCAAGGGGACGATTGATAGTTTAATTGTGGCGTTTTCCGCATATTTGCTATTTACATTTCGCTTTTTTACTGATATAATAAGTTATCCTATGTTTATATTTCGGGGGAAGTTATGAACCTAAAAGAGTACACGCTCAAAATCGAGTACAAAATCGGCGGTAAAATCAGAGAGGAATCCGTCGAGTACGCTCTCGTCAAAAACGGTTACGACGGCGAGAATTTGCACATAGTCGACGACGGCGACGAAACGCACGTCAAAATCAAAGTTTCGTCAAATGCGAAAGTCGAACTTACGCTTGCCGAACTCATATACGACCGCTATTTTGAAAACAACGAAAGATTTTTCGCAAACGGTTTTCAATCTTGGACGGCGACGAGAGAGTATAAGCGAAACGACGTTCAGTACGGACTGCGCTCGCTCTCGAAACTTCCTATCGTAAGGAAATTTTCGGGTGCGTCGGGCGATTATGCGTTCACCGAGTACGGAAAGGATTTGTATCACGGCTTTTCGTACACCTACTTCCGCAAGGACGACAAAGTGGAATTCGTCGGCTCGCTCAACGAGCGCACCGGCTACACGATTTTCTACGCGGATATGAAAGAGAACGTCTTTGCCGTGCAAAAGGACGTGGAAGGCTTGTCGATAGAGGACGAATACGAGTTGTTCGACCTTATGCACGTTCACGGAACGTACGACGAGGTTTTCGACGCATACTTTGCCGAGTATCCGCAAAAACGCACGGGCAGAGTGGACCACCTTGCCGGCTACACCTCGTGGTATAACTACTATCAAAACATCAATAAAGACATAATTTTGCGCGACCTCGAAGGACTTGCGCACGTCGGAAACACCGCAAATATCTTCCAAATCGACGACGGATACGAAACGAAAGTGGGCGACTGGGATTTGGATTTGCAAAAATTCCCCGACGGTCTTGCGCCTATCGTGGACAAAATCCACTCGCACGGCTACAAGGCGGGACTTTGGTACGCGCCGTTTGCCGCGCAGTTCGGCGCAAACGTGATAAAGAATCACCCCGATTGGCTGATACGAAACAAGAAGGGCAGACCTATCCCGAGCGGTATCGCGTGGGGCGGATTCTATGCTCTCGACTTTGAAAAAGAAGAAGTTAGGGCATATATCAAAGCGTTTTTCGACAAAGTTTTCGACGAATGGCACTTCGATATGGTCAAACTCGACTTCCTCTACGCCGCCGCTATCGAGCCGAGAAACGGCAAAACTCGCGGTCAACTTATGTGCGAGGCTATGGACTTCTTGCGCGAATGTTGCAGAGATAAGATTATTCTCGGTTGCGGCGTTCCGCTTGCGCCGTCGTTCGGCATAGTGGACGCTTGCCGCATAGGTTGCGACGCGGAAAATACGTTCAAGGAAAAATTCTACGTCAAAGTTACGAATCAAGAGATTATTTCCACCAAAATTTCGATGCAAAACAGCGTGTATCGTCGTCATTTGAACGGAAGAATCTTTGCAAACGACCCCGACGTGTTCTTCTTGCGCGACGGCGGTATGAAACCTGCCGTTTATACGTGGAATCAAAAGAAGTTGCTTGCGAAAATCAATCACATATTCGGCGACGTGCTGTTCGTTAGCGACGATATAGGCGAATACGACAGCGAAAAAATGGCTGTTTTGGTTGAATCCTATCAAAAATTCAACGGAAAAGTGCTTTCGGCAGAACACATCGCGCCCGAAGTCATCAAAGTGACGTACGTCGAAGACGGCAAAACGAAAATGCTTGTCTATGATGCAATAACAGGCGACTTTATAGTTCAGTGAGCAATCACTGAACAGTGAAATTGCGCCGACGGCGCAATGAAATCGTTGCTAACGCAACGGTGAAATTTGCGCATTGCGCAAGTGAAATTGCGTCTGCGACGCAGTTGCGGAATATTCAAATATTCCATAACCCTAACGAAGTTTGGATATAATCGTGCAGAATTGCACGATATCATCACGAAGTGATTTCATCGCCATAGGCGATATCATTTGAGACTATGATATTACTCGACAACCTTCAAAAAGTGCGCGACGAGGTGGCAAAGTACGATAGAAACGTACATCTCGTGGCGGCGTGCAAAATGCAGTCGAAAGACACGATAGACAAGTTTATGTCCGTCGCGCCCGATTTTGCGTTGGGCGAAAACCGCGTCCAAGAGTTTGTCGAACACTACGACGAAAAGTACGTTTGGCATATCATCGGTCAACTGCAAACAAACAAGGTCAAGTACGTCGTCGGCAAAGTGGACTTGATACACTCGCTCGATAGGGCGGAACTGGCAAAAGAGATTGAAAAACAAGCCGTGAAACACGACGTGATTCAAAAATGTCTCGTCGAGATAAATATGGGCGCAGAGATAACGAAAGGCGGTGTACGCCCCGAAGAAACGCTCGATTTCATACAAAGTATGAAAGATTATCCGCACATCGAGATAAAGGGCGTTATGAGCGTGCTTCCCAACCTCGAAGATAAGACGGAACTTGCCCGTCTTTACGACAAGTTGCAACGGATATTCGAGGACGCAAAGAGCATAAAGCAAGACGGCGTAAACGTCGAATATTTGTCGGCGGGAATGTCGAACGACTACAAAATCGCACTCGAACACGGCTCGAATATGATACGACTGGGCAGAGTGCTGTTTGGGGAAAGAATTGCACTTGCCTAGCAAGTGCCGAATAATTGAAAAATTACGCTACACTGGATTCCCACGCTATCGCTCGGAATGACGAAAGGGTGGGACACCCACACCCGATTGCACTTGCATAGCAAGTGCAGTGAAATGCACGCAAAGCGTGCGTTAAATTGTGACGATTGTCACAATGAAATTTGCGCATTGCGCAAGTGAAATTGCGCAAAAATCATCGCAGAGGCAATGGCAACACGCAAGTATGCGTATCGCCGAGAGCCTTGCTCGATTTATTGCGCTACTACCGCGCAGAAAATCTTTGCTATCAAAATAAGACGGACAAAAACTCAAACCGCAGTTTCGCAAGATTATCTGCTTGTTGAGTGCGTGCTTTGCACGCAAGTGCCGAATAATTGAAGAATTACGCATTGCGTGGGGGTATGGATAAATAGAATCAAATTTTCCTTAACTGCGGCAACGCCGCAATATAACTCTCGCAAAGCGAGAATATCACCGTGTCGCAGACACGATATAACTGCACGAAGTGCAATATAACTCACAATGAAGTGCAATATAACTCACAATAGGGTATAACATATGGACGAAAGGTATTTCAGAAACGAACAAACGCAACGCGCGGATATGCAAAGAGGCGGAAGAATCTTCGCTCGCCAAAGTCAGCCCGCGCCCGTCGGTCAAGTGCCGAGTTACACTCAACCGTCCGTCGGTCAAAGCGGCGGCGTGGTTATCTACTCGCCGAGAACTTATAAGGACGTGCAACTGCTCATCGACCACCTCAAAATGAGAGAACAAGTGATTGTCGATTTTTCCACGCTCAATCAACAGTCGGTGTATAGGATTCTCGACTTTATGAGCGGTGCGATTTACGCGCTTGACGGCAGTATTCAACAAATCACGAAAAACATCTTCCTCTTTGCGCCGCAAGGGGTGACTATCACGATTCCGCCGCAAATCAGAGGCTGAGAGGGGCTTATGAACGGTAACGAAGAAAAAATCGATTACAAAGCAAAAACGAAGGCGTTTCTTGCCGACTGGACGCAAGTCGCAAAGAAGAAATGGTGGCTGTATATCGTCGAACTTGCGGTGATTGCGGTCATTTTGGTTGCGGATTTGCTGTCCAAAAAGTACGTTTGGAATTTTCTTGACCAAAACGGCGTGCAAGAGAACGTTATTGGCTTGTTCAACCTCGTCAAAGTCAAAAACGAGGGCGCGGGATTCGGAATCTTTCAAGGCAAGACGATAGGTCTTACGATTATAACGTTTATCGTGGTGATTGCGATTTGCGTTTACCTCTTTTTCGCGCTCAAAGAAACCGAGTGGCTCAGAATATCCCTCGTTTTTATCACTGCGGGCGGCATTGGCAACATCGTTGACCGCATTGCTTTCGGTTACGTGCGCGACTTCATTCAATTCTCGTTTTGGGACAGTTTTCCCGTGTTCAACGTTGCGGACTCGTTCGTCACGGTCGGGGCGTTTATGCTCGTCGTGGTGCTTATCGTAATGCTCGTGCAAGAAGGGAAGAAGAACCAAAAAGAGTTCGAGGAAGAACAAAAGAATAAAGTTGCAAACGAGCAAGAGCAAATCGACCCGCTCGACGCGCCTATAAACCTCAATCCGATGATGAAGTCCCAAAACGATTATTCGTTCGTCGTGAGCGAGAAAAAGGACGAAAAAGGCGAGCAAAACGACATCGAAACCGCGCAAAAAGACGTGAAAAACACCGAAGAAAATACGCAAGAAAGTGCGGAAAATTTGAATGATAATCCGCAAAACGATATGCAAAATCAAGGCGATAACACAGCCGAGAATACGGACGGCGAGAAGAACGCGGACAAGGAATAATCTCGGATATGGTGCGCACGGTTGACAAAGACAACGTAAGATTGGACGTTTTCGTTTCGTTCGAGTGGGGCGTATCTCGCTCTAACGCAAAAACCGTCATCGAAAAGGACGGCGCGCTTGTCAACGGCGTAAAACGGCAAAAAAGCGGCTTTGAACTCAAAAAGGGCGACGTTGTGGACTTTGAAGTGCCGAAGCCCGAAGTGCTCGAAGTCAAGGCGGAAAACATACCGCTCGACATCGTGTACGAGGACGAGTATATGGCGGTGGTGAACAAGCCGCAAGGTATGGTGGTGCATCAAGCGAGTTCGTACAAGAAAAACGATACGCTCGTGAACGCGCTTTTGTACAACCTCGACAGTTTGAGCGGCATAAACGGCGTGATTCGCCCGGGTATCGTGCATAGACTCGACAAGGACACGTCGGGATTGCTGGTCGTGGCAAAAAACGACGAGGCGCACAAGAGCCT
>CAKQLT010000072.1:0-8037 GCA_934254715.1 uncultured Clostridia bacterium | reverse complement strand
CTGTCACAAACAAATCAGAGCATTTGTTTGTGACGTAAGGGGTTGCAACTTTGAGACGGCTCGGCAGTTGCAACGACACAAGTTGATGCTCACAACGAGTCTTCGTCGTTCCATAAACTACTGCTCCGCCTGTCTACGAGTGACGTTTAGGCGGCTACGAAAAAAAGAATTTGGAAACGCATTTAACTATTAAAGACAATGCTTTTGCAATGATTTTTCTTTATTAATTATACTAATTATTGGCGGGACACCCGCACCCGAATAGGATTTTATCAACCTAAGCGCGATATTGAGATGAAGAACGCGAAAGGCACGGCTTGAATCAAAACCCAGTGTACATAGGCGTACACGATTTTGAGACAAGCCGTGCCTGACAAAGTTCTTCGCTCAATAGCGCGCTTAGGTCAAGTCTTTGTAAAGTTGCTTGATAACCTTATCAAAATACTCGATTCCGTCTTTTTGACTTGCAACCATAGTGTTGACTTCGGAATTGTAGAGGTCGTTCTTCTTGGCTTCGAGAATGGTGTCGTAAATGACGTCGTAGAGCGTCTTTGCGTCAGAGGACTTCTTTGCGAACGTCATAACGTAGTTGCTGGGAAGCGTATTGTCGCTCATAGAGCCCAAAACGTCGCCTTTCTTTTCGGTGTCGGAACTTACGTTGTTGGTATCCCAAACCGTGTAGGAATTGAGAAGCACGAACACGCCTGCGTATGCGCTGTCGCTTGCGCTTGCTTTGCCGTCGGAAACGAGGCTGTCTGCGATTACAAACGCTTTCTTGTCGCCTGCGAATTGTCCGTCGGCAGTAAGTGTGCCGTTGAACATATCGTTGGTGACGTCACCGTTTGCGAACGAACCCGTACCTGCGGTGATGAGGCTGCGAGCGTAGTCGGTGAAATCTGCGAGGAAGGAACTATCCTTGCCTTCGGGGGAAACGAGGTAGCCGAGTCCGTTGTTGTTGGAATCGCTGCTGGTTGCGCCCGGGTCGTCGCTGACGAGGTATGCCCACGTCGTCGCTACTTCACGAAGCCAGTAAACGCCTTCTTCTTTGGTGATTTCGTTCGCTTCAACCGCCGCCTTGACTTGGTTCAAACTGTTGTGGATTTGGTGAATCAAACCGATTTGACCGTCCTTGTCGAACACGGAAACCTTGTCGGACAAGTATGCCATTGCGGGATGTTCGGTTGCGTTGTATACGATTTGATATGCGTCGTCGACTTTCTTGAACTCGACGATTTGGTTGTAGTTGTTGCCGCCCTCGACTTGATAGGTGGTGTCTTGGTTGCCGCCTACGTTGTTGTAGGGGTTCTTTGCGTCGGTCATCGGGTCGCGCAATTCGATCTTCTTGCCGTCTGCGTCCTCAACGACTGCCGTCGAATCGTATTTCGGATTGGAAACGTACGCCGTCATATCTGCGATAAGGCGATTGCGAGTGAGCAAAATTGCCTCGACGTTGGTCGGATCGTTCTTTGCCATTGCGTTGAGAGTCTTCATACCCTCTGAATCGAGTTTGAAAAGAACGTTGATGACGAAGCCGTAGCCTTGATCCGCTTCGGGGTGATAGTACGTCTTGTTGAGCGTGCTGGTGAGTGCGGATTCGTAGGAAGAATCGCTGCCCGCAAAGGTTTCTTTGTTCTTTGCGACTTGTGCTTCAAATTCCTCTTTGATTTCTTGTTCGGTCACTTGCGCGCTGTTGCCGACCATACGTTTAAGTCTTGCAACGAGCAAAGATTGATGTTGAGAATCGAGATAGTAGTCGTAGCAATCCTCGACGTTGTCTTTGTAAAGATTGTTTTTGAGGTTGGTTTCCATTTCGGAAAGACCTTCGTTGATATAGTCTTTAAGCACGGAAACGAGGGTTTTGCCGCCGTCTACGATGATGTTGTCGACGAAGTCCGCTTCGAGGAACTCGGTTGTGAACAAACTGTCTTCTTTGGTGTCGTCGAGCAACTGCGCCTTGTACTCTGCCGAGAAGAATTTGTCCGCGAGCTTCACGTCTTCGGTGCTATCGGGATCGTAATCGTCTTCTTCCTCGACTTCGGGAAGTTCGGTGCGCGGCGAAACGTATTCCACCCATTTTGCGTAAAGGGTCATAGTTTCGGTAACGGCGGTGTTTTCAAAATCGAATTCTTCGCCGGTGAAGTTTTCGTCCGCATACCAGCCGTAGAACGTATAACCGGATTTGGTGGGATCGTCGGGTTCGGTTGCAACGCTACCCTTTTGGATCTTTTGCTTTTCAACCGTCGAACCGCCGTTGGACTCGAATCTGACGTACACGGGATCGGTCACCTTCGTATCGGTGGTGTCCTTCTTGGTGTCGTCGGAAGTCGTCGTGTTTGCGTTATCCTCGGTGACAAGGCTCTCTACCGTCGATACGAGCGAATCGAGCAAACTCTTGTTCGTATCTTCGATTGCCTTGTTTCTTTCCGCTGCGGAAAGCAATTCCGCGATGTTTGCGGGAAGCGAATTCTTGCCTTCGAGTTTTGCGACCTTCTCTTTTGCGAAAAGGACAAGCAGTTTCTGTTGCGCAAGGGATTGTGCAAGATAGTTTGCGGTGGCTTCATACGTCATACCGTAGTAGTTGACGTAGTAGTATGCGTAAGCGTTGAAACTCGATGCCAACTCGAACTTGTACACGTTTTCCGTTTGCTTTCCGAATTCACCGTTATAGGTGACGGATGCGACGACTTGCTGTGCGTCGCGCTTGTCGTTCTTCTTGAAGATTTCGTCGCAGCCGACAAACAAGGTCACGCTCATAGCGAGTACCAAAACAAGGGCTGTTGCGACAATCAATTTCTTTTTCATATCAACCTCATATAATGAGTATTAAATCAATAGTATACCCATTATACACGCACGAGAGGGCGCACGCAAGCGTTTTTAGTCCATAAAACAAATAATTAAAATTGTTTTTTATCCGTTTCTTTATTCGCCCGCGTTGCAAAAAAGTTCCGTTTTGCACGAATAGAAGTGCAATTTCGCCGCAATTTCAAAATTCGACGTCGAAAATAGAATACCGATTTTTGCACGCAAACATTTTTGTCCGCCCCGCCCTTTCGACTATATTTTTTAAGCAATTATTTCCCAATTTTGCAAAAGTTTTGCGCTTTGCAAATTTATTTTTTCAATCCGCTTGACAATTTTTCGTATTTATCATATCATAAGCAAGCATTGAATATCGCGGGGTAGAGCAGCTGGTAGCTCGTCGGGCTCATAACCCGGAGGTCGTTGGTTCAAATCCTTCCCCCGCAACCATATGCGAGATCGGATCGACAGAATCGAAGTCACGACGTCGGTTTGAAAACAATCCGGACTTGCAATCCCTCGTTGTGCGGAGTGCAAAAGCACTCCCCGCAACACAACACAAATTATATGGCGGCGTAGCTTAGTTGGTTATAGCGGCCGGTTCATACCCGGCAGGTCATTGGTTCGAATCCGATCGCCGCTACCACTGTGGAGCAATCCACTCGGAAGCTTAGCTCAGTTGGTTAGAGCACCTGCCTTACAAGCAGGGGGTCACAGGTTCGAGTCCTGTAGCTTCCACCAACTGATACAAATAGAATATACGGCCCTATGGTCAAGTGGTCTAAGACATCGCCCTTTCACGGCGGTAACCCGAGTTCGAACCTCGGTAGGGTCACCAAAGAAAAGACATTCGAACGAATGTCTTTTTCTTTTTCCTACCGAGGTTGGATATTTCATATCCGCACGCTGTGCGTGCCGAACTCGGTAACCCGACTGACGCGTCGCTATGCAAGTAAACTTGCTCGCTCCGCTATTACGGCAGTCGTTAGCTCGTCTGCCTACGAACCTCGGTAGGGTCACCAAAGAAAAGACATTCGAACGAATGTCTTTTTCTTTTTCTTTTTCCTACCGAAGTTGCGCATTTTCAATGCACCCGTGCTACGCACGGCGAACTCGGGACACCCGACTAACGCTGCGCTATGCAAGTAAACTTGCTCGCTCCGCACCGACCTATTTATCCATGCATCTGCTTGAGCAATTTCGCGATTGCACGGCGTTTTCCCAAACCGTCGGAAAATGCTTTTGGATGAATAAGGCATAAGAATCGTCGGGCTTCGAGATAAGGTCGTCATTTATGATTTCATTGCGAATTTGTCCAAAATGGAATTCTTTTGCTTTATCTGAAAAACTGTCGAAAGAGTGAAGTATTATTTCTCCTTGTTCAACGAGTTTAGTCAGATATTCGTAAACGTTGTCGATATGTAACACGGGACAAACATCCACAGGCGTTTCGGACAAATACACCCAAGGCATTTTATCGAGTTGTTCCAATGTTCCGTCAAATCCGTAAATCGTACCGGATTTTTCATTATGCAGAACTTTGAATTGATTCTCAAAGTATTCGTCGTAATGCAAAACTCCATCCTTGAACCAGTATGTGTTTATATGGTTTTTAGCAGCGTACATAACGGCAAGATTGAAACAGTCGGTAAAATAGACGTATGGCTTTTCGTGATTTGAAATGCAAGGATTAAGCGTGGTCAATTTGTCAATATTCGTACCGTGATATAACTGCATAAATAACGTTACCTCGTTTTTTAATTTTAATTATTATATCAACAGCGGAGTGTTTTTGCAATACGAAAGTTTGGAACAACGACGTGCGCACTGTGGGCAGGCTTGAACTGTGGCGAGACGAATGAGCGGAAAAATCTTAAAATCACATTAATAAAGGCGACTGAAAAATGAAAATTATTGACTTTTTCCTTTTGAATTCTATAATTTCTCGTGTAGGATAAATTTTCAAGGAGCGTTTATGAGCAAACTTACGACGAAAAAAGCAATCGCGGGCGCGCTTAAAGAACTGATGGAAGAAAAGCCGATTTCCAAGATTACGGTCGGGGATATTGCGGATCGTTGCGGGATAAACAGGCAGACTTTCTATTACCATTTTCAGGACATACCCGATCTTGTCGAGTGGATTTGTATCGTAGAAGCGGACGAAGCGATTGAAAACAACAAGGATTACGCAACGTGGCAAGAAGGAATTCTTGCGGTGTTCGAGAAGTTGAAAAAAGAAAAGAGTTTCACGAAAAATCTTTATCGTTCAACGCCGAGAGAAACGTTGCTCAACTATTTGTACAAAATGGTTTATCCGCTCTTATATGCAGTCGTCGAAGAAGAAGCGCGGGGCATGAGCGTGCGAGAAGAAGACAAAAAGTTCATCACGCATTTTTACGATTACGCGTTTGTGGGGCTTTTGATTGACTGGGTGCAACACAACATGGAAGCCGACCCGAAAAAAATCGTCGACGAACTTTCGACCATGATAAAAGGTTCTTTCAGGCTTGCGCTCGGCAACTGTGATGCGAGAAGCCATACTTGATTGAATCCGACATTTACATGAAAATAAAAAAAACATTATCCGTCGCGTTTGCGGCGGATTTTTTTGTCAAAATCGAGAACTTGTCGTAAAATCAATCAAATTTTCGGAAGCGTCCAAAAGTGCGACAACCTTGAAATATTGTCAGTTGAAAAGCCGAAAAAATCGTTTTATTATGATGGCACAACAAACGAAACGGGCACAAAAAAGTGTCCGAGCCAAAAATAAGGAGAAAAGAAAATGTATTATTCGGCAGGCAATTACGAAGCATTTGCTCATCCGGTGAAGCCGGAGGGCGTAGACAAAAAATCGGCGTATATCATCGGTACGGGACTTGCGGGATTGTCCGCAGCGTTTTATCTCGTTCGCGACGGACAAATGAAGGGCGAGCATATCCATCTTCTTGAGAAACTCGAACTTGCAGGCGGCAGTTGCGACGGCAGAAAAGACGTGACGAAAGGATTTTATATGCGTGGCGGCAGAGAGATGGACAACCATTTCGAATGTATGTGGGATATGTATCGCGACGTGCCGTCAATCGAAACTCCGGGCGTATCCGTTCTCGACGAGTATTATTGGCTCAACAAGCAAGATCCCAACTATTCGCTTTGCCGCGCGACGGAAAACCGCGGACAAAACGCACACACGGACGGACTTTTCAAACTCGACAAAAAATCCGCTCTCGAACTCAGCAAATTGTTTATCACACCCGAAAAAGACCTTGAAGACAAGAAAATAAGCGAAGTTTTCTCGGATGATTTCTGGAATACGAACTTCTGGCTTTACTGGCAGACCATGTTTGCATTCCAACGCTGGTCTTCCGCACTGGAAATGAAGAGATATTTGCAAAGATACGTTCACCACATTGACGGACTTCCCGATTTTTCCGCTCTTCGTTTCACAAAGTACAATCAATACGAAAGCATGATTTTGCCGCTTGTGAAATATCTCGAAGCGCACGGCGTTAAAATCGAATACGGTATGGACGTGAAGAACGTCAAATTCGATCATGTCGGAGATAAACTCGTTGCAAGGAGCATCGAATACGTAAAGAACGGTGAAAAACTCTCGATAGATCTCACCGAAGACGATCTTGTGTTCGTCACGAACGGTTGCTGCACGGATACGTCGTGCTACGGTGATCAAAACACCGCGCCCGATTTGAGCAATATCAAAAACGGATGCGGCGAGTCTTGGGATATGTGGCGCAACATTGCGGCACAAGACAAACGTTTCGGCAATCCCGACAAGTTCTGCACGGCAGTCGACAAGACCAACTGGATGAGTGCGACCGTCGCTACGAGCGATGACGAAATCATCAAATACATCATGGAAATATGCAAACGCAATCCGCGTGCGGGCAAAGTTACCACCGGCGGTATCGTCACCGTCAAAGACAGCACCGAAAACTGGTATCTGTCATGGACGATCAACCGTCAGCCGCAATTCAAAGCGCAGGATAAAAACACCGTTCTCGTGTGGGTATATGCTCTTAACACGGACCGCGAAGGCAATTACGTGAAGAAGCCGATGCGCGAATGCACGGGTGAAGAAGTGTGCAAAGAGTGGCTCTATCATATCGGATTCCCGATTGAAAAAATCGACGAGTACGCAAAGAATAAGGCAAACACAACGACTTGCTATATGCCGTACATCAACGCTTTCTTCCAACCGAGAAAAGAAGAAGACCGCCCCAAAGTCGTGCCGGAAGGCTCTGTAAACTGTGCGTTTATCGGTCAGTTTGCGGAAACTCCGAGAGATACCATTTTCACGACCGAATACTCGATTCGTACGGGCATGGAAGCGGTTTACACGTTGCTTAACGTTGACAGAGCAGTCCCCGAAGTGTGGGGAAGCGCATACGACGTGCGTGAATTGTTGCGCGCAGGCTATTACGGACTCGACAAGAAACCGCTCAGTGACGCAAAACTCAATCTCATCGAAAAAGTTGCGCTCAAAGCGTTGGTGGACAAGGTGAAAGACACCGACATCGAACTGCTTCTCGAAAACAGCGGATTGATTGAGAAAGAATAAAAGCCGTTTCAGGTTTTAGGTCTCTGCTTATAGTCTCCTATTCTGTGGGCGCACCGCTTCGGCGATGCGTCCTTTTTATCTTTTTGAATGAGTTTCGAGCGTGGTTTGCAAGCAAAATCCGAAATTGACGGAAACGACGTTTTGCAATCGAATGGGATAGAATAGCGGAAATCCCACACGTGCTTTAAGATACGTTGCGTTAGATTGGCGAAAACGGCTTGGCATAAGATAATGAAGAAACGGCTATAATGCCTTGAAAATGTTCAAAATGGCGAGAAAATCGCGTTTCATATCGTTTAATTGTTCTTTAATTATTAGTTTTATAGACAAAAAACGCTTGCGTGCGCATTGCGTTGTGTGTATAATATTAATACTATTGATATATAATGCTCATTTATGGAGTTTGATATGAAAAAGAAATTGATCATCGCAACAGCCATCGTTATGATTCTTGCAATTTGCACGACTCTTCTCGTGGGCTGTGACGAAATCTTCAAAAAGAACGACAAGCGCGACGCTTTGCAAGTGGTCGCAACCGTGAACTACAACGGACAAAGCGCAAACGTGTACAAGTTTGAACTTGCCACCACGTTCAACAACTACGCTTATATGTACGTCAACTATTACGGCATGACCTACGAAGCGGCGGCAAACTATCT
>CAKQLT010000071.1:0-8153 GCA_934254715.1 uncultured Clostridia bacterium | reverse complement strand
CCACACTCTTTTGCGATTACGCCGAACGCTCTTGCCGAATCCTCGTCGGGCACTGCAAGGCGAATGAGGTCGCAACCGACCGCTTTAAGCGCGTTTATTTGCGCGAGCGAGCCTTCGATATCCGTCGTTTTCGTGTTCAACATAGATTGAACGGTTATGGGCGCGTCACCGCCGATTTTCACGTTTCCTACGCTAACTTGTCTCGTTTTCTTTCGTTCTGTCATAATTTATCCCTTTATCCTTTCACCAAATGGAATATATCGAGGAACACCGCAAGCACGATTAACAACACGAGTCCCACCGTGTGGATTATGCCCTCGATTTTTCTCGGTACGGGTTTTCTGAATATCATTTCAATCAGCGTAAACAACATTCTGCTTCCGTCGAGCGCGGGAAACGGCAACAAGTTCATAACCGCAAGGTTTGCCGAGATAATCGCAACGACGTACAAGAAACTGTCGAATCCGAGCGAGGACACTTGCGCCATCATTTTGATAGTCGTAATCGTGCCGCCCGCGTTTTCTATGCCCGATTTGCCCGTAATAAGCGCGCCGAGCGAGGCGAGAATCTTGAATACGATGAAGAAACTGAATCCCCACGCTCTGCCGAATGCGAGGAAAAACGGAAGTTTTGCGTGCGTAAGACTGCGAGTTATGCCGAATCCGTAACTGTAAAATCCCTCGGAATCGCCCTCGACAACGCCTTTTTGTACACTCATCGAACTTTGTTCGACAATTTTGCCATCCTCGCCGTATTTGACCACGACGAGCGTAATTTTTTGCGTTTGGTCGATTCCGTTTTGCTCTGCGTACTCGCCGAGCGCGCTTGCAACTATGGGCGTTTCGAGTTCCTTTCCGTTTATCGCGTATATGAAATCGTCCTCGTCAAACGGATTATAGTAGACTTTGTGCGCGTTGATTTTCACGCGTTTTCCGCCTCTCAAAACCCAAAAGTATGAATCGTCGGACAAATCCTTGAACGCGTTGTCCAAGTCCTCTTGAAGCATAATATTGGCTTGCTTTCCGTTTATATTGAGAATGACGTCGCCCTCTTGAAAAACGTTCTGATACGTTGCGGTATTACGAACGCCCACGACGTTCGGAAGCAACTGACCGTATGCGGTAAAATATATCGTTATAATGACGATTGCGCTCAAAAAGTTCATAAACGCGCCCGAAAACAGCACGATAAGGCGTTTCCAAGCCTTTTGATTGTTGAACGCGTCGGGGTCTTTTACGATATTTCCGTTTTCGTCTTTGACCTGATTTCCGTTTTCGTCAACCATTGCGCCTTCGGCGTCCTCGCCGTGAAAAGCGCAAAATCCGCCTATGGGAAACGGACGAAGCGTAAACAATTCGCCCGTCTTTTTATTGCGTTTTTTGATGATTGCAGGTCCGAAACCTATTGCGAACTCGTCGATTTTGAATCCGAGCAATTTGCCGGCGGTGTAATGTCCGAGTTCGTGTATGACAATCATTGCCATAAGCGCAAGAACGGCTACGATGACGTAGCCGATATATGTGAAAACTTCGCTTGCCGTTGCGCAAATTAAGAACACTATTTCACTCCTATCACAGAATAAGTGTATTTTCTTGCTTGCTCGTCTATGCCAAGTACGTCTTCGAGTTCGACGTTTCCGACCTTTTTGAATTTTGCAAATACCTTTGAAAGCGCGGTTGCGATTTCGGGATATTTGATTTTTCCTTTCAAAAATTCCTCGACGAGAACTTCGTCTGCGGCGGATACGGCAATGCACGCGCCCTCGCCCGCGTTTGCCGCGTCTATTGCGATTTTAAGGCACGGGAATCTGTCGTAATCGGGTGCGGAAAAAGAAAGCGAGCCGAGTTTTGCAAGGTCGAGCGGCGCAACGCTGTCTTTGCCGTGTTCGGGATAATAAAGCGCTGTTTCTATCGCAAGCCTCATATCGGGCACGGAAAACAAGCCCTTCATACCGCCGTCGGTAAATTCGACGAGCGAATGAACTATGCTTTCTCTGTGCATAACCACTTTCACGTCCTTTGCTTCCACTTCAAAAAGGCGCATTGCCTCGATGACTTCAAGTCCCTTGTTGAACAGCGTAGCCGAATCGATTGTGACCTTTTTGCCCATATTCCATACAGGGTGCTTCAACGCGTCCTCTGCCTTGACTTTTGCGAGTTGACTTGTTGGAACGTCGCGAAGCGCGCCGCCGCTTGCCGTCAAAACGAGACTTCTGACGCACTTTTTATCTTCGCCCCTAAGGCACGAGAAAATTGCGGAATGTTCGGTATCGAGCGGCAAAATCTTCCCGCCGTACTTCTTTTCGAGGAATTTGAGGTGACGGCCCGCGCATACGATAGTTTCCTTGTTTGCAATCGCAAGAGTTCCGCCTCTTTTAAGCGTAGCGACGGCAGCCCAAAGTCCCGCTATTCCCGTAACCGCCAAAACGACTATATCCGACGGAATACTTGCGAGTTCTTCGAGCGAAGAAAGACATTTCGAGGTTTTGTCGTCTTCCAAAAAGTCGAAAAGCGAACTTTGCACTTCAACCGCGCCGTTTGGGAAATAGTAATGAGTGGGATTGAATTTTTCGATTTGTTCACGCAAAAGCGATTCGTTGGTATAAGCCGAAAGCCCGACGACCTTAAAAGCGTCGGGGTGTGCGCAAATCGAGTCAAGCACTTGTCTGCCGACAGAGCCTGTACTTCCGAGTATTGTGATTGTTTTCATTTTATCCTTAAAATCCGCGCGCCGCATAGGCAGAGATTTGAAGTCTTTTGCGGATTTTTTATTGCCTTCGTAGTTGCAATCGATTTATTTTTCGATTGCGAATATCAGTATAACCGTCGATTATTAAATCCGTATGAAAGAATCAATAACCGTAAATGCAAGAGAACGCCACGAGCAACACGACGAGGCAGTACATAACGCTGTCGATTCTGTCCATAAAACCGCCGTGTCCGGGGAAAATCTTGCCGTAATCTTTTATGCCGAGCGCACGTTTGATACGCGAAGCGGCAAGGTCGCCCAGTTCGCTTATCGCGCCGCAAACGAGACCTATTGCGAGGTACACGAGCGCGCTTTTCCATTGCCAACCGCTTATATCGTGCGCAAAGAACGCCGTATAGCCGCAACCCGCGATGAAAGTCGGATATTTGTCGGCAAACATCTCGAAAAGAAGCCAAAACAGCATAGAAACGACCATACCGCCGACGAGACCGCCGACGCCGCCCGCAATCGTCTTTTTAGGGCTGATTTTGGGGCAAAGTTTCTTTCCGCCTATCATAGAGCCGAACCAGTACGCAAACGTATCGCTTCCGATAATCGGCACTAAAATCGCAAACGGAACGGCAAACAACGCGCTGTATTTGTAACTTACAATCCACGCGCTCATAAGGAACAGCGTCGGATATACGAGAATGAAAATATTTGCGAGCAAATCTTTGAGTTCGCACGCTTTTGACGAATTGAGTTCGAGTTCTATGCCCTGCTCTTTTGCTTCGTCGACTTCTTTTTGAGTGTGTTTTGCAGGTTTGAACGTGAAAATCGTAAGCGCGAGCATCGAACTTGCAAGAAGCACCATCAACAGACCTTGAATACCTGCGCTGGTGTTCGTCGCGCCTGCGCCGACGTAGTATTGCATCGTGTAATACACGGGATACGCCGCAACCAACATCAAAACGACGGGGGCGGCAAACATCTTGTAGCCTGCGTCTTTGAAACATTTGTACATCTCGAAAACCGACCCTGCCAAGAAAAGCAAAATCAGCATATCGACGAAAATCGGGCTTTTGAAATAGCCGCCTAACAAAAACCACGCAACGAAAAACAGAAGTACTATTGCAGTAATCGTTCTTTTAAGCATAAACACCTCATAGCGCGTTCGCTCGCAAATATTGCAATCGACGCGCTTTGCAAACGGCAAACCGCTTGCAAAAAATATCTAATTACAAACGAAAAATCGGATTTTGCCGAAATTCGCACAAAATCCGTTATTTTCCGAATTTTCTCACACGCTTATCGAAGTCGTCGAGAATTTTGTCAACGTCGCTCTCGTCCATATCCGGCCAGAGTTTGTCGAGGAACGCAAGTTCCGCATACGCCGCTTCGTAGAGCATAAAGTTGGACAATCTCATTTCGCCGCCGCTTCTCACGATAAGGTCGAGTGGCGGAAGATGTGACGACGAAAGATGTTTTTCAAACGTATCTTCCAAAAACTCGCCGTGGTCGTACGCAACCTTTGCCGCGTGCAAAATGTCCGCTTTCGCGCCGTAATTGAACGCGATATTGAGCCACATTCCCTTGTTATCGCGAGTTTTTTCCTCGACTTGCTCGATTGAATACGCAAGTTTGTCGTCAAGGCTGTTGAAATCGCCCATATACGAAATCTTATATTCGCCGTCGTACGTCAGATTGAATTTCTCGACGACTTTGAATATGGAATCGAGTTCCTCTTGCTGACGGTTTAAGTTTTCCGTTGACAAAGCGTAGACGGAAACCGCTTCCACGCCGCGCTCGCTACACCTTTTTGCAACCTTATAAAGAGCCACAAGCCCGTGAGCGTAGCCTTCGGCGCGCGACATACCGTGAGCAACCGCCCACCTGCCGTTTCCGTCCATAATAAATCCGATATGCTTTGCACCCATTAGATTGAAAGAATTTCTTGCTCTTTTTCCTTGAAAAGTCTGTCAACCTCGTCGGTGTTTTTGGAAAGAGCCTTATCTACGTCTTCGGTGTAGTTCTTCAAATCGTCTTCGGTAATCGTGGACGCTTTTTGAATCTTTTTGAGTTCGTCGATAGCGTCGCGGCGAGCGTTTCTCATAACGATTTTGGATTCTTCGACGAGAGTTTTTGCTTCCTTAACGGTGGAACGTCTGCGTTCTTCGGTGAGTTCGGGGAAAACGAGGCGGATAACGTGACCGTCGTTGTTGGGATTGATACCGACGTTTGCGGCAAGAATCGCTCTTTCGATTGCTTTAAGTTGAGATTTATCCCAAGGCGAAATAACCAAAAGGCGTGCTTCGGGAACGGAAACGTTTGCCATATTGTTGATAGGCGTAGGCGTTCCGTAATAATCGACGACGACTTTGTCGAGGATATGCGGATTTGCTCTGCCTGCGCGAATAGAACGCAATTCGGTGATATAGTTCTGCATTGTTTTGTCGATTTTTTCATTCATTTCATCGAAGATAAGATCGACTTCGTCAATACCGTAAGACATACTTTGTCCTCCATATTATGAATATTGTAAATATTATAGCAAAAGAAAGTAAATAACGCAATAGCCAATTAATCATTAATTAATAATGAATAATTAATAATTACGGGTGGGGTTACACCCCACACCCGAAACAAAACTTATACGTAGCCTACTCGTACACGGAATATGCAATTTCTAAGACGAGATAAAAACCGCCGTCCGCGAACTTGTAGAGCGGACTTTCTAACGAACACTCATTCGAAGCGTACTTATTAACGGTATGTGTTTATTCGAAGGCGGAACACGAGCCGCAACGGCGGCGAGAAAAGCGAGCGTCGAAGCTCGACGGTTAGTACAAGTGAACGGGCGAGTGTGGTTTTTTTTCGCCCGTGAACGAGTGACATAACAAGAGGACGATACCCTATCTATGCGAGCACCGAGTGTTGTCCCCCGCTACGCGGTCGCCGTGGGTTCCCTCAAACTTGTGCAGAGGGGGAACGGCGATAGGGAAAACACCTGAGGAAAGGGGAAATTGTAATTAAAGTTTTATACCCCGCCCTTGTTATTAAACGCAAAGAGGCACTCTCAAAACGAGAGTGCCTCTGCCGCAGTTATTCGCCAAATAGCGCGTTTTTTTTAATGAATGATAGTGCCGGTATTTACCCCACACACAGCATTCTTAATGCTATCCTTTTCCATCAAAGCAAAGCATACGATGGGGATATTGTTGTCCATACACATCGTGATGGCGGTTGTGTCCATAGCCTTGAGTCCTTTGGAAATGACGTCCATATAGGAAATTTCGGTGAATTTCTTTGCGGACGGATTGAGTTTGGGGTCGGAATCGTAAACGCCGTCAACGTTTTTGGCAAGAAGAAGCGCATCCGCGCCGATTTCGCAAGCACGCAACGCCGCGCCCGTATCCGTCGAGAAATACGGATTGCCCGTACCGCACGCAAACACGACGATTCTGCCCTTTTCAAAGTGGCGGATAGCCTTGCGCAAAATGTACGGTTCTGCGACTTTGGTTATCGTGAGCGCGGTTTGCACTCTTACGGGTACGCCGAGTTGTTCGAGTTTGTCCTGAATCGCAAGCGCGTTCATAACCGTTGCGAGCATACCCATATGGTCTGCCGTCGAACGATTCATTTTGTCGTCTGCCTGACGTCCGCGCCAGAAGTTGCCACCGCCGATGACGATACCCACGTCAACGCCGAGTGCCTTTACGTCTGCGATTTCCTTGCAAACGTAAGTGAGTTTTTCGGGGTCAATACCCGTGCCGTTTGCGCCCGCAAGAGCCTCGCCCGACAGTTTGATAATGACGCGTTTATACTTCAAATTTTCTTGTGCCATAATTGATTATACCCTACTTTTTTGAACATCTAACGTGCTCAAATGCGATTTTGTCTAAAAAAAAGGAATGAACGAATCATTCCTTTTTTCAAAGTGCTTATTTGTTGAGGTGTGCTTGTGCCATAACCTCGCCGACGAAATCGTCTTCTCTCTTTTGAAGACCCTCGCCCATTGCGTAACGAGTGAAACGAATGACGGTGACGTCGCCGTTTTGTTTGAGGTATTGAGCAATCGTGATGTCGGGATTCTTGACGAAAACTTGTTCGGTGAGGCAAACCTCTTTATAGAACTTGTTGATTCTGCCGACGAGCATCTTTTCGATGATTGCTTCGGGCTTCTTGCTGTCCTCGTTCATTGCTTGCGCTTTGAGGATTTCTTTTTCGTGATCGACTTCGGATTGAGGCACTTCGTCACGAGTTACGTATTGAGCGTTTGCAGCGGCGATTTGAAGTGCGACGTCGTGTACGACTTCTTCGCTTGCGCCCTTGCTTGCTTCGACCATAACGCCGATTTTGCCGCCCATATGGATATAGGTGTCAACGGTCGTGTCGTTTGCTTCGTAAACGGTGAAACGACGAATGGAAAGTTTTTCGCCCATCTTCATAACGTATTCGTTGGTGACGGATTGCATTGCCGCAATGACGTCCTCTACGGTTACGTTTGCGTTGTCGAGGATATAGTCAGCGACTTTGCCGACGTACTCTTTGAATACGGGGCCGCCTGCTACGAAGTCAGATTCGCAGTTGACTTCCAAAAGGACGGATTTGCCGTTTTTGCTTGCGGCATAAACGATACCTTCCGCAGCGATGCGCGCTTCTTTCTTGGCAGCGGTTGCCATACCTTTTTCTCTCAAAAAGTCGATTGCCGCTTCCATATCGCCGTCAGTTGCGACGAGAGCCTTTTTGCAGTCCATCATACCGACGCCGGTGCGTTGACGAAGTTCCATAACATCTTTGCTTGTGAATGCCATATATATTCTCCTGTTATTTTTTTGAAATCGCACGCAGATATACGTCTGCGTGCGGAATATTTGGATAAATTATTCTTGTGCTTCTTTTTCGGCGATTGCTTTTTCAAGTGCTTCTTCGGGTGAAAGAGCCTTTTCTTCTACGACGGGTGCCGCTTCGACTTGAGGTGCAACTTCTTCAGCCGCTTCTTCTTTTTCTACAGCGGTGAAAGATTCGCCTTGTTTTGCTTCGATGACAGCGTCAGCGATGATGGAAGCAAAGAGTTGGATTGCGCGGATAGCGTCGTCGTTGCCGGGAATGACGTAATCTACGAGATCGGGATCGCAGTTGGTATCGACTACCGCCACGATGGGGATATTGAGTTTGCGTGCTTCTTTAACGGCGTTTTCTTCTTTCTTGAGGTCGACTACGAACAAGCAACCGGGCAAAGTGCGCATATTCTTGATACCGCCGAGGTTCTTTTCGAGATCGTCACGTTCTTTCTTAAGAGCGGAAACTTCCTTTTTGGGAAGAAGTTCAAACTCGCCGATGAGTTCCATTTGGTTGATTTTGTTCAAGCGATCGATTCTCGTACGAATGGTCTTGAAGTTGGTGAGCGTACCGCCGAGCCATCTTTGGTTGATGTAGAACATATCGCAACGTTCTGCTTCTTG
>CAKQLT010000070.1:0-8169 GCA_934254715.1 uncultured Clostridia bacterium | reverse complement strand
ATAGGGACATTTCTCTACTTATGCCACTGCGCTTTGTGCGCCAGCTTCGCACCCAAACGGCGCAGTCGCTTGTACTATCCGTCAAGCTCGGCGTTCGCTACGGTCATCGCCTTGCGATTCCGATTCCGTCTACGAATAAACATATACCGTGTATAAGAACGCTTCGAATGAGTGTTCATTAAAAGTCCGCGATATAAATCGCGGATGACGGTTTTACTCATTTCCCTATAAAATTCATAAATACAACTTAAATTAAAAAACTGCAATATTTAGATGAAGAACGCAAAAGGCACGGCTTGAATTTTCCGCTTGCACCAGTCGCGTCCAAAGTTATTCGCTAACTTCATAAAAACTGCGCCAAATAGATGCATAATGCGAAAGAGGCACCCGAACGGCAACCCTAATTTACTGTCGTAAATGAGTTGTCGGGCGGATGCCTCTGACAAAATTAGGCGCTATTTGGCGCAGTTTTTACTTAAGCTCAGAGAAGTACTTGATAGTACGAACCATTTGAGAAGTGTAACTGTTCTCGTTGTCGTACCAAGAAACGACTTGAACTTGGCTGTTGCCGTCTTCCATAGGTGCAACCATAGTTTGAGTTGCGTCGAAGATTGAACCGAAGCGGCTGCCGATGATGTCGGAAGACACGATTTGGTCGGTGTTGTAACCGAAGGATTCGGTTGCGGCTGCTTTCATTGCTGCGTTGATTCCGTCAACGGTGACGTGACCTTTAACGACTGCGACGAGAATGGTCGTAGAACCGGTCGGGGTGGGAACACGTTGTGCAGAACCGATGAGTTTGCCGTTGAGTTCGGGGATAACGAGACCGATTGCTTTTGCAGCGCCGGTGCTGTTGGGAACGATGTTGATTGCAGCAGCGCGGCTTCTTCTCAAATCGCCCTTTCTTTGCGGTCCGTCAAGAGGCATTTGGTCGCCGGTGTATGCGTGAACCGTGGTCATAATACCGCTCATAATGGGTGCATAATCGTTGAGAGCCTTTGCCATAGGTGCGAGGCAGTTGGTCGTGCAACTTGCAGCGGAAATGATGTTGTCGGTTGCTTTCAAAGTGGTGTGGTTGACGTTGTAGACGATTGTGGGAAGATCGTTGCCTGCGGGTGCGGAAATGACGACCTTGCGTGCGCCTGCGTCGATGTGTGCTTGTGCTTTTGCTTTGGATGTATAGAAACCGGTGCATTCCAAAACGACGTCCACGCCGAGTTCGCCCCAGGGAAGTTCCGCCGCTTTTGCTTTTGCGTAGATAGTGATCTTCTTGCCGTCAACTACGATGTAGCCGTCTTCTTTGATCGTGCCGTCTTCGTTGAGGACTGCTTCACAACTTTCTACCGTGTGAGAATTTGCATAGTTGCCTTGTGTCGAGTCGTATTTGAGAAGGTGAGCGAGCATCTTGGGGCTCGTGAGGTCGTTGATAGCGACAATTTCATAACCCTCTGCACCGAACATTTGTCTGAAAGCAAGACGTCCGATACGACCAAAACCGTTGATAGCGACTTTTACGTTTGCCATTATAAATTCCTCCATAAAGGTGTATTCCGAATATTAGTTGGATTTTCCAACCGCCATTATTTTACAATTATTATAAGAAATATGCAACTATAATTTGCGTATTTTTTTATCGACATCGATATATGTTTCCATACGTCGGCACGATTTTTCGTACGCTTGTTTGCAAATTCAGTCCGCAAGGAAGGTCGGCTTGCCGTAAACTGCCACGCTTATAAAGTCGATGGGCCACACAAACACGAACAGCGCAAAGGACAAAAATCCCGTGATAAGCGTGTGACGTTGCCTTGTCTGCGAATACTTTGCAAAGCGGTATATATACGTCATCGCCCAACCGAAAAGCGATTCCACGACGAGTTTTACTATGAGCGGCATTTGGTCGAATTTGTCGGCAAACGGCAAGTTTGAATCGTCGTACTCGACGGGCAACGCCATTATAAACGTACTTCCCTTGCCTTTTTTGCTCTTTACGCTCACTCTACCGCCGTGCTCTTTCATAATCTCGCGCACGACGTAAAGTCCCACGCCTTGACTGTTTCCGTTAGAACGCGACTTGTCCTCGGTGTAGAACTGGTCGAAAACGTAAGGCAAACTCTCTTTGGATATACCTATGCCCTTGTCCTTGACAGACAGAATAAACTCTCTGCCCCTCTTTCGCGCGGTGATTTTGACGACGCTTTTTTCGGGCGAATACTTGACGGCGTTGGACACGAGGTTTTGCACCACTCTTTCCATTTGTCCCTCGTCCACCCTTACGTTGACGTCGGGGATTTTGCCGACTTTGAGTTTTATATTTTTCGCCGTTGCGAGCGGACGAAGTTTCTCGATGATTTTGCCGAACATATTTTTAGTCGCGTGCAACGTTTTATGCGCGGATTGCTTTTTGATTTCGGCGTTTGAGGATTCCACCATACCGATGACCATATCGTTCATCTGTTGCGCTTTTTGAATGATGAGCGCGGGATAGTCCTTGTCGGCCATACCGTCGGACATACACTCGGCGTATCCCGAAATTATGGCGAGCGGCGTTTTCATATCGTGCGCCACCGAAGCGATTGACTTGTTGGTTTTCGTGGACGTTTCCGCTATGCCGTCCTTCAATTTGAGCATAGAAAGTCTGAGCGATTCAAGCCTCGTGCAAATTGCGTGGTATTCGCCGAATCCCCACGACCTGACGGGCGAATACAAATCGCCCTCTTGAAAGCGCGCGAGCGTTTTTTCTATTTCTACGATTTCCTTTTTGTTCAACATAGAGCGTTTAACCTTGCTTTTTGTGCGTATAAAACCTCTGTTTTGCGCATTGACGGCAAATTTGCGTCAATCTTGCCACTTGTAGCCGAGTCCCCAAACGGTGACGACGTTGTTTATTCCCGCCTTTGAAAGTTTGTCGCGAAGACGCGCGATGGTCACGGCAACGGTGTTTTCGTCGATGTACTCGTCAACGCCCCATACGTCGTCGATAAGTTTTTGTTTGGGCATAATCTGATTCTCGTGTATGGTGAGATAGTCGAGAATTTTGAACTCTTTTGCAGTGAGATTGAGCGGTTCGCCGTCCGCTTTCGCCTCGAATCTCGTGGACGAAATCATAAGTTTTCCGTAGTGTCTGTCACCCGACGGCACGGCGTTGAACTCGTAATAACGTCTGAGTTGCGCGCCCACTCTCATAACCATTTCTTTGAACGAAAACGGCTTGGTTATGTAGTCGTCCGCGCCGAGGTCGAACATACGCACCTTGTCTTCTTCGGCGACCTTTGCCGACACGACGATGATAGGCATCGTCATCGTTTGGCGCAGCGTTTCGCACACGGCAAATCCGTCGATTTTGGGCATCATAATATCCAACAGCGCAAGGTCGGGTTTTATTTCGTTTGCAATTTGCAACGCTTGCGCGCCGTCGAACGCTTGATACACTTCGTGTCCCGCTTTTTCGAGATAACTTTTCATCATATCGGATATTTCGACGTTGTCCTCTGCAATAAGTATCTTTCTCATAAACACCTCTTGATTTATCTAACCGTATTGTACAATATATTTTTGCTTATTTCCACACTTTTTTACACGCCGTATTCGTTTGCGGCGATTTTCTTGCCCGCTTCGGCAAAATATCTCGCGTACGCCTTTTTGCAATACCGCGCGTGTTTGTCCTTTTGCGGCGTTTCGGGTGCTTTGAAAGAGTATTTTCCGTTCACTCGCCAGCCGTTGAGTATGCCTATGTCGAAAGCGTCGCGCGGGCAGTTGAACGAACATCTCGTACACATAACGCAATCGTTTCCGAAAGTGAATTTCCCGTTTTCGTCGATTTTTATGTTTCCTACGGGACAGTTCTTTGCGCACGCGCCGCAATTTATGCACTTGTCGGAATCCACCTTGAAGAAGCGGCCGTTGACTTTCATTGCGGGCTGTTCTATGCGCACGACCCACGCGACGAAACGTCCGAAAGGCACTTTTGCGAGTTTATGCTCGACGCCACATATCACTTCCCTCGCCTCTATGGGTGCGAGTTTGTCGAGCGTGGCTTTCATCTTTGCCGCCATATCGTCGGCGTGACGGAAAATCATATTGTACGGCATAACGTAGTGATACTCGCTTCCCGCAACGTAGCCTTTTTTCTTCATTATATCGTTGAATTTAATGGAAGAAACGTTGTTGATTTTGAGAGGTTCGCCCGACGTTTTGACGACGAAATATCCCTTCTTTTCGTTTGCTTTCGGCAACGCTTTTGCGAGGTCGAGCATAATGTACGGCGCGTTGAATCCGTGTATGGGATAAGCAAACCCCACGAGGTCGAAATCGTTGGGATTAGGCAAATTTTCAAAGCCTTTTCTCACGTTGTACAGCGTGGTTTCGATTCCGAATTTTTCAAACTCGTTCTTATATATATCACACGCTTTTTTGGTGTTTCCAGTTCCCGAAAAAACGTAAATTATCGCATTTTTCATATTCTCACCTCTTTTGACTCAGTATTGCGTGTATCTCGCAACGTGGTTTTGGTCGTAGTAGTAGGTCGTATTCTCGCCTTTTGCGTGGGTGTCGTACCAGATTTGAGCGTAAAACGGCATAAATTTGGACAGTCTGTCGTAATCCCACGGACTCGGTTGACAACATTCGGGACACCAGTGCCCCGCTTTGAGAACGGTGTACGGCGACGCCCAAAAACGATGTCCGTCGTGACATTCCCATTCGAGTTTCGTGTACAAGTCGCCCTTCGTCATACTCGTCGAAACGCACTTGCCGCCTCTAAACGCCGCCGCCGAACGCATATCTTCGATGTCGAGTTCCTCGTCGGGTTTGCTTTCGTCATAGCCGTGGTCGAGGATATAGCCGTGTTCTTTCAACTTCGTTATGTCGCGCATATCGTCGTAATCGACGTCGCCGTCGGCAAGTTGTCCGTGCGCGAGAACGGGGAATTTATCCCAGTCGCTCGGCAAACACTTCAAGTTTTCCTTGCTTCCGAAAAACGCTTTAACCTTGCCCGCCTGATTCGTTTTAACCCAATATCTCGGCGCATTGTCGTCTTTAAGCAGTCTTTCGATTGCGAATTTCGACACGAGTTTTGCAGGCACGAGTTTTCCGAGTCTGTAATAGCCGTGCGTTGAAAGTATCTCTTGCCAGTAGGTTTTCACATCCTCGTGCTGAAAATCGAAATAATCGTTGAGGATATGGCTGTCCTCGAACCACATACAATGGAAATTGCGGATTGAATTCCATTCGGGTTTCATATACTTTTTCGTCGAACCACCGATAATCTTGAATCCCTCGTCGAACGTGTCGTAGCCCGTAACTCTGTTGCACGCGCCGCCGCCGATGTTGTAGCACTTCTTCCAGAACTTTTCTTCGAGTTCGCCCTTTGCGTCCTTTTCCACGAGTCTGCGCATCAAAAGTCCGCTGTCGCGCGCCGTAACCCACTCTATCGGCGCGTTGAAGCAAGTGTGGAACATCAATCCGTCTTTCATATTGTTGGTGAGCATTCTGTTGTGAAGCATACCCGTCTGACGAAGCACCGCCCATTGCTTTACGTCGCTGTCGAGAACGTATCTTTCGCCCTTGATTTTGCTTGCGGAATACTCGTCGTAAGTGCTGGATATGAGCGGGTCGCCCACTCTGCCCCACGGGTGCTTGTAGTTGCGGTTGCCGTATATCGCAACGGTGGAAATATGCACGAGTTTCGGCTGATTTTCCTTTATCTCGGACACCGAATCCACGATATTCATTGCGCCTATGCGGTTACATCTGTCCGTAAGCACGGGATAATGGTCGGCAGTCGGCGGAATGACCGCGGCGAGATTGAGAACGTAATCGCTGTTTGCCACGAGTTTTCTGCAATCTTCGATTTCCGCTATATCGCCGAAAATAACTTCGATTTTGTTTCCGTATTTGCGCTTCCATTCCTTTGCGCACTTGCGCTCTCGCCTCTCGTTCAAAAGCAAAACTTTGATTTTTTCAACGACGTCGCTTTCCATAAGTTGAGCGACCGTTTCAAGTCCCATATTCCCGCTTGCGCCGGTGATTGCAACGATTTTTTTCATATATGCCACCTTCCTTTCGTTTACGCATATATTATCGCACCCAAACCCAACCGAAGTCTTGACAAAAACCTTACACTTTCGCCGTTTTCCGCCCGACTTTTCCGCATTTTGTAAGAATTGTGTAAGAAAAAGAGAAAGGCGGCATAGCATACCGTCTTTCTCTTTGTAAAAAAACTATTGGATTGCCAAAACTATTTAGCGGATTGTATTTGCCTCGCCTTGTTGAGTGCTTTATCCATTTCTGCGAACGCAACATCGTTTGATTCGGCTATCTTCTTGTTCGCGATTATATAGTAAATCACATACAATATATTTCCGAGAAGAAGGAAAAGTGCCTTAAAATTCTTTTTGGCTTTCAATCTCGATTGTGCCGACTCGTACGCTTTTTGGCAAGCATTCAATGCTTGGTAATTCGGCATATCCGTTTCTCGTTGTAAAAGAAGATTAACATAGTTTTCCGTTTCGGTAACGCTATAAATCGTACCGGACATCGCGCCTGCCTCAAGGTGAGAGTCTTTAACTTTAACCTCTTGTGAACTCGTAACAACCCACCCAAAACACGCGTATGCGTTGATAATGCGTTCTTCATCTTGGGGCATTATTTGCATTTTTTTTGTTTCCCTCATTTGTTTTCCTCCTTTGAGTTTGTTTATTTTATGTTAACACGTTATTTAGTGTATGTCAACACTATTTTTAGGGTATTTGTTACTATATGTATATGTCAACATTCGGGAAAAACCTCAAAACAGAAAGAGAGCGATATGGGCTCAATCAAAAGCAACTTGCTTGCAAGATAGGAACGTCTCAACAACGCATTAGCGAATGGGAATGTGACAAAGTCGAACCGACCGTTTCAAATATTGTCGCCATAGCAAAGGCGTTGGACGTAAGTTACGACGACCTTTTCGACGGCATCGAATAAATTTTTCAATGAAAAGTTAAAACGGCACTATATTCAGTGCCGTTTTTATTAGTTTTGATAAGTTATTTTAATATTGCCGTAAATATCCGATATTAGTTGTTTGAGCCAACGCAAATTGCCGTCGTTTTTCCACTCGAACGCCGTGACGTTGCTTCGTATCTCGTTGTCTTTGCACCAACAAATCTCTTTCATCGACACGGTGTTGTCGTAAAAATGCACCACGTCGCACAGCCCGAAAACGGTTTTCAAATTCACTTGCGAGTTGTCGTAACGTTGCTCTATCGTTTCCGCACTGACGCCGTGTCCGCCCTTTTCTTCTCTTTCCCGCACTCTTTTGATTGCGATTTCGGGCGAAGCGACCCCGACGTAAAACAATTCTATACGATAGCCTTGTTCTGCGGCGGTTTCTATCGTTTTTACGATTGACGTTCCGCACAACGTCGTTTCGCGATTGAACGATTCGTGATTTTTCAGCAACTCGTTTTGCAAACGTATAAGTTCTTTTGCCGCTTTGAGTTGGCACACGGAATCTTTCCAATCCCACTTGTTGTTTTGCACGATTTCGTCGCTGTTAAGTCGCACGCCGAAATTGCCGTTCAACATTCTGTACAAAGTACTTTTTCCAGCGCCGTTCACGCCCGCAAAAACGGTTAATTCAGTATTTTTCATTTCTTATAACCTCTTTTTGCTTTATCATAAGGACGGTGTTGAAAACACCCGTATAAAACGTCTTTTCGTCATCTGTTTTTGCATTTTCGGTGAGCGTTTCATAAAGTTTTACGTTAAGATAATCGTTCCTTTTGTCATATAGACGTTTGATAAGCGAAGCAAAATCGTCACCGTATTTATCGTCAAAACAGTCCTGACTCATAACGACCAAATCGCCATAGCCGTTTTTGGTCACAAACACGGGTTCGTTTTTTTCATCGCAGAGTTTGGATATTTCCGCCGTATTTTTAAGTTCTTTTATTGGGATAATTGTTGGCATTTCTAACCTCTTTAGCAATATTATACCATAATTATACCATAATTATTCCAAAAGTCAATTTCGTGTGTTATTTCAAATGTAAACAAAATGTTTTTTAATTAGGACATATCTCAACTAAATTGAATCTAATCTTTTCAATCATAACCACGCGTGAAACGCGAGGTATGCACCAGCCCTTCAAGGGCATGTTACCAGCTAGACGTCTCAAGACG
>CAKQLT010000069.1:0-8326 GCA_934254715.1 uncultured Clostridia bacterium | reverse complement strand
CCTATGGTCAAGTGGTCTAAGACATCGCCCTTTCACGGCGGTAACCCGAGTTCGAACCTCGGTAGGGTCACCACGAAAAAACCGACTTGAATAAAGTCGGGTTTTTTCTTTCCACTATCGAGGTTGGATATTATATATCCGCACGCTTTGCGTGCCGAACTCGGGGCACCCGACTGACGCATCGCTTTGCAAGTAAACTTGTTCGCTTTGCTATTACGGCAGTCGCTAACCGCGCTGCCTACGAACCTCGGTAGGGTCACCACGGAAAACCCGACTTGAACGAGTCGGGTTTTTTCTTTACCCTATCGAGGTTGGATATTATATATCCGCACGCTTTGCGTGCCGAACTCGGGACACCCGACTGACCGCAAGCGAAGATAGACGCAAGCGCGAAGCATTTGCGGACATCGAGCGTAGCGGACATAGCAAAACAAATAAACACGAAGTGTTCGCGCGAAGCACAAGGTGCGACAGCACCCTTTTGTTTTGCGTAGACGAGCCGCTTTGCAAGTGAACTCGCTCGTTCCATTATTACGGCAGTCGCTAACACGTCTGCCTACGAACCTCGGTAGGGTCACCACGAAAAGCCCGACTTAATAAGTCGGGTTTTTTCTTTTTACATATGCTTGCTAAATTAATTTTCAGATTGAACGATATTCCAAAATTATCGTTTCACTTCACTTTTATAAGAAAATATTGATAGATTGTCGAAAGCGTGGTATAATTTAATTGATAACTTCAAAAGAGGTTTGAATATGGATATAAACAACAATACTAAAGATTTGAAGAAAGCGGTCAAAACGATGCGAATCGTGTGGTGCTTCACCATCGTTATCGCAATCGTGTTTCTTGCGTTCGGCATAAATTCGCTCGTGGTGGCAGGTCCGTTCGGCGATAATGCGGACGAGGCACTTCTTCCCCGAAGCGGCGCAATCGCAATGACGGTTATCGGCGCGATTTGCGCTATGATTACGTTATTTTTGACGTTCCTCTCGTTCGTCGTGCCCGCAATGACCAAACTCGCGCCCAAAATCAGCGGCGTACTTCTCGACGCAAACAAAGAGAACATTCAAAACGTCGTACGCACGGTGAGCGAAGCAAGCAAAACCTCACCTTCGCAAAGCGACGGGCAAAGTGACGAAGAAACCGTATTTTGTCATCAATGCGGAAAGAAAATCACAAAGGATTCCGTATACTGCAAATACTGCGGCACAAAACAATAAAACCTTATAAAAACGCGATTTTGCGGAATCTAACACGCTAAAATACGTTTCTATATAAAAATAAAAAACATTAATTATCGTGTAAAAACAAATGCGAACTCAAAACGAGTTCGCGTTTGTTTTAATTATATGGTATATCTATTTTTTAAGATTGCGGTTACGCTTTCAAACCCATTTCGTAGGCTTGTTTAAGCGCGGGATGATTTTTGATTTCGCCGACGTCGGTTACGCCGCCTGCAAACACCGTGCCTTTGAGCGAACATCTTTCAAAACAATCAATCCAGCCGCACACGCCGTTTACCGCGCGCTCGTCAACGCCCTCGCCGTCCTCTGCCGCCGTAGACAAAACGTAAACGTCCTCGAACTTGTAGTCGCTGTCGTAAAGAGAGTTTGCCCTATCGAGCAAGGTTTTGAGTTGTCCGCACATCTCGTAATAGTAAATAGGCGTTGCAAAGACGAGGACTTTTGCCTCTTTCATTTTCTTTACGATTTCAATCGAATCGTCGTCGATGACGCACTTGCCTATTTTCTGACAAGCGAGGCAACCTCTGCAAAACTCGATACGCTTCCCTTTGAGCGTGATTTTTTCGACGTCGTTTCCGCTTGCTTTCGCGCCCTCGATGAAACTGTCGAGCAGCGTTTCCGAATTTCCGTTCGTTCTGAGGCTCGTGGATATTGCCAAGATTTTCTTTCCCATATTGCACCTTCTTTTCAAAGTATATACGACGAAAAAATACTTATTTCCGTCATCGGATTTAATGGTAAAACTTAAAGTTGACTTTAAGTCAAGCAAAAAAGCGCAAATTAATTCGTTTGCGTCGAAGAATTAAAAACGGTCTTGCAAAATTGCAAGACCGCTTTTTTATTTCTTATTTGATTCGACGTTTTATACGTATATTTTTCGCAGATAAAACGCTCGTTTTGCGTTATCTGAACATTTTGAGTTTGTTGTGGACGACCTCGATGTCGAGTTTCGTGTCCTCAATGATTTCGCCGTCGAGTTCAAAGCGGCTGTCGTCGAGTGCTTCTATCGTGACTTTCTTTGCGGTGTATTCGCCGCCCCAGTCCGTGCCGACGTGCTTGCCTTTGAGGAACTTGAAAAGGCGGAAAATGATTTTGCTCTTTTTCATTTCGCTGACGTAGCCGACGTTCAAAAGTCCGTCGTCAACGACCGCGTTCGGACAAATGGGAATGCCGCCGCCGATAAATCCGCCGTTGCCTATGCCTATCATAAACACGCTCGTGTCTTTGGTCACGCCGTCCGCCGTTATGCGAAGGTGGTGGAATCTCGTGTGCAAAAGCGTGTAGAAAAGCGAATAATAATACGCCGCTTTACCCTTCAACGTTTTGCAGTTCGCGTATTTGAGCAACACGTCCACGTCCATACCGCCGCCGCCGACGTTGAGGCAACGATATTTGCCGAGTTCCATATAATCCACGTAACCGACGTTGCCTTTGAGAATGGTTTGCGTCGCTTCTTTGACGTTGGTGGAATGACCGGATTTCTTGATAAAATCGTTTCCGCTTCCGCACGCGATAAGTCCGAGCGTAACGTTGTCGAAGTTGTCTATGCCGCAAAGCACTTCGTGGAACGAGCCGTCGCCGCCCATAACGACGATATTCGTATTTGGCGTTTGGGACAATTCTTTGGCGATTTCGGTCGCGTGTCCCGCGTATTCCGTTTTATGTACGACGTACTCTGCGCCGTTATTTCTGAAGATTTCCTCGACGGTTGCAAGCGCTTTCATACTCTTGCCCTTTCCGCCCTGAGGATTGACGATTATGTGATACATAATGCCCTCCGTCGTTTATTCGTATTAAGTATACAAGTTTATTTTATCACTTATGCCGAAAAAGTCAACCTATTATGAGTTGTACGACAAAACGTATTATATCTTGAACGTTTGTATTGCAACTCAATCGCGGTTTTCAAACTGCAATTCGTAGAGTTTGTGATAGTATCCCTTGTTTTTGAGCAACTGTTGGTGCGTGCCTTGCTCGATGATTCTTCCGTTTTGAAGCACTATAATCTGGTCGGCGTGCTGGATTGTCGAAAGTCGGTGCGCGACGACGAGCATAGTGCCGATATTGCGGATATTTTCGAGGGATTTTTGAATTACGACTTCGGTTTCGGTGTCGATATTCGCGGTTGCCTCGTCGAGAATGAGAATCTGCGGTTTGTGAAGCACCGTTCTTGCAAACGAGAGAAGTTGGCGTTGACCTTGCGAGAAGTTTTCGCCGCGCTCGATGACTTCCTCGTCGAGTCCGTGTTCCTGCGAAGATATGAACGTGTCGGCGTTGACGTATTTGCACGCCGCCTCGATTTCCTCGTCGGTAAACGAATCGTCGTTGAGGGTTATGTTGCTACGCACCGTGCCGCTGAAAAGGAACACGTCTTGAAGCATCTGCCCTATTCCTCTGCGCAAAGAATGGATTTCTATGGTGCTTATATCTCTATCGTCAATGAGTATTTGACCTTTTTGAATCTCGTAATTGCGCACGATAAGGGAAAGAATCGTAGTTTTTCCCGCGCCCGTCGCGCCTACAAACGCGCACGTTTCCTTCGGATTTATGGTGAAAGACACGTCTTTGAGAATCCAATCCTTGTCCTTGTATGCGAACCACACGTTCTTAAACTCGATTTTGCCCTCGAATTTGTCCACCGTCACGGCGTCTTCTCTGTCGCGGATTTCGGGTTTTACGTCAAGCAAGTTGAACAACCTTTCGGAAGCGGTGGTCGCTTTTTGCAAGTTGTTGAGTTGGTCGGCGAGGTTTTGTATGGGGTTGAAGAACCTCGAAAGATACAGATAGAACGCAACTATCATACCGGCGTCGAGTCCGAATTCCATACCGAGCCAGAACGTCACCGCAATGGAACTGATGTATAAAAGCGTTATGAACGGACGGTATATGCCGAACGCAAGCACGACGGCGTATCTCGATTTGCGCAAATTTTCGTTCTTTTGCAAAAACTCGTCGTCTTTCTTCTTTTGACGGTTGAAAATCTGTATGAGTTTCATACCCGACAGATTTTCGTTGAGGAAAGTGTTGAGGTCGGATATATATTGTCTTTCTTTCGTAAAGACCTTGCGCACGATTTTTCTGAACACGAACGAGGTGACGAACACCACGACGATAAACGCGAGCATAACGAGCGAAAGTTGCCACGATATGTACAGCATTATGCCGTACACGCCCACGACCGTGAGTACGTTGCGGATTACGTTGACGATGACGTTCGTAAACAAGTCGGACATCGACGCCGTATACGACGCGACGCGCGTGACGAGCGAGCCGACGGGCATTTCGTCAAACTGATTCTGCGACAACTTTTCTATATGCTCGAAAACTTCGGTGCGAAGCGTGTAGATTATGCTTTGTCCCGCTTTTTGCAACAGCATAGATTCCCAAACGAGAAACGCTTGGTTGAATACGCCTATGGCGAGGTAGGCAACCGCCATACCTATGATAAACTCGAGGTTTATTCCGTCGGATTTGAGGTTGTTTGTGATTCTGCTCACGAACAGCGGCAAAATGATGTCAAGCACCACGTTGACGAGAATGAGAAGCATTGCGCCGACGAATCTTGCCGTTTCGGGTTTGAGATAGTGCCATATGCGCTTGTACATATCCTTTGAAGGAATGTGAACGTCGCCTTTGAGTTTTTCGACTTCCGATTGCATTACGCCTCACCCCCTTCGACTTCTCTTTCGAGTTTTTGCAAGTACACCATCTTTTTGTAAGTCGGTGAGATTTCTTCAAGACGTTGCGGCGTGTCGAACGCTTCGACTTCGCCCTTGTCGAGCACGAGAATCTTGTCGAGATGTGACACCGTAGACACGCGCGAAGCGATGACGAGCGTGGTTTTGCCCTTGCGCTGATTTTGTATGTTTGCAAGTATCGTTTCTTCCGTCTTTACGTCAACGGCGGACACCGAGTCGTCCAAAATCATAATCGGCGCGTCTTTTATGTACGCGCGCGCAATGGATATACGCTGTTTTTGTCCGCCCGAAAGGGTCACGCCTCTCTCGCCCGACACGGTTTCGTAGCCGTCCGTAAAGTCCTCGATGTTCGAGTGAACGTCGGCAAATTTCGCAGCGTCGTACACCTTGTCCATATCGAGATTCTCGCACGAAAACGCGATGTTGTTTTTCACCTTATCGCTGAAAAGGAAATTGTCTTGCGGAACGTAGCCTATTGCGTTTCTGAGGCTGTCGATGTCGCAATCCATAATGTCGTAACCGTCAATGAACACTTTACCCTTTTCCACGTTGTAGAGGTGCAAAAGCGTGTTGACGAGCGTGGTTTTGCCGCTTCCTATCTTGCCGACGATTCCCACGCTTTCCCCAGCCTTGATTTCGACGCTTACGTTTTTAAGCACGTTTGAATCGCTGTTCGGATACGCAAAAGAAAATCCGTCGAACTTGATTTCGCCCTTTACGTCGTCGAGCACGACGGCGTTTTGCGGATTGCGGATTTCTTCCTCTTGGTCGAGGAAGTTGGTTATACGTTTTAGGGACGCTTTCGAGCGAGAACGCATAGACACCACTTGTCCGAGCGCAATCATCGGCCACACCAAAGTGTCGAAATATCCGACGAAAGTAATGAGTCCGCCCGCAGTCATATCTATCGTGTGACCGAATATAGAAACGGGCGAACCCGTGACGTATTTGTACACGAAATAACCGCCCAAACCCAAAATAAGAGCCATAATCGCGGATATAATCACCGAAATGATTGCGTCGAAAACGACGGACACCTTGACAAGTTCTATATTTGCGTCCTTGTTGCGCTTTGCGATTTTTGCAAAGGCGTGAAGTTGTTGAGTTTCCTTGACGAACGCCTTTATGACGCGTATTCCCGTGAAACTCTCTTGCGAAAAGTCGTAAAGTTTGTCAAATTCCGTTTGGCGTTGTTCCCATTTCAGAGCCATAAACTTTTCTACGAGCATACCCCATACGATGATGAGCGCAAGGGGTATTAGAAGAATACAGGACAGCACCCAGTCGAGCGAGAACATCTTGTAGAGCGCAAGCACGGAAAGGAACATTGCGTCCACGAGCATAACCGACCCCCAACCGAAAAATTCCTCTATCGTTTCGAGGTCGGTGGTGAACCACGCCATAATCGTGCCGACTTTGTTCTCGTGGTAGTAGCGTTGAGAAAGGCGTTCGCTTTTGAGGAACATATTATGGCGCAAATCCGCCTCTATTCTCTGCGAAGCGTTGAATATGGAAAGTCGCCACATAATGCGCCCGAAAAACATAACGAGCGCAACCACCATAACGCCGAGAATAATCTCTTTGAGCGCGCCCGTATCTATCGTTCCGCCGTCGAACATATCCACGAGTTTTCCGAGATATTCGGGTATGAAAAGTTGGAACACGTCAACGGCGACGAGTCCCACGAGCCCTATCAAGAACAGCCAACAGTACTTGGCGTAATATTTGTTGATATATTTTCCAAACAACATAAACTGAATTTTTTGCGCCAAAAACGCGGTTTTTCGCGCGATATGCGGAATTTCGGAAAAAGAGTATAGAAAACCCCGTTTGCCAAAATGCCGACAACTCGGATTTCGTCAGACGGGGTTTGGATTCAAACCCTCAAAATCGTTTCGACGAAACGATTTCGATTTTTACATAATTTCGCGGTAGATAGCCTCGATTTCTTTCTTACCCCAAACTTGCGGGCAAGGATAAAGCGGATTTGCTTCCGCATATGCGTGCGCTATCATACGAGGCAAACGTTCTTCTTCGATAAGTTTGCCGCCGTCGCGTGACAAAATCTTGGTTGGAATGTTCATTGCGGCGTTCATATCTTCAATCCACTTGATGAACAAATTTGCTTTTTCTTCGTTGGTCTTGCCGCCGAGGTTGATGCAGTCGGCAAGTTGAGCGAGTTTCTTGTGTGCGGATTTGCCGTACGCTTTCAAAACGTGCGGAAGAATGACCGCGTTTGCAAGACCGTGAGGTACGCCGTATTCGCCGCCGAGCGTGTGCGCGACTGCGTGGACGTAACCGACGTATGCACGTGTGAACGCTTTACCCGCAAGATATGCAGCTTTTTGCATTTCCACTCTCGCTTCGAGGTCGTCGCCGTGGTCGTAGGCTTGTTTGAGGTATTTGTGAATGAGTTGCACTGCCTCGATAGCCTCTTTCTTGGTTTGTTTCGTGTTCTCGCCGCCGATGTACGCTTCTACCGCGTGAGTGAGAGCGTCCATACCCGTCGTAGAGGTAAGGTGAGGCGGAAGGGATTTTGTGAGTTCGGGGTCCATAACGACGTATCTCGGAATGAGGAACGGGTCGTTGATAGGATATTTTTCGTGCGTTTCGGGGTTGGAAATAACCGCGGCAAGCGTTGCTTCACTGCCCGTGCCAGAAGTGGTCGGAATTGCGACGAGCGGGGGAAGTTTGTGACCCGTAATCATAATTTTAAGCACGCCTTTCATTTGCGGAACGCTCTTTTTGGGGCAAGCGACTCTTGCGCCGATACCTTTTGCGCAGTCCATTGCGCTGCCGCCGCCGAGTGCCACGATCGCGTCACAGTTGTTGTCGTGATACATTTTGAGTCCTTCTTCGATGTTTTGAATGGTCGGATTCGGAACGACGTCGTGATAGCAGCAACTCTTCATACCCTCTGCTTCGCACGCAGCCATAATGGGATCTGCCTTTCCGCTTGAAAAGAGGAATCCGTCGGTGACGATAAGAATGCTCTTAAAGCCGTTGTCCTTCAAGAATTTGGGAAGTTGCGAAATGCTGCCCGGACCTGACAAAGTCTTTTTGCATTGATTCCACGGCAACAAAAACATTGCCAAACGCATTGATTGCTGGAAGATACGGCAACCCATCTTAGTAAAAATGTTCATTGTTTCCCTCCGAATGCGGCGAAAACCGCATATATTGAGTATTAAGTAATAGTATTTTAGCACCAAATATACAAATGCACAAGAATTAATTAATAATTAATAATGAATAATTAATAATTACTTTGCGCCGAATGCAAAACACAAAAAATAAAAGCTTCCCCCCTTCCTCACGTGTTTCCCCCACCGCCGTTCCCCCTCTGCATACTTTGAGGGAACCCACGGCGTCCGCTTCGCG
>CAKQLT010000068.1:0-8380 GCA_934254715.1 uncultured Clostridia bacterium | reverse complement strand
GTTTTATCCCGCGCACGTACAGCGAAGACAACGACCCGCTCGACGTACTCGTGCTTTGTTCCGAGCCTATCGTGCCGCTTGCGCTGGTAAGATGCTATCCCATCGGCGTTATGATGATGCAAGACAGCGGCGAAATGGACTACAAAATCATCGCGATTCCGTTCAAAGACCCCACTTGGAACACGTACAAGGAAATCGAGGAACTGCCCGCGCACATTATGGAAGAAATGTCGCACTTTTTCAGAGTTTACAAGCAACTCGAAGGCAAGCAAACCACCGTTTTCCAAGTCAAAAACAGAGAGTTTGCCGAACTTATCATCAAGGATAATCTCGAATCTTACAAAAAGAAATTCAACGTAAAATAACGTTTTTTGCCTTCGGGCAACAAGGTGAATAAAATATGAAATACGATTGTATCGTCATCGGCGGCGGTATAATAGGTTGCGCGGTGCTTGACAGACTCGCACGCCGCAATCTCAAAGTTTTGCTTTTGGAAAAGCAGGACGACGTCGCCTCGTTTTCAACAAGAGCCAACAGCGGAATCGTGCACGCAGGTTACGACTGCGACCCGAATACGTTAAAGGCTCTCTTTAACGTCAAAGGAAACGCGCTCGTATGGCGCGACGCCGAAGAACTCGACGTTCCGTGCCTCAAATGCGGCTCTATCGTGGTTGCAACCAAAGAGCAGTACGACGGCGTTTTGAAACTCGAACAAAAGGCAAAAGCCAACGGCGTTCAAGTGGAAGTTTGGGATAGGGAACAGGCCCTCGCTTTCGAGCCTCATATCTCGGACGATATAGAGTATTCGCTCTATGCGCCGAGCGCGGGTATCGTTTCGCCTTATCAACTTTGCATAGCGTACGCAGACAGAGCGATTCTCAACGGCGCGCAAATCTTGCTCGAAAAAGAAGTTATCGCAATAGAGGATAAAGACGGCGAGTATACGGTAAAGACGAACGACGGCGAATACACCGCAAAATACGTAATCAACTGCGCGGGCGCACACGGCGCGCACATAAACGACCTTGCGGGCGCAGAGCATTACGACACCACTTACAGACGCGGCGATTATTTCGTTCTCGACAACACGGAAAGAAAGAACGTAAACACCGTTATCTTCCAACTTCCCACCGCGCTCGGCAAAGGCGTACTCGTTGCGCCGACGGCTGACGGAAACGTCATATACGGACCGACCGCAATCGACACGACGGACGACGACGATACTGCTTCCTCGCTCGACTCTCTCGACCTTTTGAGACGCAGCGTTCCGCTCTCGTATAAGTGCCCCGCGTTCAATAAGTGCATAAGAGTGTATTCGGGACTTCGCACCATAATAGGTCACGACTTCGTAATAGGCGAGTCCAAACTCAAAAAGAATTTCGTTATGGCAATAGGCATTTGCTCGCCCGGACTTACTTCCGCGCCCGCAATTGCAGAGTATATAGACGAACAAATCGCAAATATGTCAAACGCGCCTCTCAAAGACGAGTACGTCACCGTTATGCCAAAACATAAGAGATTGCTCGAACTTAGCGAGGACGAACTCAATTCGCTCATAAAGAGCGACGAAGCGTGGGGCAGAATCGTTTGCCGTTGCGAAAAGGTTACGGAAGCGGAAATCGTGGAAGCAATCCATTCGCCGCTTCAAGCGTACACCGTGGACGCGGTCAAACGCCGCACGAGAGCGGGTATGGGCAGATGTCAAGGCGGCTTCTGCGGTCCGAGAGTTATGGAAATCATATCGAGAGAACTCAATATTCCTCTCGACAAAGTCAGAAAAGGCGGCGGAGAGGATTCTCAAATCGCCGTATGCAGAGTGAAGGAGGTGCAAAGATGAGCGCTCTTTCATACGACGTAGTTATCATAGGCGGCGGCCCTGCAGGTATGGCGGCGGCTCTCGCTTCCCGCAAGCAAGGCGCAAAAACGCTCATTCTCGAACGTGACGTGCGACTCGGTGGCATACTCAATCAGTGCATACACCAAGGCTTTGGACTTCATTATTTCGGCGAAGAAATGACGGGACCCGAATATGCGGACAGATTCCGCAAAATGGTCGAGGCGGAAGACATCGACGTTATGCTCGAAAGTATGGTGCTTTCCCTTGACGAAAACAAGGAAGTATGCGTGCTTTCGCCAACGCAAGGATATTGCAAAATAAAGGCGGGCGCAATCGTGCTTGCAATGGGTTGCAGAGAACGCACCGCGGGCGCAATCGCGCTTCCCGGCACTCGTCCCGCGGGCATTTACACCGCAGGTATGGCGCAAAAGATTTGCAACCTCGACGGCTATCTCGTGGGCAAAGACGTAGTTATTCTCGGAAGCGGCGACATCGGACTCATTATGGCGCGCCGTATGACAACCGAGGGCGCAAACGTCAAACTTGTGCTCGAACTTATGCCGTATTCGAGCGGACTCAAGCGTAACATCGTTCAGTGCCTCGACGACTACGATATTCCCATCAAGTACAGCCACACAATCACGAGAGTGGAAGGCAAGCCGCGTATGACGGGGCTTTGGTACGCACCCGTAGGCGCGGACAGAAAACCCGACCTTTCAAAAGAGCAGTACGTTGCGTGCGACACGCTTTTGCTGTCCGTCGGTCTTATCCCCGAAAACGATTTGCTAAACGGCACTAACGTCGAAATGAGCAGAATCACCAACGGCGCGGTCGTTGACGAAAACAGAATGACGAGCGTCGAGGGCATATTCTCTTGCGGAAACGTTCTTCACGTTCACGACCTTGTGGACAACGTATCCCACGAGGCGGAAACGGCGGGCAAGTGTGCGGCGAAATACGCTTTGGGCAAATCCGAAAAACTCGGCGAAAGAGTCAACGTCGTTGCAAAAGACGGCGTAAGATACGCGCTTCCGCAAATCCTCAACAAGGGCGAAGGAAAGGTTCAAATCTTTTTTAGAGTCGGCGACGTGTACAAAAACTGCAAACTTATCGTCGAAAGCGACGGAAACGTCCTTGCAAGCAAAAAATGTATGGTTCTTGCCCCGGGTGAAATGGGCAACGTGATTATAGACAAATCCGCCGTTACGGGCGACGTCGTCGTGAGGTTGGAAAAATGAATACTATTTGCATAATGTGCCCTATGGGCTGTCCTCTTACAATCGAAGAAATAAACGGTGAAGTCGTCGTTTCGGGCAACACTTGCAAAAGAGGCGCGATGTACGGAAAAGAGGAATACACGCACCCTAAAAGATGCGTTACCACGCTCGTTGAAATGAAGTCGGGCGGCGTCGCTTCTTGCAAAACGTCAACCACCGTTCCCAAAGAACGTATATTCGACGTGGTGAACTTTATCGGAAATCTCAGAGTTCCCGACGACGTCAAAATCGGCGACGTGGTCGCAAAAGACGTTCTCGGCTTGGGTGCTGACGTAGTTATCACCGGAAGAAAATAATATCTCAAAACGGACTTTTTGCACGACATTTTCGGGCGTTAAGTCCGTTTTTGCTTATAATTTACTTTGCGGAAGGTCAATTCGATTGTGAATATCGGATTGATTTTCAAAGTGCGAAAGAAGAAAGATATGAGGATAAAAGGCAGACGCATATTCAATTATAGACCTATGCTGTTTTTCGCTTTGACTCTCGTATTCGGCATAATTATCGCCGAAGCGTGTTACGGTTTGAGCGTATGGGCGTTTCTTTCTCTGCTTTTCGTTTTTCTCGTGTCGTTCGCACTTGTCCTTGCTTTCAAAAAGTCGAGAAAACTCTTTTATATTCCGCTTGCGTTAATCGTCGGTTTCGTTGCGATGTCTGCTACGAATTTGCAATATAATTCGGTGAAATTGAATAATTATTCAGGCGAGATAACCGCAAAAGTCAACAGCGAAATAGTTTACAGCGGCGAATATTACACTTTCGACGCCGCCGAAATTTACGTTGACGGCAACAAAGTCAAGTACGAGGCGAGAGTTTACGCTTATCTTGACGATTTGGACTTTTCCGTCGGCGACACCGTGGTTTTGACGGGCAAATTGCGCTATTATTCTCACGAGAAATTCGACAACTATTATCCTCGCAAAATATCGAGCGGTCAACGCTATTCGATAACCGCGTATTCCGCGCGCAGAGTTTCGGGCGGCAAGTTGAGTTTTCCCGACAATTTGCAAGTGCGTATAAAGAAAATACTGCGCCAAAATCTCGACGACAAAACCGCTTCTATCGTTCAAGCCCTCGTGCTCGGCGACAAATCGGGCATAGATTCAAATCTGTACGACGACATCAAATCCAGCGGACTCGCTCACGTCCTTGCGGTCAGCGGTCTGCACGTTTCAACGCTCGCCACCGCAATTTATTTCGTGCTCAAAAAGTTGAAAGTCAATCCCAAAGCGAGTTTCGGCATAGTGCTCGTTGCGACGTTTTTCTATTCTATGCTTTGCTCGTTCACGGCTTCGTCGCTTCGTGCGGTGATTATGAGCGGCGTGTATATGTTCTCGTCCGCGTTCTCGAAGAAGAAGGACAACGTTTCGTCCATATCGCTCGCCGCAATCGTAATTCTTATGATTCGTCCCGCCGACTTGTTCGACATCGGATTTTTGCTTTCGTTCGCTTCCGTTTTCGGCATATTCATTTTCGACAGACCGTTTGAAAGGGCAGGGCTTAAACTCGTTGATAAGATAAGTCCCAAACGCAAAATCGGCACGAATTTCGCAAAAGTCTGCGCATTGTCCTTTGCGACTAACTTGTTTACTTATCCGCTCGTTGCGTACTTCTTCGGCGAAGTGCCGACGTTGTTCGTGTTGTCCAACTTCTTGATTCTTCCGTACATAATGACGTTTTACGTCATCGCGCTCATACTCGTCACCCTTGCCACGATAACGGGCTTCGGCGGACTCGTTTTGCCGCTCAAATATCTGCTCGTGCCGTTCAGATTGTTCGTCGGACTTGTCGGAAGCGTAAGTTTTTCGACGATTTCCGTATCTGCGGATATAATAACGGTCGTTGCGCTGATTACGCTTATGGTGTTCGTTTCGAGATTCGTATTTCTCGACAGAGTGAAGAAAACGAGAGGCGCGTGCCTTATCCTTTGCGCCGCTATGGTGCTACGCTCGATGCTTATTGCTTTTGCCTAATGCCGCTTTCGCTTAATGTCGCTTTCGCTTAATGTCGCTTTCGCTTAATGTCGCTTTCGCTTAATGTCGCTTTCGCTTGATGTTGCTTACGCGCGAAGCCGTTCGTTTAATGCCGCTTGCGCTCGATACGGTGTTTGCCGAGTTTGGCTAATTTCGTATTTTGCCGTTGCCGCTCGCATTTGATTTTCGATTTACGCAAAGATTGCTTTCGTTACGAAATGCGTTAGAGTTTGCAAAAAAACGAGATATTTTTCGTATGTTTTTTGCTTGTTTTTGCACGTTTTTTCTACTGTTTTTCATCGTTTTTGCATATCCTAATATCGTGAAAACGCAATATTTTTCCGCATTTTTCGCTCTTTTTGACGACAAAAAGGGGGATTTGGCGGAAAAAAAGAAAAATGTATTGCGCTTGCGCACGTTGTGTGTTAAGATAATTATGTTTATAATACTCTGATGAGGGAGTGAAAATTATGGAAGACTTCAAACTCGGCCCGCTCGACGGCGCCGCCGCATTGATCGTCATCGTCGTTGCAATCGTTGCAGCGCTTGCTCTCGTTGCCGTTTTCGTGGTCAACATCGTCAAAGCCGTAAAGGAACGTAACGACAAAAAAGAAGACCAAGCCGAAAACGAATTTTTCGCCGAATACGGCGTTACGGGCGAGGAATTGCGCCTCAATCAAAAAATCGCACAAAAACGTCAGGAACTTAGCGGACTTTTGCGTAAAAAGAAAGTCAAAGCCGCAAAGACCGCCGAGCCTACGGACGAACCCGTCGTTCAAGACGAGCCCGTCGTGACGGAAGAACCGATAGCGGAAGAACCCGTGCAAGAGCCTATCCCCGAACCCGTCGTTCAAGAGGAAGTTAAGGAAGAACCCGCACCCGTCGAAGAACCCGTCAAGGAAGAAGTCAAAGACGAGCCAGTTCAAGAACCTATCGTCGAGCCTATCAAGGAAGAACCGATAGCGGAAGAACCGAAGGTCGAACAGGTGCAAGAACCCGTACAAGAACCTATCCCCGAACCCGTAGTTCAAGAGGAAGTCAAGGAAGAACCCGCACCCGTCGAAGAACCCAAGAAACAAGGCGTTGCGAAACCCGCCGCAAAGAAAGTCGTCAAGAAGAAACCCGACGACTGGTCGAAGTACGACGGAACGTACGAGGGATATTATTACGACCCCGAAGACGCTTGCTACTATGAAGGTACGCCTTCTGCCGCGCTTGCAAAGAAACTCGCCGCAAAAGAAGCGGAACTCGAGGCTCTCAACGCAAACAAGGACAAGAAAGTCGTCATCAAGAAAGTTGCGCCGCCGTTTGCCGCGCTCAAGACGCCCAAAAATAAACGTCAAGCACCCAAGCCCGTTGCTGGTTTCGACGAAGCGGTTATCTACGGCAAATACGTCATCGAGCACGTTGACAAAGAGGACGGCACGCAAGAGTGGTTTTACACGCTCTACGACGCAAGCGGAAACAACATCTACGAAAGTTCCAACTACACCACGCAAGCATACTGCGAGCGCGCAATCAATCGTTTCAAATCTCACGCTATCATCGGCACTTACACGATCGAGGCGGCAGACGGCAAATTCTTCTTCGTGCTTAAACGTAAGACGTACGTCCACAAGGGATCGCCGCAAAATACGTTTGAAGAAGCAAACAGCCATATGAGAGAAATCAAGAACTTTGCGCAAACGGACATCGTAAGAGTTCAATAACGAAGCAAAGAGCGCAACGGACAAACCGTTGCGCTTTTCATATCTGTGATATTAAAAGATATAAGTATTGCGGATAATATTATAAATAAATAGGGGGAAATCGCATATGGATTTTTCGGTTTTGAAAAACAATCTCGAAGCGCACGGCTTTCAAGTTTCGACGTTTGAAACGGCAAAGGAAGCGAGCAAGTATCTAAACGGTCAAATTGACGGCAAAAGCATAGGTTTCGGCGGAAGCGTAACGCTCGACCAAATGAACGTTTTGAAACTGCTTGAAACGCACAATAAGGTGCTTTATCGTTTCGATAATCCCGACGGCAAAACGCCCGTCGAAGTTATGAAGGAATCGCTTACGGCAGACGTATTCCTCACAAGCGCGAACGGCGTTGCCGAAACGGGCGAAATCGTCAACATCGACGGCAACTGCAACAGAGTGGCAGGCGAGTTGTACGGACATCAAAAGGTGTATATAATAATCGGCAAAAACAAAATCGCACCCGATTTTGAAAGCGCGATGTGGCGAGCAAGAAATATTGCCGCGCCGAAGAATGCCGTCAGACTTTACAAAAACACGCCTTGCGCCGCAAACGGCGGCAACAAATGCTACGATTGTTCGAGTCCCGAACGCATTTGCAAAGCCTTGACGGTGCTTTGGCGCAAGCCCACTAATTGCCCCTACGAAGTGGTTATCGTCAACGAGGAATTGGGGTATTGATTGAATCAATTAATAATGAATAATGAATAATTAATAATTGCGGGTGGGCATTGCCCACACCTGAAATAGCCTAATTTCAAAAGTTTGGTATTTGGCTCAAACTTCTGGAAACATATTAAACTATTGACTAAAAAAACATTTTTTTCATATAATATATATGTGAAAATGTTAAAAATTAACTTGTCATAACATATTGACAACCAATTGGTAAAATATTATAATACAGATAGAAAATGATATGTGCGAGGATAGCACGTTAAAGAAATTCCGAATGAAGATATGGTGTGAGGGTAACACCTAAAAAAGAAATCCCGTTTGAAGATTATGCCCCTTGCGAGAGCAAGGGGCTATCTTTTACCAAAGAGGTGGTATGCAAAAAGTTTTTACGTTAAATAAGCTCTCTATGAATTTTTATGCTGATTATCCTTCTAATTGTTTTCCTGAAATTGAGAATAAGCCGACAAGGCCATACGTGGTAATGATAATAGCTATTCAAGGAAATAGATTTGCTCTGCCATTTAGAACTAACATAAGACATAATTATTGCTACAAGTTTAAGAACACCAATCGTGAAACTGACTCTGTAACGGGTATAGATTTTTCAAAAGCCGTAATAGTCAATGATTCAAAATATGTGGGTGATGAGACGCAAATAGATAACAAGGAATATGTCGAATTGGCAAACAAATTCTATTTTGTTATCAATAAATTCCAAAAATATTTAGAAGGCGACATAGATTTTCGTATGAATGGCGGTGACGAATTTATAGAGAAAAAATATAGATTTACCACATTGAAATATTTTGATAAAGAACTTGGATTAATAAAATGATAGCAAATGAAACGTAGTGAAAAGCACTCTGTTTAGT
>CAKQLT010000067.1:0-8525 GCA_934254715.1 uncultured Clostridia bacterium | reverse complement strand
AGGTCCATACAGATGAAAGACACTTGGAAAACGAGGTCGCCGATATTCACGCCGCCTTTCTTTCCGCCCGTGGTTTTTGACATAAGTTTGCCGATTTTCGGCTGATACAAGCGGTAGAAGAACAGCACTTCGACGCCGCCCGAACAAATTGCGATGGTCATAATCATAGCCATAGTCGCAAAGTCCTGTGCGGAAATTCCGTGCGCTATCATATTGCTCATAGAACCGTAAAGTCCTTCGGCAACGCCGTTTGCCATCTGCGTTTCGTATTGAAGCGAACCGACGACGGAAAGTCTGATTGCGGGGAAGGCAATGCCGAGCGTGCCGATGAGCGTCACGACGCCGAGCGCGATTCCCAGCCCCGGAAGAATGGAAAACGTCGCCGAAGTCGTTATGACTTTCTTGATTTTGGACGATTCGATGCCGAGTTCTTTCGCTCTTTTGAACGCCGACAGCATATAGTAAAGCGACAACGCGATGACAAACGCCAGCACAACGCCGTACAATATGAACACCATCGGGTCTCTCAAAGAGAAATCTCTAGCACCTATTGCGGTTGCAAACATAAGCGCACCTCTTTAATGAAATGAATTTTTAATAATATGTTAAGTATAAAACATAAAGTTCGGTTAGGCAATTATTTTTTTTCCATATAAGTTGCAACCTGAGTCGTTTGGTGCTAAAATTCAATTATCATCTATGGAAGTAGTAGAAATTGCGCGTTAAGTGCCGTACGAACGTGGGGTGTCGGCGGACGAAGGGCGTTGCCCGCGGTGCAATATTCACTCCGGACTTCACGTATTACCATAAAAGGTTTTTTGCGAGTGCTTCCAAAGGGGGTGCTTTTTGTTTTATCAAGAGGCAATCGACTACATCAAGAATATCGAAAGGTCGGGTTCGGACTACGGAATCGAGCGTATGCGCGAACTTCTCGACCTTCTCGGCGCGCCCGACAAACGATTGAAATTCGTGCATATCGCGGGCACGAACGGCAAAGGCTCGGTCAGCGCGTATCTCACGTCGATTTTGAAAGAGGCGGGATACAACGTCGGCACTTACAATTCGCCGTCCGTTTTCTGCTACAACGAAAGGTGGCTGATAAACGGCAAACCGCTTTCAAACGAGGACGTCGCAAAGTATCTCACCGTTGTTAAAGAGTGCATAGAAAGCGAGCGCATTTTGCGAAACGCGTTCGGCATAGGCGAGTTCAATCCGACTGCGTTTGAAATAGAAACCGCCGTCGCTATGCTTGCGTTTTTCGACAAGGAATGCGACGTATGCGTGCTCGAAACGGGACTCGGCGGAAGGTGGGACGCAACCAACGCAATCGAGGATAAGGAACTTGCGGTTATAACCCCGATAGGTCTTGACCATTGCGCGATTTTGGGGAATACGCTCTCGCAAATAGCAAGCGAGAAAGCGGCGATAATCAAAGACGTCGCAGTCACTTGCAATCAACCCGCGGAAGCGATGAAAGAAATCGAAAATCCCTACGTTTTCAAGGACGGCAAAAAAGAGTATCGCAAGGCAAAAGTGTTCGTGTGCAAAGAGCCGATTTTTTTAAGCGGCGATTTGAACGGTCAACGCTTTTTGTACGACGGCAAAGAGTACGAAATATCTATGCTCGGAAAGCACCAACTCACAAACGCCGCAATAGCGATTTGCGCCGTCGAGCAACTGAGAAACAAGCACTTTTCCATAAGCCAAACCGCGCTTGAAAACGGACTTAAAAACACCGTGTGGAAAGCAAGGCTTCAAGTCGTCAAAAACGCAAAAGAGGACTTTAATATAACGATTCCGCAAGATAAAGTGCTTATTTTCGACGGTTCGCACAATCCGCAAGGCGCAAACACGCTTGCAAACGCAATAAAGGATTTGTTTCAAAATAAGCGCGTTCACCTCGTTTTGGGCGTGCTTAAAGACAAGGACGTCAAGGGCATTTGCGAAATCGTCGCGCCGCTTGCCGACAGAATAACTTGCGTTACGCCGCCGTCCCCCAGAGCAATGCAAAAAGAGGACTTGCTCGCAATAGCAAAACCGCTTTGCAAGGGAATTTGCGACGTGCAAAACGATATAAAAACCGCCGTGCAAAACGCCTTGAGCGGCGATTGCGACGTCGTGATTCTGTGCGGCTCGCTCACGCTTTTTCAAAACCTTAACGACGATAAAAAAACGAAATAAATACGCTTATGAAAAACAATAATATCGACCAAGAAAAAATCAAAAAAGCAGTCTACGACATTCTCGAAGCAATAGGCGAAGACCCTATGCGCGAGGGACTTTTGCAGACCCCCGACAGAGTTGCGCGTATGCTCGAAGAACTAACCGCAGGTTATAACGACGACGCAAAAATTCATCTTTCAAAAACTTTCGTCGAGAGCGGAAGCGAAGTCGTCATCGAAAAGGATATAGACTTTTCCTCGACTTGCGAACATCACCTTATGCCGTTTTTCGGCAAGGTGCATATCGCGTATATTCCGAACGGAAAAGTCGTCGGACTTTCAAAACTCGCGCGCGTCGTAGAGGTTTACGCAAAGCGGTTGCAACTGCAAGAAAGGCTCAACGCGCAGATTGCCGACGCGATTTTCGAGCAACTCAATCCGAAGGGCGTAATCGTCGTAATCGAGGCACATCACACTTGTATGAGCGCAAGAGGCGTAAAGAAAATCGGCGCGAAAACAGTCACTTTCGCAAAGCGCGGTGAAGTAGACGAACTCGTCGAAAAAATGCTTATCGAGGGGATAAAATGAGAGGAAAAAGGGAATACGATTTTCACGTCGGCAACAAAACTTTCACGGACGGTACGCACGTTATGGCAATTCTCAACGTCACGCCCGACAGTTTTTTTGCGGGAAGCAGACACGCTCACGACGCGGTTGAAACCGCCGAAAAGTTTTTGAAACAAGGCGCGCAAATCATAGATATAGGCGGACAATCCACAAGACCCGGTGCGCAAAGCGTAAGCGCAATCGAGGAAATGGCAAGGGTTTTGCCCGCAGTCGAAAGCATAAAAAAAGCGTTCCCCGACGCGCTTGTCAGCGTCGATACGTTCTATCCCGACGTTGCGCAAGCGGCAATCGATTTGGGCGCGGATATGATAAACGACGTAAGTTGCCTCGCCGACAAAAATCTTGCCAAAGTCGTCGCGCAAAACGACGTCGCGATATGCGTTATGCACGATAGGCGCAAATCCAAAATTCCCGACCTCTTTTTCGACAAGGAAACGGGGCTTATGCGTGCGGTCGATTCGCTCTTGTCGCAAGGACTCGACAAAAGCAGAATCTTGCTTGACGGCGGCATAGGTTTCAACAAAAACAACGACGAGGACTGGCAACTTTTGAGGGATTACGACAAACTTTTGGATATGTTCGACGAGTATCCGTTCTTGCTCGGAACGTCGAGAAAATCTATGTTCGGCGGCACGCCCGACACGAGGCTTTCGGCAACTCTCGATTCTACGATTCTTGCCGTAAAGCAAGGCGTATTGTTCGTCAGAGTCCACGACGTGAGAGAAAATACTGCCGTTATAAACCTTTCAAAATAACACGAAAAATATGGACAAAATAATACTCAAAAACTACCAAATAACTTCCTGCCACGGGTGCAATCCCGAAGAAAAAATTACGCCGCAAAGATTTGTGTTTACGGCTGAGATTTTCTACGATTTTTCCGAAGCGGCAAAATTCGACGATTTGACCAAAACCATAAGTTATAGCGACGTAAAAAAGACGTTAAAGTCGTTTTGTGAAAACAACTGCTTCGATTTGATTGAAACTTTGGCAACGCGTTCGGCTGAATTATTGCTCAAAAAATACCCCGCGAAAAAGGTGATTCTCACCGTCAAAAAACCCGACGCACCTATGAGCGGCGTGTTCGATTACGCCGCTGTCGAAGTGGAAAAGGAATGGCACGAAGTCTATCTTGCGCTCGGCTCTAATATGGGCGACAAAAACGCGTATCTCGATTTCGCGATTTCAAGGCTTTGCGCCGACGACAATATGAAGGATGTAACGGAAAGTTCGAGATACTCGACGATTCCGTACGGCGGCGTCGCGACGAACGATTTTGTCAACAGCGCGGTGAGGATTCAAACCTTGTATAGCCCAGAAGAACTTTTGAGGGTCGTATCGCAAATCGAAAAGGACGGCGAGCGCGTGCGCAACGAGAGGTGGGGCAACAGAACCCTCGACGTAGATATAATTTTCTACGACGATTGCGTCGTCGAGTCAAACGACTTGTGCGTTCCGCATATCGATATGCACAATAGAGATTTCGTCCTCAAACCGCTTGCCGAACTTTGCCCGCACAAACTTCACCCGATTCTCAAAAAGCGCGTTTGCGAACTTCTTGCCGCCGTCGAAAATAAGTGACGAATATCCGCGTTTTCCGCTCAAAGAAATATGTTCTTGCAACAAATCATATTGTATGATAAACTACATTTAGTGCGAAGAACGTTCGCAAATTGTCGGAGGAAATTATGAGGATAATCATCAAACAAAAGTATTTCACCGTCGGTGCAAAATTCGAGATAAAGACCAAAGAAGGGCAAACCGCATTCTTTGCCGAAAGACAGTGGGACAGATTTATGACCAACGTCGTTTTGTTCACACCCGACGGCGCGCCGATTGCTCGTATGCAATCCGAACTCAAAAAAGTTTTCACGTCTTGGTTTTCAATCACCGACGCGCGCGGCAATCAAGTGTGCGTCATCAACGAGAAGTTGCCGTTTTTGTGCTTCCGCCGCGCCGTATCGTCGCAAGGCAATCTCAACGTCAAAATTAAAGCAGGTCCTTTCCATATGAAAGCCTATCTTCTCGATTCAAACGGCAAAACTCTCGCCGTCAAAGCCCGCAAAAAGCTTCTTTCAATCCGCGACACCTACGTTATCGACATTGACGAAAACCGCATAAACCCAGCGTACGGTGTGTTGGTGGGGTTGTGGTATGATCTTATTTGCCACCCTTCCCATTAAAAGCGCACCAAACAGCACCTAACTGCGTCAGGCACGCCCCGCCTCAAAATCGTGTACGTCTATGTACACTGGGTTTTGATTCGGGGGCGTGCCTTTCTTGTTATCTATCTGTTTGGTGCACTTTTAGTATAAAATTTTTGCGAGACGGAACGCGAGCCGCAAGGCGGCGAGGAAGCGAGCGCCGAACTTGACGAACAGTACAAGTGAACGGGCGAGTGTGGTTTTTTTCGCCCGTGAACGAGTGATATAACAAGGGGACGATACTTTTTTATGTGAGCGCCGAGTGTTGCCCCACGCGAAGCGGACGCCGTGGGTTCCCTCAAAGTATGCAGAGGGGGAACGGCGGTGGGGGAAACACGTGAGGAAGGGGGAAGTTTTAATTTTAGTATTTTATTGTTTTTATCCTTATCAAGAATCGCAAAAATAATTCCGTCTTGAAAACGGGTTTTTCGTATGATACAATATTATAAGTGTCACAAATATTTATATTTGGCGGAAACGGCGAGTATAATTATGTGAAAATAATCAATCAAGCGTTTTGCGCAATCGGTTTTGCGCAAAGTGAGGGGAAAATGATAAATATTTTTGTAAACGGAATCGAAATGCAAGTCAAGGAAGGCACGAGAGTGCTTGAATTGCTAAAACAAGAGGATAAGCGCAAATACGCCGTGTGCAAACTCGGCTCGCAAATCAAAGAACTAAATCGCAAACTTTCAAGCAAGGACGACGGAAAGGCAATCGAGTTTTTGGGCATCGAAAACAACGAGGCGGCAAAGGCGTACGAGGCAAGTTTGAGATACATCGTGGCAATGGCGTTTCACAATCTTTATCCCGACGTGCGTATACGCTTCGGCTACAACGCGTCGCGTTCGATTTTCTGTCAGATTCTCACCAAAGGTTTCAACGTGTCCAAGGCGACGGACGAAATCCGCAAAGAGGTTGACCGAATCATAAAGGCGGATATGCCTATCGAGCGTATCACCGTTTCGACGGACGAGGCGCGCGAGATTTTCGAGAAGATGCGCCGCGACGATAAATTGCGCATATTGCCGTATCGTCCCGAAAGTTTGGTGAACATCTACGTTTGCGGCGACTATTACGACTATTTGCACGCGTATATGGTGCCGTCCACGGGGTGCATATTCAGTTACAACCTTATGCCGTACAGCCCGGGCATAATTATTCAATATCCGCGCTCGGAACTCAACGCCGAGATTCCCGAATTCGTGGAAGAAAGCACGTACGGCAGAACGCTTCAAAGAGCGACCGCTTGGTCGAACAAGACGAAAACGGGAACTGTTGCCGACATAAACGAAAAGGTCGAGGACGGCAAAGTTCTCGATTTCGTGCAGATGTGCGAAGCAAGGCAAAACTCTATGCTTTCCGAACTCGGCAGAAAAATCGAGAGCGACATCGAAAATATCCGCCTTATCTGTATTGCGGGTCCGAGTTCGAGCGGCAAGACCACGTTCTGCAACAGAGTGCGCATAGAACTCATATCGAGGGGCATAAATCCCGTTATGATTTCTATGGACGACTACTATCTCGAACGCGAAAAGATATGCAAAAAGCAGGGCAAGGCGGCAAACGAGGTTGACCTCGAACATGTCGAATGCCTCGACATCGAGCAGTTCAACAAGGACCTTTTCGATTTGATAAACGGTGAAGAAGTCACGCTTCCGAGTTTCAATTTTTCGAAGGGCGTAAAGGAAAAGGGACGCACGATAAGAGTTGACGAGCATAGCCCAATAATGATTGAGGGCATACACGCGCTCAACGAAAAACTCACCGCGTCCATACCAAAGCATCAAAAATTCAAAATCTACATTGCGCCGCAACTTACCATAAACGTTGACGACCACTCGCCGCTCAGCATAACGGACTTGCGACTTATCCGCAGAATCGTGAGGGATATGCAGTTCAGAAACTATCCCGCAAAGAACACGATAGATATGTGGTCGAGCGTGAGAAACGGCGAATTCAGATGGATATATCCGTGGCAAGAGGGCGTGGATTTCGTGTTCAATTCCGCGCTTGCGTACGAACTTTGCGTACTCAAAAAACTCGCTCTGCCCGCACTCAAAGAAATCAAGGACACCGACCCGCAATTTATCGTTGCGAACAGACTTATCAAATATCTCAAATATTTCAAGACGATAGAGGACGAAAGTCTTATCCCTTGCAACTCTCTTTTGAGAGAGTTTATAGGCGGCAGTTGCTTCAACGTCTGATTGCGCAAACGATTGCGCAAACGATTGCGCAAATCGACCGAAAAGCAACTTAAAACATACAAAACGCATAGATAAAAATTGCTTTTTGCAAATATAAAGGCAATTCGACACGACGCGACGGAAGATAAAACGAGAGGAAAATTATGGCAAGAATAGCAGTTATAGGTATGGGACAAGGCGGAATGGTTGCGGCAATTCGCCTTGCAAAACAAGGACACGACGTCACAGTTTTTGAAAAGAGCAAAAGGGGCGAAGTGAGTTACGACTGGCGCGACGATATTCGCGCCGACGTATTCGAGGCGGCAGGCTTGCCTATGCCCGAAAGAGACGTGTATTGCCAAAAGAGCAAGTGGCTTTTCGTCTCGCCAAACGAGGAATATTCCTTGCCCGTTCCGCCGTGTCCGCCTATGGAAGAAATATCCGTATACCGCACCAAACTTTCCGAGTACTTTGCAAAGCAAGCGGAAAGCGCGGGTTGCAAACTCGTATTCGAGACCGAAGTCAAATCTCTTGCCATTCAAAACGACGTCGTAATGGGAATATGCGCAGAGGGCAAAGAACAGTTTTTCGACCTCGTTATAGACGCAAGCGGTATGCGTTCGCCATTCCGCGCGCAAGTTCCAAACAAATTCGAAATTCAGGCGCAACCGTCAAAGAACGACGTTATGTACGGCTATCGCGCGTTTTTCAAGAAAGTCGAGGGAACGACGACGAGAGACCCCGAAATCAATTCGACGTTGTATCTCAAACATCTCGGAAGCGTTGGCATAAGTTGGTGCAACCTCAACGAGGACAATCTCGTGGACGTGCTTATAGGCAGAGTGGGCGAACTTTCGGACAAGGAAATCGAATACACTCTCGAGGCGTTGCGCGCAAGCAATCCGATACTCGGCAATCAACTCGTAAGTGAGAAAAAAGTTGAAATTTGCCTTCGTATGTCCATTGCAAGAGCGGTTGCGGACGGCTACGTCGCACTCGGCGACAGCGCGTTTATGACTATGCCGCTTATGGGCAGCGGAATCGAATCCTCGATGAAAGCGGGCAGAATGTTTGCCGACTACGTCGAAGAAAACGAAATTACAGAGTTCACGGCAAAGAATACGTGGGGATTCTACCACAAGTATATGACCACGCTCGGCACGGACTTTGCGTTCGTGGACGTACTCAAACGCTGGGCGTTGTCGCTCGACCCCAAGACGATAGACTGGGTGTTCGGCGGCGGACTTATCGAAAAAAGCGACCTTGCGCTCGTCACGACGGACACGAGCGGCGAAAAACCGAAGTTAAGCGCGAAGTCTATAATCAAAAAAGTGTTCTTGCTT
>CAKQLT010000066.1:0-8581 GCA_934254715.1 uncultured Clostridia bacterium | reverse complement strand
GAGCGGACGCCGTGGGTTCCCTCAAAGTATGCAGAGGGGGAACGGCGGTGGGGGAAACACGTGAGGAAGGGGGAAATAAAAATATAATTTAGGTGAGCGTATGAAAATTCTCATTACAAACGATGACGGCTATTTTGCGCCGGGTATAAAAACTCTTGCAAAAATGCTTGCGAAAAATCACGACGTGCGCATAGTCGCGCCTATGTCCGAAAGGTCGGGCTCGAGCCATTCGGTGAGTTTTTTCAGCGGAATCACGTACGAAAATAAGGGAATTATCGACGATATTCCCACTTTTGCCGTGAGCGGAACACCCGGCGATTGTGTGCTTTTCGGCGTGAAATACCTTTTCAAAGACGAGAAAATCGACGCGGTAGTGTCGGGCATAAACACTTGCCTCAACGCGGGAAGCGACATAATTTTTTCGGGCACTTTCGGCGCGGCGCAAGAGGGTACTTTCCAACGTATTCCCTCGCTTGCGGTGTCATTGAGAACGCACGGCGTCCCCGACTACGAATTTGCAGCGGAATTTGCCGCGAACAATCTCGAAAGACTATTGTCTTTCGCAACCGAGAACGTCACGATAAATCTGAATATTCCAAACGTCAAAAAGGAAAACGTTAAGGGCGTGAAAATCGCGCCCGTGGCATATCAGCCGTACGAGGAAAAGTACGTCAAAAAAGTCGGCGAGGACGGTTTGACGTATTTCTGCGTTGACGGCCACAGAATACCGCACGTCGACGAGGTCGTGGGCGGCGATTGCTATCAACTCGACAACGGCTACATAACCGTAACGCCCGTGCAAATGCTCGCAAACGATTTGCCGACAATCGAAAAACTGAAAGAGGCGAAGTTCGAGTTATGAGAGTTTGCGTAATCGGCGCAGGTGCGGCAGGTATGACGGCTTCCGTTTTTCTCGCAAGAGAGGGGGCGGACGTTATCCTTGTCGAAAAAAACGAGAAATTCGGCAAAAAACTCTACATAACGGGCAAGGGCAGATGTAATCTCACCAACGATTGCGAACTTGCGGATTTGTTTCAAAACGTCGTCCGAGGCGAGAAATTTTTACGCTCGTCGCTGTATGGATTCACGCCTCAGAACACGATGTCGTTTTTCGAGGATTTGGGCTTGAAACTCGTCGTGGAAAGGGGAAACAGAGTCTTTCCGTTTTCGCAAAAGTCAAGCGACGTCATAAAAGCGTTGCAAATCGAGATTGAAAATCTCGGCGTGGACGTAAAACTCGGCACGGAAGTCAAGCAAATAAAGAAAACCGACGACGGATTTTGCGTCGTAACGGCGTGGGAAAATATAAAATGCGACAAAGTCGTCGTGGCAACGGGCGGAATGAGTTATCCTTCGACGGGTTCGACGGGCGACGGATACGCGTTTGCAAAATCTTTCGGACTTAAAATCGTCGAGCCGCGACAGGCTCTTGCGCCTATAATAGTCAAGCAAAACGTGTCGGCGTTGCAAGGAATATCCCTTAAAAACGTCAATCTTTGCGCAAACGACGAAAACGGCAAAGAGATTGCAAGCGAATTTGGCGAAATGCTCTTTACGAACAGAGGATTGTCGGGGCCCATTGCGCTTACGATTTCGTCGTATATCAACAGAAAACAAAACGTCGTTTTGTCCCTCGATTTGAAACCCGCTCTTGACGAAAACGCACTGGACAGACGAGTTTTGAGGGATTTCGACGAGAGGAAAAATCAAGATATAAAGAACGTTACTCGCGCGCTTTTGCCCGAAAGGCTCAACGCTTACGTTTTGAAATGCGCAGGCATTGCCGAGAGCAAAAAAGTGAACGAAATCACCAAAGAAGAACGCGCAAAACTTGTAAAAACCGTAAAGAATTTGCGCTTTGACGTGCAATCGCTCGCGCCGTTTACGGAAGCGATAGTGACGTCGGGCGGCGTGGATTTGAAATGCCTCAAACCAACTTGCGAAAGCAAGGACGTCGAGGGATTGTACTTCGTCGGCGAAACAATCGATATTGACGCGTTGACGGGCGGATTCAATCTGCAACTTGCGTTTGCGACAGCGGTATGCGCGGCAAGGGATATAATCAAAAAATCCGCTCAATCTGCGGAAAAGTGAATAAATGCGGAATCTAACCGCCTAAAATTGTAACTACAAAAGACTTCAAACTCTGAAAGGTCGGAGGGAATATGATAAATATCGCAATAGACGGACCTGCGGGCGCAGGCAAAAGCACGATAGCAAAAGCGGTGGCAAAAGACCTCGGTATCATCTATCTCGATACGGGCGCAATGTACCGCGCAACCGCTTATCTCGCACTTCAAAAGGGTATCGACCCCAAAGACGAGCAAAAAGTGTCCGAGATGCTCGAAGATCTCAAAATGGACGTCGTTTATAAAGACGGCGACCAACGCATAATCGTCAACGGTATCGACGCAACGCCGTATCTTCGCGAACACTATATGTCGAAAGCCGCAAGCGATATATCCGCGCTTCCGTGCGTGAGATACAAAATGGTGGATTTGCAACGCGATTTCGCAAGCAAAAACGACGTCGTTTTGGACGGCAGAGATATAGGAACGTTCGTGCTTCCGAACGCGAACTGCAAATTTTTCCTCACCGCTTCCCCCGAAGAAAGAGCGCAACGCAGAATGAAAGACCTCGAAGAAAAGGGCGAAAAAGTGGATTATCAAACGCTTTTGAACGACATAATTCAACGCGATTACAACGATTCTCACCGTGAGGTCGCGCCGCTCAAACAAGCCGACGACGCAGACTTTGTGGACACTACGCAAATGAGCGTTGAGGACGTCGTCGCACACGTCAAAGAGGTCGTGCATATCAAGACCAAAAACGCAAATCCGACCGAACAGAATACCGAAAAACCCTCAACGATTATTCCGTCGAGCGAAATGGACAAAAAGACGCTCGCAAGAATAAAAACGTATTATAAACCCGAAAAAAGTTTTGCTTTTTACAGATTTTTGAGAGTGATTTTGCGTCCGATACAAATGCTCGTGTGGCCTACAAAAGTTATAGGCGCGGAAAACGCGAAAAAGGTTAAGGGCGCACTCTTTACTTGCAACCATTATTCCAAAATGGATTCGATGATTCCGTACTTCGTGCTTTTCAAAAAGGAAGCGCACGCGCTTGCAAAGTACGAGTTGTTCACAAATCCCGTGGCGGGTTGGTTCTTGCACAAAATGGGCGCGATTCCCGTACGCAGAGGCGAAGCGGACATCGAGTCGGTCAAGCAAGTTCTCAGAGTGCTTAAAGACGGCAAACAACTGCTCATTTTCCCCGAAGGAACGAGGAATAAAGAGGGGACGCAGCATATGGCGGAATTTAAGACGGGTACGGCTCGTTTCGCAATAAAAGCGAAAGTTCCCGTAGTGCCGATGATTTATTATCAAAGCCCCAAAGCGTTCAGAAAGAACTGGCTGTACGTCGGCGAACCGTTCTCGCTCGAAGAATTTTACGGCGCGCGTACGATTGACGAAAATCACGCCGCAACCGAAGTCATTAAAGAAAAAATGGACGAAACTCGCCGCCTTTGCAACGAGTACGTTGAAAAAGCAACCAAAGGCAAAAAGAAAAAATAACGGTGAAATCGGCGTTATTCGTCGGTTTGCGAGGTGAGAATTGAAAGTTATCGTCGCAGAGAAAGCGGGATTTTGCAACGGCGTGAAAAAGGCGGTGAACACCGCCGTTTCGCTTGCCGAAAAATACGGAAAAATCTACACTTTGGGCGAACTCGTGCACAACGAACTCGTCACCGAATATCTCGGTGAAAAGGGCGCGATTTGCCTTAAAATCGAGGATTGCGACAAACTTCAAAAAGGGGACGTTGCGCTTATACGCGCTCACGGCATAACCAAAGAACTCGAAGCCGAATTGAAAGAGCGGGGCGTGATACTTTTCGATGCGACTTGTCCCGTCGTCAAGCGCAATCAAAAACTTGCCGAGGACAGGGCGAAAACGGGCGACGACGTCATAATCGTGGGCGATAAAAATCACGACGAAGTGATAGGCGTTGCCTCGTATGCGGGGAAGAACTGCAAGGTCGTTTCGGACGGCGAAACTCTGCCAATCGGCGAAAAATCGACCTCGATTTTGTTCCAAACCACGATTTTGCCCGAAAAATTTGAAAAAATTGAAGAATTTGCAAAGAATTTTGAAAAAAACCACAATAATTTAGTTGGCATTTTCAATACTATTTGCTATACTACAAAAGAGAAACAGGACGAAGCGCGCGCACTCGCCGAAAAGTCGGACGCGGTTTTGGTTCTCGGAAGCCATACGAGCGCAAACACGAGACGTTTGTTCGAGGTGGCAAAAGAGGTCAATCCGAATACGTTTTTCGTCGAAAACGCAAACGACGCTCTGAATCAAACAAAATTTATCAAGGATATTCAATGTGTATCGATTGTCGCAGGGGCTTCGACTCCGCCGTGGTTGATACAGGAGGTAACAAGACTTATGAGTGAAACTCAAAAGAACGCTGTGGAAACAGTTGAAACTGAAGTGAAAAACGAGGCAACACTTCAAGAGCAAACAGTCGCCGAAGAAAAAGAACCCACCACTATGGCAGACCTTTTGAAATCTGCAACTTCCGTCGGCTACACCAATTACAAAGTCGGCAAACGCATCAAAGGCAAAGTCATCAGCGCTGGCGATAGCGGCATCTACGTCGCAATCGGCGGAAAGAAAGACGGTTTCATTGATAAGAGTGAAGCATCTTTGGACGGCAACTACAATCCTGCCGACTTCAAAGAGGGCGATGAAATTCAAGCAACTATTCTTGCTGTCAACAAAGAGTACGTGTCCTTGTCCAAAAAGGACGTCGACGCAGTGCGTCTCGAAGAAGCAGAAGCGGAAAAGGCTCTTGCTCAAGGCGAATTCTCTTTGACTATGACGGAAGTCGTCAAGGGCGGTTTGAGAGGAAGACTCGGCCAATACACCATCTTCGTTCCCGCAAGCCAAATCAGAATGGGTTACGTCAGCAATCTCGAAGATTACAAAGGCAAAACGCTTCGCTTGACGCTTATGCCCCCGAAGGAAAAAGAAAACACAGAGGCTGAGGGCGAAGAAAACGCTCAAAGCGAAGATAAACCCCAAAAGAAGTCGAGATATTTGTTCGCTTCTCAACGTATCATTCTCGAAAGAGAAAAGAAGGAAAAAGAGGATCTTTTCTGGAACAACATTCACGTTCACGACATCGTGACCGGCAAAGTTAAGAGATTCACGCAATTCGGCGCATTCGTAAACGTTCGCGGCTTCGATTGCCTCGCTCACATCTCCGAACTTTCTTGGAACAAGATCACCGATCCTTCCACCGTTCTCACCATCGGCGAAAGCTACGACTTCGTAGTCCTCAAAATGGACAGAGAAACCGGCAAAATCTCTCTCGGCTACAAACAACTTCAAAAGAAACCCTATGAAGTTGCGGCAGAGAAGTTCCCCGTCGGTACGGTCATCAAAGGCAAGGTTGAAAGAATCTTCCCCTACGGTGCATTCGTATCCATCGACGACGGCGTAGACGGACTCGTTCACGTTTCTCAAATCTCTCACAACTGGATCAAAGACGCAAACGAAGCGTTGACGGTCGGTCAAGAAGTCGAAGCAAAGATCATCGGATTCGACGACAATCGTATCACTCTTTCTATCAAGGAATTGCTTCCCGCACCCGAAGAAACTCAAGTTCAAGAAGGTCAAGAAGAAGCAACCGACGAAGAAAAAGCGGCAAAGAGATCTTCCAGAGTCAAGAAGTTCGAGCAAAAAGTTGCAGACGGCGAAAGCAAACGCGAACGTCGCGGCGCAAAGAAGGAATCTTCCAACGAACCCAAAGAATGGGTTTCGGGTAGTTCTTCCGCAACTCTCGGCGATTTATTCAAGAACCTCAACCTCAACCTCGCAGATGAGGCAGAGGAAGAAGCAGCACCCGCAAAGAAGACAACTCGCAAAAAGAAAGTTGAAGAACCCGCTGAATAATCCTTGTTTGATAAAAAAACAAACCGTTGCTTTGGCAACGGTTTATTTTTTTGAAAAAGGCGTACACAAGTAGTTTGACAGCCTTTCTATTGTAGTGATATATTATATATAGTATATATTTATAAATAATAGGTGCATTATGGCAAAGATTATTTTGACAGGCGACAGACCGACGGGAAGATTGCATATCGGACATTACGTCGGCTCTCTGCGTGAAAGAGTAAAACTTCAAAACAGCGGAAATTTCGATGAGATTTACATTATGATTGCCGACGCGCAAGCACTCACCGACAACGCTGAACATCCAGAAAAAGTGCGTAGCAACATCATCGAAGTTGCTCTCGATTATCTTGCGTGCGGAATCGACCCCGCAAAATCCACGATTTTCGTTCAATCGTCAGTGCCCGAACTTACGGAACTTTCGTTTTACTATATGAATCTCGTCACGCTTTCGAGATTGCAACGCAATCCGACCGTAAAAGCCGAGATAAAAATGCGCGACTTTGAAAAGAGTATTCCCGTAGGATTCTTGACTTATCCTATCAGCCAAGCCGCAGACATCACCGCATTCGAGGCGACGACCGTTCCCGTCGGCGAGGACCAAGAACCGATGTTAGAACAGTGCAAAGAAATCGTGCGTAAGTTCAACTCTATTTACGGCGACACGCTTGTCGAGCCCGAAATCCTTTTGCCGAACAACAAGCAATGCTGCAGACTTCCCGGTATCGACGGAAAAGCAAAGATGAGCAAATCGCTAGGCAACTGCATTTATCTTTCGGACACGCCCGACGAGATAAAGACGAAAGTTATGTCGATGTTTACCGACCCCAATCACCTTCGTATCGAAGACAAAGGCAAAGTGGAAGGGAACACCGTGTTCACGTATCTCGATGCATTTGCAACCGACGAGCATTTTGCCGAGTTTTTGCCCGATTACAAGAATCTCGACGAACTCAAAGCGCATTACAGACGCGGCGGTTTGGGCGACGTGAAAATCAAAAGATTCCTCATCAACGTCTTGCAGTCCGAACTTAAACCGATATACGACAGAAGACTCGAACTTGCAAAGAATCCCGACGCCGTTTACGAAATCCTCAAAAACGGTACGCAAAAGGCGAAAGCAAAGGCGGCAGGCACGCTTGCAAAAGTTCGCCATTCAATGCAAATCGATTATTTCGACTGATTGCATTTTATCGAAAAATACCGCAATAGAACGTCAAAAAAACCGCTTATTGCGGTTTTTTTTGTTTGTAAATTTGTTGTGCTATTTTATTTAGCGTTATTTTTTATCGCAAAATTTTGCGTTGCGTTTGTTGTAGAATGGTTTTTTATTTTATATGTTTAAGCAGTGCATAAGTTGCCGATTATTCGCTTTCGGTTTCCTCGAGAGGTTCTTGCGGTTTCTTCGTTTTTGCAAATTCTTTGTTGATAACCGCTTTTGCGATACAGTATATCGCAAGAACGAATGACAATGCGAACATCGCCCAGTTGATTGCCGTTTGCGAGAATATAAGTTCCACCGCGCCGAAAATAAATTTTAGAATCGTCATTACGAATATCGCAACGTCGATACCTCTTTTGTCTACGAATAGGTTGACAATCCATAAAATTATCACCGCAATCGTCAAAATGCCGATAAAGACGGGGCAGAAGTTGCCGTATCCGTACGGCATATCGCTGAAATACGGATAATACTTAACTTCGCTAATGAAGTTTCCGCTTGCGCTATCGGGAAACTTGAATACCATTGCAACGCCGTTGGGCAAACATTCCAAAACGAGCATTACGATTTCCAAAATGCCTATGGGAATCAAGAAAAGCAAGTGCTTTTTGTTGATTTGTTTCATACCACACCTCGTTAGCGTTTGATTGCAATATTACTTGATATTACTTGCCGTTCGTTAAATTCCGTCGGGAATGGGCGGAAGTTCGGCGGGAAGCGTTTTTTGCAATTCTTTGATTGCGCCGCGTGCGAGAGCGTCGCAACGGTTGTTCAGTTCGTTGTCGGCGTGTCCTTTGACTTTGACGTAAGATACTTCGTGAATTTGCATAAGAGAGAGAAGTTCTTTCCACAAATCGACGTTTTTCACTTCGTCCTTGCTCGAGGTGCGCCAGCCTTTCATAATCCAACCGTTTATCCAGCCTTTGAGGAAAGGCTCGACCGAATACGCGCTGTCGCTGTATATCGTGACGACGCACGGCTCTTTGAGCATTTTCAAACCTTGAATTATTGCGGTAAGTTCCATACGATTGTTTGTCGTAGACTTTTCCGCGCCACTCGCCTCTTTTTTGTGACCTTTGTAGAGCATAACGACACCCCAGCCGCCAACGCCCGGGTTGCCCGAACACGCACCGTCTGTGTAGATTTCAACTTGTTTTTTCATAATTTCATTGTACACAATTTTGAATTTGTTTGCAAGACAAAGAATTTATTTGCCGATTAATAATGAATAATTAATAATTGCGGTGAATTTCAACTCAAATCATTGACTAAAAACGAAGTGCTTGCTATAATAATTAAGCATTAAATTTGCATAGGGGAGTGGCTCAATGGTAGAGCAACGGTCTCCAAAACCGTCGGTTGCGTGTTCGAGTCGCGTCTCCCCTGCCAAGA
>CAKQLT010000065.1:0-8617 GCA_934254715.1 uncultured Clostridia bacterium | reverse complement strand
CCGCTGACCTCTTGAATGCCATTCAAGCGCTCTCCCAGCTGAGCTATACCCCCATAGGTCTTTCTTGTTTGCTCAAATATATTACATCATTTTTGCAATATAGACAAGCGTTTTTATATTTTTTGAAAAAGTTTGTGACTTTGTGCGGTTTGTCAAAGAAAAGATTTGCAAGATAGCGTAAAGGCAATTTAAGTTTTAGTATAAAATCTTTCGGCGCACAATCGGCGCGTTCGCAATAGATTTGACGTATCGGCGATTGCTTTCTTGCGACGTCGTGTACGTTAGAGAGTCTGCTTTATAAAACGAAAACGCGGCGGAATTTCCGTCGCGTTTCGAGTTTATTTGTTTTGATTGTTTATCGGTTTAGAGATTAAGCGGTTCATTCGTATTTTTTGCTTTTTCGCTATACGATTTGCGCTAATCGGTTCGATTGCAACCGTATTTGTGCCGCCGCCTTTTATTTTCTAACCGTGCGTTAGAAAATGGCAATCGTGCCGACGGTGTTGAGGACGAGAAGTACGATGTAGGTGACGTAACCCGCAAGCAAAATTGCGCCTTGCCAACGTTTGAATTTGCCCATAATCAATGCGGGGATAAGCGCAAAGCCTGCGACCGCGAGGCAGAACGGGAAGTCGATTGTGAGCGATTGTGCGTCGACGGGAAGTGGATTGCCGGTTTTGCCGAGGGTTATGAACGTGCAAAGGGGAAGAATGAGCGACAAGTCGATGATGTTTGCGCCGATGACGTTGCCGACGGACAAATCGGATTTCTTCTTTATGATTGCGGTGATTGCCGTGACGAGTTCGGGAAGGGAAGTTCCGACTGCCAAAATCGTAACGCCGATTATGCCTTCGGGGACGTTGAGCGCGCGAGCAAATTCCGCGCCGTTGTCGCACATAAGTTGCGCGCCCACGAATATGGTTGCCGCGCCGAGAATAAAGACGAAAACGTTTTTGGCGATGTCCTTTTTCTCGATGACCATACCCGTCTTTTTAAGCACGATTTTTTGGCTTTCTTTCTTTTGAAAGTAGCCGAAAAGTATGCCTTCGCCTTTGGCTTGGTTTTCCTCTATGCTTTCAAAGCCTTTGTCGTTTATGAGCGAATCGGCGTGTTTTTTTGCGCTGATAATGTTTTCGATGAGGAAAAGCACGAACATAGCAAGGATAATGATTGCGTTCCACCAGTTGAACGTGCCGTTTGAACTGAGACCCCAGAGCAGAGCGATGGTTGCGATGAGAATTGCCACTTTGACGACGTAGTCTTTGCGTTTGAAAAGCGGTGCGGTGAACACGAGCGAGATTGCCATAATGAGCGCGATATTGCAGTTGACCGAGCCTACGGCGTTTCCGATTGCCATAGCCGCTTGACCTTGACCTGCCGAAATGCTCGAAACCAAAATCTCGGGAATCGTGGTTGCCACGCTGACGATAGTCGCGCCGATGATGAAGGTGGGGATTCCCGACACTTCCGCAATCCAACTTGCCGCGTCAACGAACCAGTCGCCGCCTTTGACGACAAAAAGAATGCCCAACGCAAGCAAGACGATATATCCTGCCATACTGTGGGCTTCCATCATAGAAAGAGTTGAAACAATCATAATTCTGCTCCCTTACGCGCGATTTGCGCACCGCTACACAATAACACTTTTTGACGTAAAAGTCAATATCGGTATAATAAAAGCGAGCATAACCGCAAATTACGTAAATAAAAGTCGCACGATTATTTGTATATATCCGTAAAAATGCGCTGAACAGCCGTAAAACGCACGCAAAAACGAATACAGAACGTCTGTAAATTAGCCTAAAACGGCATAAGAAAACCGCTCGTAAAGAGCGGTTTTGTTTGAACGTTTTTGAGGGTGCAAGGATTATTCCTTGTCTGCCTTTTCGTCAAGAAGCGCGGTTGCTTTTTCAACTTGTTGCGCTTTGAGAAGGTCGCGGATTTCGCGAAGCAAATCTTCGCTGGTTTCGGGTTTTGCCGCTTCCGCCGCCGCAGCCGCTTCTGCGTCCGCTTTTGCTTGCGCTTCGTCGCGAGCCGCTTTGATTGCTCTGAGTTCCTTCTTGGTTGCGACTTTGCCTTTGATGGTTGCTTTTTCTTCGGGGGTGAGGGATTCGAGGAATTTCGTATCGCGTTTAAGTCCCGTAAATCCGCCGCGAACCATATTGATAAGTTTGACCATTGCGAACAACACGAGGGCGGTGATAAGGAAGTTGATTATCGCCATAATGAACGCGCCCCAGTCTATGTATACGGACTTGGACAAATCCGCAACGAATTCTATACCTTGTTTTGCACATTCCGACGCCGTGAGGCCGTCTGCGTTCTTTGCGACGAGCATAGTGATGAGACCTTGCAAATCGCCCATAGGAATTGCGTTGATGAGAGGCTTGAAGATGTTGTTGACGAGAGCGGTTACGATTGCGGTGAATGCTGCACCTATAATCATACCAACTGCAAGATCGACAACGTTGCCTTTGGTTATGAATGCTTTGAACTCTTTAAGAAGTTTAAATTCGGGCTTCTTGAACTGCTTTTTCATAAAAGTTATCTCTCCTTCGTTGATGTAGTAAACAATATAATACTTTTCGTATTTTAAGTCAAGAAAATGGGCGATTTGACAAAATTTGAGCTATTTTTCGGCTATTTTCGCAAAATAATTGACTTAAATCCGCCTCTCGCATACAATAAAACTTGCTAGGGGTGCTGTAAAGCTGAGATGATACCCTCAAACTTGTGAGATAATCCTCGCGTAAGGAAGCAACAAAACGTAAGTTTCGGATATTGCATTTTCTTTTCAAGTTCCCCCGAGTAGAAGGAGGACTTTTTTTATGGATATCGAAACCTTATCCGACAAACTGCAATTCGTCGCGCTTTACCTTGCGGTCGCGCTCGTTGCGGCGTTTATCGTCGTCGGCTTGCTCGTGTGGTTCAAAAGACGCGACAAGTTCGCCGATTTCAAAAAGTATGCCATAGGCATAACGACGGGCTTTGCCGTAACTATGGTCGTGGTGTTTGCCTACGTCAAATTTCAGTGCAACGTCGACGATATGCAGGCAAAACTTTTTTACCCCATACTCGCAACGCTCATAACCGTAGTCGCGGGGGCAATCGCAATGCTCGTAAGTTCGCTTTTCAGCGATAAAGCGGTCAAGTTTTCCTTTATAGTCACCGCCGTTTTGACGCTCGGTTGCTTTATTGCCACTATGGTGCTTATGGCGCAATACTACGGCGACATTGCAGACTATTATCCGAACGCAAACCTCGTCGGAATGATCGTGTCCGCAGTCGTGTTTATGGTGGTTATGGTGGTGATGTGGTTCGTCGGCGACAAGCGCAAGATGAGCGACACTCGCTCTATCGTGTACGGCGCAATCTCTATCGCACTCTCGTTTGCGCTGTCGTACGCAAAACTTTTCAAACTGCCGCAAGGCGGATCGGTTACGTTCGCAAGCCTTCTTCCGCTTATGATTTACTGCTGTATGTTCGGCACGAGAAGGGGACTTATCGTATGCACGATTTACGGCGTTTTGCAAGCGTTGCAAGACCCGTTCATCATTCACCCGATGCAATTCTTGCTCGACTATCCTCTCGCTTTCGGTCTTATCGGCGTCAGCGGAATATTTATGGAAAAGGGCGTGTTCAAGGACAAAAAAGTGGTTGCGTTCTTGCTCGGCGGCGTGCTTGCCGTCGTGTTGAGATACGCTTGCCACGTCTGTTCGGGCGTATTTGCGTTTGCGGACTACGCAGACCTTGACAAGTACGACACGGCAATCGCGTACAGTATGGCATACAACTCGTTTGCGTTCGTCGATATGCTCATCGCGCTCGTCGCGGGAAGCACGTTGTTTGCCTCAAAGTCGTTTTCCGCTCTTATGCAAAAGTCGAGCGACGTGAACGCTGCGCCTCAAGTCAAAGCAGAGCAACCGACCGACGACGAAGAACTGGACGAGATAGACAAGCAAATAATCGAAGAACAGAGCAAAAATCGTCGTTGACAAACGCGATTTTTGCGAACAAACGGACGAGACGGAACGCGAGCCGCAAGGCGGCGAGAAAAGCGAGCGTCGAAGCTCGACGATTAGTACCGTCCGACTGTGCCGTTTGGGTGCGTAGCTGGCACACAAAGGACGGTGACATAATGAGTGAAATGTCCCTATCTATGCGAGCACCGAGTGTTGCCCCACGCAGAGCGGACGCCGTGGGTTCCCTCAAATTTATGCAGAGGGGGAACGGCGGTAGGGGAAACACGTGAGGAAGGGGGAAATTTTAGTTTAGTTTTTACACACGAAACAAAATCAAAAAGCACGGCGTTGCCGTGCTTTTTTGTTAGAAAGGTTTTGAAAAACGATGAATTTTTTGTTTTCGTTATATATACAATCGAAACGTCCGTTTTATTGGACGAAATCAAAAATTTTTTTATTTTTTTGAAAATTCATCGTTTTACGTATCTGAATACGAACACGCCGCCCCGTTTGACGTTGATGTGAATCTTGCCGCCGAGCGATACGTTGCTCAGTCCGCGCGAGTCGCAAGATGTGAGGATAAGTTCGTCAAGAGGGTATTCGAGATTCTTCGAGTCGCTCACAAGCGCGTTTTCGCCGTAGGGAAGTATGGATATGGTTTCGCCCTTTTGCGTGGGTATATCGAACTCGCCCTCGACGTAGTAAATGTCCAAACCGTCTTCTTCGGCTTTCGCGCTCATACCGAGCGAGTGAGCAAGGCGCATTATCGCAAGGTTGCAAAGCACGTGGTCGACTCTGCCTCCCGTTATGCCGTAAAACACGAGCGAGTCGGCGTTGTATACCTCTTTTGCGTAGTACACGGCAAGTTCGCCGTCGCTTGCGTCCTTGTGGGGATTATGCTCGACGAGAGGAATGTCGATACCTTCGGGTTTTTCGAGCGAATCGAAATCGCCGAGTATGACGTCGGGCGTCACCGTGCATACGTTGAAACCGCCATCGCAACATACGACTTTGTCGCCTTTGATTTTGCGCTTTATTTCGCTTCCGCAATTTAGAACGATTGATACTTGCATAAAAACAGTGTAGCACTACGCAACGATTTTTGCAATTTTTGTCGCGGTATTTTTCAAAACTACTATTGAAAAAGTGCGTTTTATTGTATATAATGTGCTTAATAAAACCTTATTTTTGAGGAAAACGCATATGAGAGAGTTCAAACTCAAAAGTTTTGACAACACCGAGATTTATTGCAGACTTTGGGACGACGTGGAAAATCCCAAAGGCGTTATTCAACTCGTGCACGGTATGAGCGAGTACGCGGGCCGCTACGACGAGTTTGCGCGCTACCTCAACAAGAGGGGCTACATAGTGTTCGGCGACGACCACCGCGCGCACGGACTCACCGAAACCGACCAAAACCGCGGCAAGCACCCCGGCAATATATTCAAAAAGACACTCAAGGACGAGTTGTTCTTCCGCGAGTGGCTCAAATCGCAATACGACTTGCCCGTGTTCCTTATGGGACACAGTTACGGCAGTTTCCTCTCGCAAGCGTTTGCGCAAGAGGGTACGGACGTAAAGGCAATCGCGCTCATCGGTTCGGGACATATGAGAGATTTGTTCAACCTCGGCAAAATCGCGGTCGCGCCCATATTCCTCGTTGCGAGAAACTGGCGTCCGCGTATCGTCAACTGGGTGAGCGACAACTTCCAGAAATTCAAAGGCGACGAGGGCAAATTGCAGTGGGCAAACAGCGTTCGCGCAAGACGTGAGGACGTGCTTGCAGACCCGCTCGCACACCAAAATATGTCCGTCGGCTTCGACTTTTATATGATGAAGGAAACTTCCAAACTGTACAGCAAAAAGGCTCAGGCAAAACTCAATCCCGCAACCGCGATAGGCATCTTCTCGGGCGACGCGGACTCGGTCGGACAAATGGGCAAGGGCGTCAAAAAACTCGACAAGATGTACAGACAAAACGGAATCAAAACCGAATTGCACCTTTACCCCGGCGCAAGACACGAAGTGTTTTACGACTGGTGCGGCGAGCAAATGCAAAAAGACGTTGCGGACTTCTTTGATAAATTCATCATCTACGAGCAAACCAGCATAGACGATTTGTGCAAATAAAAATATATCGCAAAAGTCCTGCTTTTTGAGGCGGACTTTTGTTTTTTTGAGGGATAAAATGAAAGTTTCGATACCTTCGGGATTTAAGATAGGACACTACGACGACGACTTCACGGGCGTGAGCGTCATACTTGCGCCGGACGGCGCGGTGGGCGGCGTTGATTGCAGAGGCGGCGCGCCTGGTACGAGAGAAACCGACCTTTTGCACAACGAAAAAATGATGCAAAAGATAAACGCGGTGGTGCTGTCGGGCGGCTCGGCATACGGGCTTGCTTCAACCGTCGGCGTTATGGAATATCTCAAAGAGCAAGGCAAAGGCTATCGCACTATGGGCAAGATTATACCCATAGTCTGCGGCGCGGTTTTGTACGACCTCAATCAAAAGGAATATCACTATCCGACTGCAGAATACGGACTTAAAGCGTGCCAAAACGCCGCAAAAACCCTCGATTTCGGCAATATCGGCGCGGGAAAGGGCGCAACCGTGGGCAAAATCAGAGGCTTGAAAAACGCTTGCAAAAGCGGTATAGGCGCGGCAACCGTCAAGGTGCTCGGCGTAACGGTCACGGCAATCGTCGCAGTCAACGCAATGGGCGACGTGGTTGATGAAACGGGCAAAATCGTTGCGGGCGCAAAAGGGCGCAAGGGCGAGTTTATCGACACCGAAAGGTGCCTTGCAAGCGGCGACGCAATGAAACTCTTGCTTGGCACAAACACCACGATAGGTTGCGTAATCACCGACGCGAAACTTTCAAAAGTCGAGGCAAACTCGATTGCGAGCATATCCCACAACGGGCTTGCAAGAGCAATCCGCCCCGTGCATACGATGTACGACGGCGACACGATGTTTTGTATGGCAAGCGGCAAACGCCCCGTCGTGAATCTTGCCATAATTCAATCCGCCGCAGTTGAAGCGACCAGACAAGCCATTGTCAACGCCGTGCGTGAAACCGCAAACTATGACATAATCTTCGACCAAGACGAGCCGCAACAATCATAATCGAGGGCGGGACAATGCCGTTGGTACAATGAAATGCACGCAAGCGTGCGTGAAATTTTCCTTACGGACAGTGAAATTTGCGCATAGCGCAAGTGAAATTGCGTCTGCGCCGCAGTTAAGGAAAATTCAAATCTTCCATATGTCATTCTGAGGGAATGAAGTGACCGCGAGAATCAAGCGAAGCGAATGCGCCTACGGCTGGATTCCCACGCTGACGCTCGGAATGACGATTGGGCGGAACGTCCGCACCCGAAAAAATAATCACCGTAAGACCAACTAGTTTATGAACATCAGCATAATGCTCAAACCGGCGTCGTCAAATTGCAATTTGCGATGCAAATACTGTTTCTACAACTCGCTCTCGAGTCAGCGCGAGATGCCTTCGCACGGTCTTATGAGCGAACAAACCTTGCGTGCCACGCTCAAAAAGGCGTTCGATTTTGCAGGAAACGATAGGGTTATGCTGTCCTTTCAAGGCGGCGAGCCTCTGCTTGCAGGCAAGGATTTTTTCAGAAAACTGCACGAGATTATACGTGAACTTAACGTCAACCGCGCGCCCGTCAGCATAGGCGTTCAAACCAACGGCACGCTCATCGACGACGAGTGGTGTTCGATTTTCAAGCGCGGCGGTTATCTCGTCGGATTAAGCCTTGACGGCGACGAACTTGCCGACTCTCTGCGCATTGACGCAAACGGCAATCAGACGTTCCCGCGCGTTCTCGAAAGCGCGAAACTTATGCAAAAATACGGTGTGAATTTCAACATTCTCACCGTGCTTACAAAGCAAGTCGCAAACAGAATCGTGCCGATATACAACTTTTTCAAAAAGCAAAAATTCAAGCACTTGCAGTTTATCCCGATGTTGAAGCCGTTGCGCCTCGACGAGTCGGGCAAACCCTCGTGCGCAAAAACGTACGGCGAGCCGTTCCCGAGCGAAGACGAAAACTACGTTATGTCGGGCGAGGACTACTACGAGTTTTTGCAAAAATGCTTCTCGCTATATCTCAAAGACTGTATGGACGGCAAGTATACTTCCGTAAGGCAATTCGACAATTTCGTGCGGCTTGCGCATTTCCAAAACTGCGAGCAATGCGGAATGGAAGGGCATTGTTGCCATCAATTCGTAATCGAGGGCGACGGCGAAGTGTATCCTTGCGACTTCTATTGCCTCGATTGCTACGATATGGGCAACATCAACGACACGGACTTCTTTGCTTTGTCCAAGCACCCCATAGCCGTCGAGTTTATCAAAGAAAGTATGGTCGTAGAGGAAAAGTGCAAGACGTGCAAGTACTTTGCGATGTGCAAAAACGGTTGCAAACGCGAGCGTATCGACATCGACAAATGCGAAGCGTACAAAAAGTTTTTCGCTTACGCCTTGCCGCATTTGCAACGAATAAGTTGAAAAATAGGCGGAATAGGGCATAGTTTTTGAGATAAAAACTATGAAAAAAACCGCAAAAAAACCGCAAAAAAACCGCAAAAAAACCGCAAAAAAACCGCAAAAAAACCGCAAAAAAACCGC